>CAZOKB010000001.1:0-160612 GCA_964580285.1 uncultured Bdellovibrionales bacterium
CGCGGGATGAACTTGAGCGCCTGAGGCAGAAAATTGATGCGTACCGGCGTCAGCTTAAAGCGCTTGATGCGACTATCAAAACCGAAGAAGCTGCTCTGGAACAAGAACAGGCGAAGCTTGAAAAACTCAAACAAGCAGAACGGTATGAAGTATTCAATCAAAAAGTGGAGGACTATAACGCTCGAGTCGCCCGATTCAAGAAACGTATCGCTGATTACAATACTCTGGTGGATACGAGCAATGCCCTCGTGAAACAGCACAATACGCTGAGTAAGAGTTTCTACGGCAGTTGACTTTTTATATTTTTTGGTGTATAAGTTTAAGTTGCTAAGTAGCAACATTTACAAGGAGATCATCATGAATGCTTCCGTGGCACCGGTACCACCTGCGGAAAGCCAAGATTGGATGACAGTGGAGCTGTTTCGGGTAGCACGGTATTTTCTCCGGCTTCCAGATGGAAATCTGCTGCAAGAAATAAAGTGGCTGCATCCCGTTGGAATGCTGATCCAGATCGGTCCGATCACGCAGGGACTTTACGAGGGTCGTCGTGTAGAGGCGGTGCCTTTCAAACGTTTTGGCCACACCTACTATGCGTTTCTGCATGAGCTGGTAGCGCGTGAGGTATATGCGCGTATCTGTGAGCTAAGGAGGTCGTCGGTTCTTTGAAAGAAGAGGAGAAAACATGAGGCCTGTAAGTGTGAAAATTACACTCCCTCAGCGTATCCGGATATTTTCGTGTTCGGAGGGTGATCAAGAGGGGGGTAGGTTGTTTCGTACGGGCAAGGAATTGCCCGCAACCACGGTTATTCGTATTTGGTCAGCTGATTTTTTTCAGTATGATCACCGGGAAGTGGAAGCAGTTCCTTTCCGGTACTGCGGGACTTTATTTTATTTTCTGCTCGAAGAGATTTACGATCCCTTGCTTAAAGAAAGAATCAAGCGGATCGAACATTTTGCGATTGCGGCCTGACCCAAAATGGGCTTTCCGCGATGAAAGCGGCGAGAGTCTATCTCAAGCCGCTTTTTCTTTATATATGAAAGCTTAGTATGTCAGTACCGACTCTCCCTTGAGAGCCTCTTTTCTTTTTTAGGAAAAGAAGAGAGGTGCTAAAATAAGGATACTATGAAGAGGCATGTTTTTAGATTATTTGGTAAGGGAAAGGCCATAGATATATGGTCGTTTCCGCATCTCTTTTTCGGTGTGGTCGCTGCGATTTTTTCGATCGTTTTTAGTTTGGGTTTTTTAGCTACCTTTTTGGGAGTGTGCGGAGCAGCCTTGTTTTGGGAGTGGTTTGAATTCCGATATCTGGGAGTGCGTGAATCGCTAGCTAATCGATGCATGGATTGCGCCTTGCCGCTCGTTGCATTCAGCTTAGCATACCCGCTTTTCGAGACGGTACCCTTCGCGCATGGTAGCCGGCCGGCAATACTGGTGGCGGCGGTGCTGCTCTTCTTTCTCCTGAACTATATTTCCTGGGAAGCGCGGCTCAATGGCGAGCAGGAATTTCTTGGCTGATTTCTACAGCGAAAAAAATGCGCTAAAATAGGGGGGTAACTCTCTTTTTTGTTATTCACAGAAAATATCTATGAAAAAACTTCTTGCGATCGGGTGCGGTGGAGCTGGGATGTTTAGTCTGGTCGTTGCCGGCCAGCTGCGCAAGGGAAAATTCGAGACGATCGTTCTTTCGGATGAGCCAGATATCTATTGTCGCTGTACCTCGACCTATATCCTCTCGGGCGAAGCCGAGCTTGATGACGCGATACAGCCGGAGAGTTTGGTCGGTGATTACGGTGTCCGGATCGTCCATGAGAAGGCGGTCAAGATTGATACTGCGAAGCGGGAAGTGCTGACAGAACAAGGGGCGGTGTTCTCGTACGACGAGCTGGTGATTGCGACGGGTGCTCGCCCAGTTCGACCACCGATTCCGGGTATTGATCTACCAGGTATTTACACAGTGCGAACCAGCGATGATGCGCGGCAGATGCAGGCGACGGCTCGCGCCGCCGAGAGTGTCGTAGTGATCGGAGCTGGCGTGATTGGCATGGAGGTAGCTGGCGCTCTGCGGGTTGGGCAGATGAAATATATCACTCTCGTCGAGAGCGCTGCTTCGATCCCGCGTACTATTGCTGATCCGGAATTTGCCGATCGGTTGGTTGCGCATCTTAAGAAACATGATGTCGATGTGCGTTTTGAGAGCCGAGTCATCGAGATCAAACTTGGAGCCGATGGAAGAAAAGAGGTGATTATCGAAAAGGCCGGGGTGACTGAGAGTATCGTAGCCGACATGGTAGTGGTCGCGACGGGCGTACGACCAAATAGTGAGATCGCCGAGGAAGCTGGGATCGAGGTTTCGTCGCAGGGTATCATCGTCGATGATCGCATGCATACGAACGTGGCCCATGTCTATGCCTGTGGTGATTGCACAGCGCCTCGTTCAGCAGTGACCGGAGAGCGCTCGCAGAGCACGCTTGCGAGTTTGGCTATCCAACAGTCGAAGATTGTCGGATTTCAGTTGGCCGGATTCCCGATTCGGTACGGTGGTTCAACCGGAGCCTTTGCCCTTCGGATACTGGGCCGCGAATACGCGAGCGTCGGCTTGACCGAAGCAATCGCTCGTGAGAAGTTCCGCTGGGTCGTTACAGGTCGCGCCGAAACCACCGATGTGTATAACGATCTCAAGAGTAAGCAGCCGCTCTCGGTAAAGCTCGTGTTCGCGGGCCCGCGCCTGCGGCTGGTTGGTTATCAGGCCTATGGTAATGGCGTCATCGCCTCTGCCGAGGTCGCGAGTTTTGCGATCGGACAGCGGACGAGTATCCTCAAGATGCTTCGTTTTAACTATATTTCTCACCCGAGTCTGACGCCGTGGCCTTTCATGAACCCGATCATCATGGCCACAGAAGACGCGATGGGACGTGTCATGCAGCGGGTCCAGTCTTTCTTAGGAAAAAAGAATATATGAACACTTGGAATGTACTTACACCAGAAGAGGAAGCAGTGATTGTTAAAAAAGGAACGGAGCCTCCCTTTTCTGGTGAGTACGATGACTTTTTTGTGGAAGGAGAATACCGTTGTCGGCGGTGTGATGCCCGACTCTATGTTTCGCAGGATAAGTTTCATTCCGGCTGCGGGTGGCCCAGTTTTGATGATGCTGTACCTGGAGCGGTAAAGCGTGTACCGGATGCCGATGGGTACCGTACGGAAATCATCTGTGCTAAGTGTGAGGCGCATCTGGGACACGTGTTCGAGGGCGAACGCTTGACCGAAAAGAATGTTCGGCACTGTGTCAATTCTCTCTCCATGCGTTTTATCCCGAAGCAGTCTTAGAACCGTATGAATACAGAAAAAAAGATGGAACAAGCGATTTTAGGGGGAGGGTGTTTTTGGTGTCTGGAGGCAGTCTTTACAAAATTACGTGGTGTAGAAAGCGTGATCTCCGGCTATGCGGGCGGAACGACTATCGACCCTACCTACGAAGCCGTCTCTTCTGGAACTACTGGACACGCAGAAGTGGCTGAAATCTATTTTGATCCGGAAGTGCTGTCATATCGGAAATTGCTTGAAGTATTCTTTACCCTGCATGATCCAACGACGCCCAATCGCCAGGGGGCGGATGTGGGCTCACAGTACCGTTCTCTGATTCTGACTACGACCGCAGAGCAACGCCTTATCGCCCAAGAGATGGTGGCGTGGCTTGAAGCAGAACAGGTGTTTGCACACCCAATCGTTACCGAGATCAAACCACTCGATGTTTTTTATCGGGCCGAAGCTTCTCATCAGGACTACTATGCGCAGCATCCCGAGCAGGCATACTGCCAGGCAGTTATCGACCCGAAGCTGGCTCATGTGCGAGCTTCTTTCCAGGAACTGTTCAAATGAGCGGCTCTTGTGAAGATAAGGAAGCCTGAAGAGTAACAAAAAGAATGATTGTGCTAAAATAGCCCGAGCATCTCTTTTTTGACATTGATGAATATTCACTGATTACCTCTATAATTACCGCTATGCAAAAGAAAGCTCTTCGCGTCCTTTTTTTCACCCTCATGCTGGATATGATCGGTTTGGGTATGGTGATCCCAATTATTCCGATTATTTTTACGGATCCATCGAGCCCTTCTTTTTTACTGGAAGGGTATTCTGTTCAGGGACAATACCTTATTGCAGGCTTGATCACAGCTCTCTTTGGTATCATGCTTTTTTTCGCTGCACCTATTTTAGGAGAACTTTCCGATGTATATGGGCGCCGGCGCCTTTTGATGCTCGGTGTGGGAACACTCGCTTTTTCGCAGCTTCTCTTTGGTTTTGGTATTGAGATGAAATCCCTGGCACTTCTCTTTGTGAGTCGGGCCATTGCTGGATTGGCCGGAGCCAATTTCAGTATCGCGCAGGCAAGTATTGCCGATGTCTCCGGTCCCCATGAGCGAGCGAAAAATTTTGGTTTGATTGGGGCGGCAGTGGGTATCGGTTTTATTCTCGGACCAGTGATCGGTGGCTTTATCGCGAGCGCCAGCGGTTCGGCTTCGGCTCCCTTTTGGTTTTCGGGTATGCTTGGTATCGTGAATGTGGCGTTGGTAACGTTCTTGCTGCCGGAAACCCGGAAGACGAGTACTGCAGAGAGAAAGCGGTTTCATCTGCTGCGCGGCGTGGACAATATCCGATCAGCCTTTCGAGATAAGGATGCATTTCCTATCTACGCAGCCAACTTTTTCTATATTTCTGGTTTTGCGTTCTTCACCTCATTTGTAGGGATTCTCTTGGTGAATCGTTTCAGTCAATCAGAAGCTCAGATCGGAAGCTTCTTTGGTTTTGTGGGTATATGGATTGTCATTACGCAGGTCTTCATTCTTCGCTTCTTGTCATCCCGCTATACCGAGATAGCTATTGTTCGGATCGCGCTCTTTCTTTTAGCTAGTACGATTGTCTTTTATCCATTCGCACCGAACATGCTCTGGCTCTTTGCCACCGTGCCTTTTACGGCGATACCCAATGGTCTCTCGATGGCCAATATGACCGCGCTTGTGAGTAAGAGTGTCTCGGCCGAGAAACAAGGGGCAGCACTGGGGATTAACGGATCGCTCGGAGCGCTTTCGAACGGACTGGTGCCGCTCTTAGCTGGTTTCGGTTCAGGATTTCTGGGGATTACAGCCCCGTTCTTTTTCGGGGGATTGCTGGTCGTGTTGGCTTGGGGTATGATGGTGCTTAATCATCGCCGCTATGCCTGAACCCTTTTTCCTCCATACCTGTTGCGCACCGTGCGGGATCGCGGTCATTGATGAACTCCGCAAAGAGTTTGATCTTTCTGTCCTTTTTTTCAATCCGAATATCTATCCGGAAACGGAATATCTGCAACGGAAGGCCGAAGTGATCCGCGTGTGTGAAGAATGGTCCATACCGATGATAGATATGGACTATCGCCCGGAGGAATGGGATGCGCGCGTGCGCGGATTGGAGAATGAGCCTGAGCAGGGGAAGCGCTGCTTCACCTGTATCGGCATGCGGCTCGATCGGTCGGCACGCGAGGCTAGGGAACGAGGCTTTAAAATTTTCGGTACCACGCTCACCATGGGGAGCCGCAAAAGTTCGAAGGTGATTTTTCCAATTGGCGAAGCAGCGGCCAAGCGTTACGGACTGACTTTCTATGCGGAAGACTGGAAGAAAAAAGGGCGTGAGGCTCTTGGTCGCCAGATGGTGAAGGAGCGGGGTATTTATCGGCAGAACTACTGTGGCTGCCGCTACTCCATCCGTACTCCGTAAGCAGAGAGATTATTTCTCTTTTTTGATCGTTCGGATTTCTTGCAAAAGGATCTCGATAGCGGATTCGATCTTTTCGATACGCTGCTGATCCTCAGTGCGCTCGACCGCATCCTCACGGTCATCTTTTTCAATTTCCTCACCGATATCTTCCACATCCTCGGAAATATCCTCGACGTCTTCACTGATCTCTTTCACATCTTCTTGAAGCGTGTCGATATCTTTCGAAATTTCTTCCACATCTTCAGAAATATCTTCCACGTCTTCGCTCACTTCCTCGATCTGTTTGGCATGTTGATTCACAGTCATCTGAATGAAGAGGGAGAGATAGATAGCTTCGAGTGAGACGAGCGTGGTGAGGATGAGCATGACTTGGTCAAATGAAAATCCAAAAAGTTGCAGTACAAAAATGCCCACAAAAAAGAACGTGTGCAGGATAAGCGAAAAGGGTGACCCCAGGTATTGAGGTGCAGCCAAGGCAAATGCCTCAACACGTGAAGCTTTCGGTTCTGAGGAAGGGGATTCTTTCATGTTGTTTAGTGTACTCATTTTTCTGGCGTACGTCGAGCAAAAAGTAAAAAGCCCTCAATGCAGAGGAGTGACTGGGTCCCGTAAAAATGAGTAACGGAAAAAATTTTCATTTTTCCCTGCTAAACCAGGTGGGTCCCAATTAGGAATCCGAGGATTCCATCGCCCCTCGTTCTGAAGGCTTTTCACTCCTAGTATACTCTTCTTCCGCGACATAGGCTATTCTGGCTTCACAAAGCCTTGTTTAGACAGGGGTTTAGCGTTTACCCCGGCTCGTTGCTTTTCCAGATACTGCGTGCTAGGGTAGCGGGCAGAGTGCTTACGTTTTTTTGAAAGGGGAATACCATGAATGAGTACGGAGAAGCTCGTTTTGTAGTCTGTGGTTGCCAGCGGCACGGGTACATTCTGATGCGCGACGGAGAAGTATCACATGATCTGTTGTGTAAACACCAGGCCTATGATGCCGCGCGCCAGCTCTTGCAGATGGAGCACCTCAATGGAGAGGAATTTGAGCAGGTCATGTATGAAATCCGCCAGTCAGCACTGCCATACAAGCTTGATCTGACACTTCAGAAACTCATAGAGACCGACGCGACACTCGATAGTGCACTTGCGGCCAGCCCGGCCCTCAGGCTCGATCCGTGGCGCACCCCGGTCGGTATGACCGAGGAGGAAAATATCGAGCGTATCCATGAATTTCTCGATACCTTTGCTCCTCAAACCAGACAGATTCTGCAGTAATCTGCCCCTCAGGGCTTCCACCGGAAGCCCTGTTCTTTTTAGCTGAAACAGGGTGAAATGTGGCTTGTAGGGCAGGTAGTAAGAAAAGTTACGTAACCGATTACGCATATGGAAACATCGTATAAGCAGTGCCAGTCGTGCGGGATGCCTTTGAAGAGAGATCGGAATGGCGGAGGGCTGGAAAAAGACGGCTCGCTAAGTACTACATACTGCAGCTCGTGCTATCAGGGTGGCGCTTTTGTCCAGCCGGAGATGACGGTAGGGGAGATGCAGCAGTTCGTCGACGATGTCTTGAAGCGTGAGATGCAATGGTGGCGGCCCCTGCGGTGGCTGGCTGTGCGGCAGATCCCGAAGCTGGCGAGATGGGCGGAGCCGAAGCAGTGAACGGGTTAAGGGCTTGACTCCCGGGTGTATACTGAAGGCGAAGGTATCGTTATTATGCACGCTTAAGAATAACAATTTTTAACTATAAGTCTATGCATGCAGGAAAACACTGCGAGAGTTGTATGATGCCACTTGATGAGAAGCACGGGCAATTGGAGCGCGAGAGTGAACGGTACTGTAATCTATGCTTCCGGGACGGGAAACTGTGCTACGAAGGGAATGATCTCAAAGAATTTCAACGACGAGCCTATGAGAGCATGCGCAGTCAAGGCATGAATTGTGTGGCGGCAAAATTCTTTACCTTCCTGATCCGCTTTGCTCCACGTTGGCGTCATCGATAAACAGGTATATGCGCTATTGGTTCAAACCGGCACGGTTCTGGAAATGGTTTGCGTGTTACTATCCAGTCTCGAAAGAGGGATGGAGCGTTACGCTTGTCCTCCTTGGTTTGGCGGTGGGGGTGTTTTTGTATATTGATAGTCGATCGCATTCGGTTGCAGACACGCTCATTGGTTTTGCTCCGTGGGGGATTGCTCTGGGCGCTCTTTTTGATCTACTGTGTTTCCGCCGGGGCGAGTATCCGCATTGGTGGCGCCGGAGCAGGCACTATACCCAACGGTAATTTTTGGTCTGAGAGCTTGTTGGCAGCAGAACACATATGCCAAAAGATATATTCACCATACGGGCAGAAGTGTGGCTGTATCCGGGGGAAAGTGCCAACTGGCATTTTGTGAATGTGTCGAAAGAAGTTTCGGCGGAGATCCGAGAGCGTTTTGGAGAGCAGTCGAGAGGGTGGGGATCCCTGCCGGTGACGGTAACGCTTGGCCGGACAACTTGGGAAACATCGATATTTCCAGATAAGCGATCCGCTTGCTATCTTCTGCCGCTTAAGGTAGCCGTGCGGACTAAGGAGATGGTCCAGGCCGGTGACAAAATATCCCTATCAATCCAGATACGCGGGTAAGATACTTCTGTTTTTCTATCTCCGCACCCCTTCCTTTGGAACAGGGGTGTTTGTTTTGAAAAAAACACTTGACTCTTTTTGAGAGTTTTCTATACTATGAATAGTAGAGTGAAAGTTAAGTAAACAAAGAGTATGGAAATTTTGACACAGAAACAGAAGATTGTGTTGCAGGCGATTAAGCAATTTTTTTCTGAACATGGACAGATGCCGACGGTGCGGGAGATTAAAGAAGAGAGTTCGCGCCTCGGGTTGAAGTTGAAAAGTCTTCGGAGTTTTTTTCTCTACCTCAATGCGCTTGAGGAAAAGGGGTATATCGAGCGGACTTCGGAAGACCGGGGGATACTCCTCAAGGGAGTGACGAGTGAAAATTTTGTCCAGGTGCCGGTGTTTGGTTCGGCGAGTGCTGGAGCAGCGGCAATGTTTGCAGATCAGTACGTCGAAGGCTACCTCCGGGTCTCCAAGCGCCTGGTGAAGGACCGGAATATCTTCGCCGTGCAGGTGAACGGGACCTCGATGAACCGGGCGGTGGTTAATGGCAAAACGATCGAGAGCGGGGACTTCGTTCTGGTGGATGGAGGGGTGAAGGAATACCAGAACAACGACCGGGTGTTGGTGGTGATCGATGGCCTGGCGACGGTAAAGACCTATCGGACGGTGGATGGTAAGACCATCGCGCTCATACCAGAATCGACTGACAAGAAGCATCAGCCGATCTTTCTCTCGGAGGATGATAACTTTGTCATTAATGGTCTCGTGGTGAACGTGCTCAAGCTGCCGAAATAATATGCAGAGCCTATGGCGACGAAGCAATCGACGATGGAATATATGGAGGACCAGCTAGCCGATGTGTCTGGTGTGCGGTCGCGCAAGATGTTTGGTGAGTACGCGCTGTATGTGAATGATAAAGTAGTAGCTTTAGTTTGCGATGATACGCTCTACGTGAAGATTACGGACCCGGGCAGAGAATATGTCGGAGAGCGCTATGAGGAGGGTATTGCCTATTCAGGAGCCAAGCCGTCGATACGGATCGGTGCTGATTTGGTTGAGGACCGTGAGTGGCTCTCCGAACTTATTCGCATCACCGAGGCCGCGCTGCCGGAATCGAAACCGAAGAAAACTCCCGCTAGAGGCTTTTAGAAGGGTTTTTGGGTGGCGTGGTATAATAGTACCGCTGACAACAGGACCCTCTATTTTTTAAGGACAAGCATATGGGAAAACTTATCGTAGCAGTAGTAGTGATTGCAGCGCTCGGAGGATATTTTTTTCTTCAGAAAGCCTCGGCTCCAGCCACGGACACGGCAATGCCCGTAAAGTCGGTTGAGCCGGTTTCACAGGTGCTCAATGGTCCGTTGAAAGAATTCTCGATGACAGCCTACTATGATGCGCAGGGCAAGTGGTTTTCTTTGAAAGAAATCTCCGTTAAGAAGGGGGATCATGTACGGATTAAGGTGACAAATACCGCGGGCATGCATGACTTCATGCTGGATGAGTTTGGAGTGAAAGAGGAACTGCCGCTCAATCAAGAAGTCGTGATTGATTTCACTGCAGATAAAGCGGGGACTTTCCAGTACTATTGTTCGAAGCCAGGGCACCGGGCTGGTGGGCAGTGGGGTACGTTTACGGTATCTGAATAACTTCTTTCGAAGAGGCTACTAGGGTTGGTTATGTTGCAGGAACAACTGCTTTTTCTTGATACTGAAACGACTGGGACGGGGCCGCATGATCGGCTGTGTCAGGTAGCATATAGTATTGGTGAACGGGAAGCCGAAGCGCTTTTTAAACCGCCAGTACCGATCAGTATCGAGGCTATGAGCGTGACGCATATCACGAACCGTATGGTTGAGCGTTGTGAAGCGTTCGCTGGGTCGGCGATGCAGCGTGAGCTAACAGCACTTTTGGCGGAGGGCGCGATCCTTGTGGCGCACAATGCGAAGTTTGATATCGAGATGCTCCAGCATGAAGGTCTCGAAGTGCCGGTCTCGATTGATACCTTCAAGCTTTCGCATTATCTCGATATTACTGGCACGATACCGCGGCACAACCTTCAGTACCTCCGCTACTACCACGACCTCACAGTGGATAATGTCTCGGCGCATGATGCCTTAGGCGATGTTCGAGTGCTTCGCGCGCTTTTTGATTTCTATTTTTCAACCATGCTGGAGAAGACGGGTGATGAGACAGTGGTACTCCACGAGATGCTCGAGGTTTCGGCCCGGCCCATCCTTATGAAAAAGTTTCCTTTTGGAAAGTATGCTGGGAAAGAGGTAGAACAAGTGGCGGTCGAAGATCCAGGGTATCTGGTTTGGATGCTCAATCAGAAAATCATGACGCGTGAGCAGGGTGGCGAGGATGATGAACACTGGATCTACACCCTTGATTATTATCTGCCGAAGCCATAAGCAGGAAGTCCTGTTTTCCCGATGACCAACAAAAAACCACTCCTTGAGGAGTGGTTTTTTGGTGTATAGATCGCGATTAGGCGAGGGACACGTTGGTGGCCGCAGGACCCTTCGGACCTTCGGTAACCTCGAAGGTGACGTTGTCGCCGACCTTGAGCTCATCGAAAGTAACACCGACGAGCTCCTTGGAGTGGAAGAAAAGATCCTTCGCCTCGCCTTCGCGAGAGATGAATCCGAATCCACGATCCGTGAGCGTTTTGATAGTACCGGTCATAGTATTGCTTCTTGGCTTGTTCGAGAGAAATCCGACTACATTTCTTCTTGCATTAGTTGCAAAGTCCACTATAGCATAAAAGCAGGTATCAGTCAATATGGAAAAATAGGCTGAAAACAAAGGAAAAAATGCATGTTCTATAATGAAAGATATGAAGAAACTTTCTTGTTTCAGCTTGAGTCTTGTTGGTATCGGGCTAGTCGCTGTAGCTGGCTGGGTGTGGTTGCGCGTACCGGCCCGAGTATCCTTGCCAGCCTGTACCCTTGAAGCCAAGCTGTGTCCAGATGGATCAGCGGTCGGGAGAAGCGGACCTGAGTGCGCTTTCGCTCCTTGTCCGGAGAGCATGCCTTCAAACGAGGGGGCGTTAGTTCCATCGGAAGCATTACCAAGAGTCGTGCCTCTCGATCGAGCCGAAGAACGAGTAACGAAAAAACCCTTTGGCATGTTTATTGACCCACAAACATCGCCGGTGCAGCCGGAACGTTTTCGGGGGTATCATACGGGAACAGATTTTGAAACTTTTCCCAAAGAGTCTGTAACGGATGTGTCTATTCGTGCGGTGTGTTCCGGTACGCTAGTTGCGAAGCGGCGGGCTAGCGGCTATGGTGGTGTCATTGTTGAACGCTGCGAGCTCGGGGGCGAAACCGTGACGGTCGTCTACGGTCATCTCGCGCTTAAGAGTGTGACTGGGCAGGTAGGGGACCAGGTAGAAAGAGGGGCTGAGCTCGGTATGCTGGGAGCAGCCGGGAGTACCGATACTGATGGCGAACGCAAGCATTTGCACCTCGGTATTCATCGGGGCGAGGCGATAGATATCCGCGGCTATGTGAGTCAGCGGACTGAGTTATCGCAGTGGATCGATCCGTGCCTCTTTTTCTGCCCGGGAGCGGAGCCGGTATCATCTCTTAGTGATCGTGCTATGCCGTTGGTACCCTTTGTAGTGCAGGCGCCGGCTGGTGCTTGGCAGGATCCGGTATTCCAGGACGGCTGCGAGGAGGCATCGATACTCATGGCATCCCGATTAGGGAGTACGATTTCTTTTTCAGTCGAAGAAATGAAACAAGAAATACGCACGATCTCAAAACTCTCGGCGGAGCTCTTCGGGACGGCGGTAGATACGTCGGCTGAGGATACCTTAGCCCTGTTTCGGAAGTATACTGGTCGGACGGATGGCGAGCTGCTCGATCCGGCGACAGATGACGAGATGCGATCATCGCTCTCAGCGGGCAAGATTCTCCTGGTGCCGATGGATGGTCAGGCGCTCGGTAATCCGCATTTCACGGCGCCGGGACCAGAAACACATATGCTCGTTGTGACCGGATACGATAAAGTGACGGGGGAGTATATCACGCATGATCCAGGGACGCGCTTCGGTGAGGGGTACCGGTATCCGGCAAAGCGGTTCATCGGAGCGATGCGTGATTATCCGACGGGGGATCATCTACCTATCGGGTCGGTCGCGAAGCGGGCGATCGCGATCATCCGGGGTGCAGATCAGGAGTGATTCGGGTATACTACGGAGGCCTATTATTTTTTTGCAGTATGCCAGATATTCGATTGCCCTTCGATACGAGTCGCAACATCTCGGGACCGATCGCACTCCTCGTGGTGATGTTGGTGGCTTCTCTGGTTGCCTGGTGCTCCTTGTCTCTCGGGCGCCAGGTGATCGAGAACGCGGAACATTCGCCGATGGTGGATATCAGCCAGCGCTCTTCGGATATCAAACACATCAAACGCTAGATTGATTATGTTCTTCCATTCCGCCACTCTGATCAGTTGGATCAAAGACTATGTGATGCAAGTGCCGCTCGAGTGGTTTGTCTTCTCAGGTTCGTTTCTCGAGGAAGTCGTGAGTCCGATACCGTCGATGCTTATCACCGGCATCGCTGGATCGCTCGCGCTCATGCGGCATGAGGACTGGTGGTACCTCGCGCTTCTGGCTTTTTTGGCGAGCTCGGGAAAGACGATTGGTGCCTGGCTGTATTATTTTTTCGGCGATAAGGGAGAGGATCTCCTGATCGGTCGTGTCGGCCAGTGGTTCGGCGTTGCGCACGCGGATGTTGAGCGTGTCGGTGTCCGGTTCACGGGTCATCACTGGAAGGATGGCGGACTTCTCTTCCTGATACGCGCCGTGCCGTTCATGCCGACGACGCCGTTCTCAGTAGCATCCGGTATCTTCAAGATGAATATCCGTGTCTTCTTCGCGGCAACGCTCTTGGGATATTTCGTGAAGGATCTCGGCTATGTCCTAGCGGGATATTTCGGCATTGCGAAAATCTCTACGCTCTGGCGCGATATCGACCATATCAAATGGATGTTTGATAGTGCGGTGTGGTTAGCTATCGGTATAGCGCTGTATCTGCTTTATCGTCACCGGCATAAAGGCAAGCATGCTTGGCGTTTTCTTTGCCAGATTTTCGATCGGAAGAAATAAAGAGTTTGGCTTAATACACAAACGGGATAAGGCGTTTGGTGTGGGCCTGATACGTTGTATAGTGTGGAAATTTTTCGGTGAGGAGTTTTTCTTCGTACGAGAGTTTGATAGTGAGGAGGATAAAGAGAAGCGCGAAGGCAACAAAATGCCTGATGACCGGATAGTTCAGAAACAACCCGAAGGTGGTAAGGAGGAGAGCGGTATACATGGGGTGGCGGATAAACGCGTAGGGTCCGCTGATGATAAGGATGGCAGTTTGAGCGGGTTCGGGTGCGATACGAAACTTCCCTGGGCGCAGAGTTATGAATGCCCAGAAGCCAAGTGTGATGCCGGCGAGGACGAGGGTCCAGGCCACAATATCCTGCGGAGCAAATGGTTGGAGGACAGGATGGAAGAGTACGAAATAACTGATGATGGCGAATTGCGCGCCGACGAGAGACTTCGAGAAGAGTGATGATTGATGAGTCATAGGGAAGTGGTTTTTTAAGAAATAGAGTATCGAAAAGGATGGCTATTCTTCGAGGTCTCTCCTGGGCCACGAAAGCAGATTTTCCTCTCGCTATCGCCTCGGAAGTCTCGGGCGTCAAGGAAAACCTCTTTCGCGGCCCAGGAGAGTGCGTATTATCTAGGTTAGTATTCAGGAAAATTTACTTTCGTAGACTGATAGAAACCGATTAACACCCCTAATCTTTTCCAGTATAGCAAATCGGCATCGGCAAATGTGATGGTGTGCTACGATAGGAGCATTGACGCTTCAGGGGAAGCCCTCTAGACTGTCTCTTTCAGATACATACATAATATATGGATACATCGACATTTCGGTTGCAATCGCCTTGGGGTCCAGCCGGCGATCAGCCCAAAGCGATTGCGGCATTGACCAGGGGGATTGAGTCGGGAGCCTCTTTTCAGACCTTGCTCGGTGTGACGGGCTCCGGGAAGACGTTTACCATGGCCAACGTGATCGCAAATATCGGCAAGCCGACTCTGGTCATTGCACACAACAAGACGCTCGCAGCGCAGCTGGCCCAGGAGTATCAGGAATTTTTCCCGGATCACGCGGTGCACTATTTCGTCTCGTACTATGATTTCTATCAGCCGGAAGCCTATCTCCCGGTGACCGATACCTATATCGAGAAGGATGCTCAGATCAACGAAGAGATCGACCGGTTGCGGCACGCTTCCACGCAAGCACTTTTGACGCGGCGCGATACGATTATCGTGGCCTCGGTATCCTGCATCTACGGCCTGGGGAGTCCGGCGGAATACGAGAAGAAGAATCTCCGCCTCTCAGTCGGGACGCCGATGACGCGGACCGAACTGCTCCATACGCTGGTCGCTATCTTCTTCGAGCGGACGAATGCTGATCTTTCGCCGGGTATGTTCCGTAGTCTCGGCAATCGCGTGGAAGTGATGCCGATATCCGAAAAGTATGTCTACAGCATCGATATCGTAGCGGGTACCATCGGGCATATTGTGAAGATTGATCCGGTAACGCAGAAAATCTTCGAAGAGCCAAAAGACATTTTCCTCTTTCCGGCCAAACATTTTATTACAGATGAACAAGAGAAAGCGCGCGCGCTCAAGAATATACGGGAAGAATTGACGCTCCGCTTGGCTGAGCTCGAAGCCGAAGGAAAATTACTCGAAGTCGAGCGCCTCAAGCGACGGACGAATTATGATCTCGCGATGATCGAAGAAATCGGGTATTGCAGCGGTATCGAAAACTATTCACGACACCTTTCGGGAAAATTGCCTGGCGAACCGGCTGAAACCTTGTTATCATACTTTCCGCACCTGCCAGATGGCACACCGGATTTTCTTACGGTGATTGATGAGTCGCATGTGACCTTACCGCAGCTGCGGGGCATGTATGCGGGTGACCAGGCGCGCAAAAAAACGCTGGTAGAATTCGGTTTCCGGCTTCCCTCAGCGCTTGATAACCGCCCGCTCCGTTATGAGGAATTTCTCGAGCGAGTCGGACCGGTGGTCTTCACGTCGGCTACTCCGGCGGAGTATGAACGCGAGGTGAGCGAACAGATCATCGAGCAGGTGATCCGGCCAACCGGACTCTTGGATCCGCTTGTCGAGGTACGGGGTATCCGGGCCGATGAATCGGTTCCGTATCCAGGTCAGATCGGCGACTTCATCCGTGAGACGGAAATAGAAGTGGCTCGGGGGAACCGGGTGATCGCGACAACGCTCACGAAAAAGATGGCGGAAGATTTAGCGGTCTACCTGAAGGAAAGAGGTATTCGTTCGGAATATCTGCACAGCGATGTGAAGACTATCGATCGGATTAAAATCCTTACATCTTTCCGTAAGGGGGAGTTTGATTGCATCGTAGGAGTAAACCTATTGCGCGAAGGTCTTGATTTGCCCGAAGTCTCGTTTATCGGTATTTTGGATGCCGACAAAGAAGGGTTTCTGCGTTCTGAGACCTCGCTGATTCAGATTATCGGACGAGCAGCGCGCAATGCCAGCGGTCGGGTGATTCTCTATGCTGATCGCACCACCGGATCGATCGAGTATGCTCTCGGGGAAACCAATCGGCGGCGTAAGCTCCAGGCAGAGTACAATGCGGAGCATGGTATTACCCCGGCAACGGTCAAAAAAAATATCCATGATATTACCGAGCACTTGGAAAGCGAACATGATAAAGCGGTTCGGGCGAATCTTTCTTTGGATGAACGAATTTTTTCGAAAGATCCTGCCAAGCTTATCCGTCTCAAGGAAAAGGAAATGAAACAAGCGGTGAAGATACTTGATTTTGAGACAGCCGCCCTTTTGCGCGACGAAATTCGCGCTCTTCAGTCTCGACAACGGTAGGATCGTGGTATACTTACAAGGTCTGCTCGAGAGAGGGTCGAAGCTTTTCGGGCTTATTCATTAATACATAAATACACACGCATATATGGATGCGAAAAAAATTATAGGCTTGGGGGTGCTAGTGGCTATTGTGGGGGCGCTGGGTGTCGTCATTATCAAACAGATGTCGACAGTTACGCGGCCAGCTACCAGCATGACGACTACCACGGTTCCTCAAAACGAACCAGCTGCCAAAAAGGGTCTTACGGAAGAAGCTCAGCTCTCTGTTCCGGATACGCAGCAGCCGACAACGGTTGATGCGATCGTCGGCGATATCGATAGTGAAATGGTTTCTGATGATGCCGCCGTAACGGATGAAGCTACCGGAGAAGCTGCGGTTATGGAAGAAGAATCAGGTTCACTTAATGATGTAAGCGAATTCTATGATGACAAAAATCTCTAAAAGCATCCCATTGTTTCTCGGAGTAGCTGCTCTCGCCTTTCCGTTCTTGGCAGCAGCCTCGATGTATGAGGATCGTCAAGCAGAACGAACGCAGCGCATGGAAGATCGTCAGGCGAATCGTCAAGCAGATCGCCAAACGGCCATGGAAGAGCGTCAAGCGGATCGCCAAGCCGCATTCTGTGAGAATTTTACAAGTCGGATTGAAGATATGCAGAGCCGGCTTGCGGAGCGTAAAGACAAATTTACTGAACGTAAGACACAGCGCATGGAGCGTTTTGCGGAAAAGCGTGATGCGCGTGATAATACGTTGACCGATACTCGTGAAGCGCAGGATGCTCGGCGAAATGCTTGGTATGAGAAACTTGAAGCAGCTGCCGATACGGACGCTAAGAAAGCGGCAGTTGTTGCCTTTAAGAAAGCGACCGAAGCGGCCGTGGAAACTCGTCGTGATGCGGTGGATGCTGCGATCAAGGCGTTCCGCGAGGGGGTAGATGCTGCGGTAGCGAGTAAGAAAGATACTCGGTCCGGCGCAGCTGATACTTTTGCAGCGGCTGTTACGGCAGCTATCACTCAAGCCAAGTCAGACTGTGCTGCCGGGAAAGATGCTGCTACGGTACGGAGCACCTTCCAAGCAGCCCTCAAATCAGCCCGTACGAACCTTCAGTCTGAACGCCAGGAGAGTGCCAAGTTGGGTGACACTATCAAAGGGCTCGCTGAGACGAAGAAAACGGCACTGCAATCAGCGATGGCCACATTCAAGACCGCTATGGATCAAGCTAAGGCTGATCTGAAGAAGGCCTTTGGGGAAGACGCAGTGCACTAGAAACGCAGGTTTTTGCATCAGGCCAAGCTCCGTTTTTCAGCGGAGCTTTTGGTTTTTTTCTGTCTGATTGCTACAATATTCCTATGTCTCGGCTTCAATCTTTTTCCAAAGAAAGTTTTGCGACTGCGGTGGAGCGGGTCGTAAAACGTATCCCGAAAGGGAGTGTACTCTCGTATGGAACCGTAGCAGTACATGCCGGGTTTCCTGGTGCTGCTCGTGCGGTAGGGAGTCTGATGAAAAAAAATCATGACCCGAGTATTCCGTGTCATCGGGTGATCCGGGGTGATGGTCGCTGCGGAGAATATAACGGTGGCGGAGAGACGCAGAAAGCGCAACGCTTACGCCAGGAAGGGGTGGTCCTTGAGAGGAAGATTCTTGGCGGTCAGATAATATGGCGGGTACGAGGATATCGAAACTGATATGCATGCACGACTGATTATTACGGCAGATGATTATGGTCTCCGCGAAGCTTCAGAACCGATACTCGACTTAGCACGTGCTTCGCTTATTGACCGAGTAGCCGTACTTGCGCGTTTCGTTTCGGAAACGGAGGCTCAGCAATTGCTTGCAACCGGTGTGTCGATAGATATCCACCTCGAGTTAACTCGTCTTTTGGGTCGAGGAGAGTCTGAAGGAGATGCTTTTCTGGTGCGTATGGGAAATTTTCTCTGGTGTCTGTTGGTAGGAAAACTGTCTCGAAGGAAAGTGGAGCAGGAATGGCGCGAACAGTTGGATCTTTTTCAACAGAAGTTTGGACGGCTGCCGGACGGCATGAATTCGCATGAGCATATCCATTTTTTTCCGCCTCTGTTCCGGTATTTTTTGGAGGTAGCTCGAGAATACGGTATAGGCTATGTCCGTTTTGGATCGTACGATACGATTGGTTGCCTGCGCTGGCATGCGGCAGAAGAAGTCATTTCTTGTTTGCACCGAGTAGACCGGTATTTCTGGAAACATGCACCCCTCACTACTTCGGAATACCTGGTGAGTGGTGACTGGATTGATGACCCGGTAGATTTTCTTCGGCAGCTCCCTGCTGGGCGCACGGAAGTGGTGGTGCACCCGGAACGACCGCAGGAAAGAGTTCTGGTGCGAGCTTTGCAACAGGGGTGACAATAACAGAACGATATGCTAGGCTAAGAAGATTTCTTTTTCTGTATCCAGGAAGCCTCTCTTTATTTCCAGTTCTGAACCGAGAGTGAAGAAGCAAGGTTTTTTTGGAAGAAGTATTCATATTATTGTTCTCACGGCCATGACCACCAAGTCGAAAATCAAGAAAACAGAAGCGAGTACGCCTTCCGAATGGATTGAGGTGCGGGGTGCGTGTACGCATAACCTCAAGAATATCGATGTCGATATGCCACGGAACCGGATGGTGGTCTTGACCGGGCTTTCCGGGTCAGGCAAGTCATCACTTGCGTTCGACACTATTTTTGCCGAGGGGCAGCGGCGTTACGTGGAATCTTTGTCCGCGTATGCGCGCCAATTCTTGAATACGATGCAGAAGCCGGATGTGGATGAGATCCGTGGTCTTTCGCCAGCTATTTCCATTGATCAGAAATCGGCGAGCCGTAATCCGCGTTCCACCGTGGCGACGGTTACGGAAATCTATGACTATCTCCGGGTGCTCTTTGCGCGACTCGGTCGGCCGCACTGCCTCACCTGTGATCGCGAGATCAAGAAGCTTTCGTCCGAAGAGATGCTGGAATTGGTCCGTGAGCGAGTAAAGAAAGCGAAACAATCAGGAAATCTCATTATTACCGCTCCGGTGGTTCGCGGGCGCAAAGGGGAGTACTATCAGCTGCTCTATAACGCTCTCAATAAGGGATTCTCAGAAATTTTTCTTGATGGGAAACGGCACAGTTTACGAGAACAAGTTCTTCTCTCAAAACACAAGAAGCATGATATCGATCTTATTGTCGACGATATTCCTTTGCATGAGTTTGCTCAGTTTCCACAGACTTCAGAGGAACGGTTGTCAGAGGCCGTTGAGCGAGCGCTCGTAGAAAGCGATGGACTCGTGAAGGTGATGCTGGATGGAGAGGCAGTGATCCTTTCAGCGCGTTTCTCGTGTCCGTATGATGGCTTCTCGTATCCGGAAGTCGAGCCGCGGCTTTTTTCTTTCAATTCACCCTATGGTGCCTGTCAGGCCTGCAATGGTCTTGGGACAAAGCATTTTTTCGGTGACGAACTGTGCGAAGTGTGCCATGGTACCCGGTTGCGCGAAGAAGCGCTGCATATTTTGGTAGGTGGCAAAAATATCGTTGAAATTGTAGCGTTAACCACCCGTGAGGCCCAAGCTTTTTTTGAAGCGCTCGCATTGACCCCGCGTGAACAGCAGATCGCTTCGGTCGTGCGACGGGAGATTGGTGGTCGGCTCCAGTTTTTGCTCAATGTCGGTTTGGATTATCTCACCCTGGATCGGCGCGCCAATACGCTCTCCGGCGGCGAAGCGCAGCGTATTCGTCTGGCATCCCAGTTGGGGAGCCAGTTAGTCGGAGCGCTCTATGTGCTCGATGAACCGACGATCGGTCTGCACAGCCGAGACAATGATCGTCTTATTGAGACCTTGAAAAACCTCCGAGCACTCGGGAATACCATCCTTATCGTTGAGCATGATGAGGATACCATTTATGCGAGTGACTATATTGTGGATATCGGTCCGGGAGCTGGAGTGCACGGCGGAGAAGTGGTGGTGTCGGGGTTTTTGGAAGACCTTTTGATGGCGAAAAAAAATACTTCGGGGTCATTAACACTCGCCTACTTGCGTGGTGAAGAAAAAATACCCGTTCCGAAAATCCGTCGGCATAAGGATAAAGGCTCGCTCAAGGTGCGAGGTGCCCGGCTTTTCAATATCAAGGATCTGAATGTTGATGTGCCGCTGGGGCGCTTTATCTCCGTGACTGGCGTTTCGGGATCGGGTAAGTCTACCTTTCTTTACGATATTCTGCATAAGAATCTGCAGGCCCGCTTTGATCGCCGCTACAAATCGAACGAAGTCTTTCATTGCAAGAGTTTTTCGGGCAGTGAATATCTTTCACGTGCAGTCATGATTGATCAGTCACCGATCGGGCGCACGCCGCGTTCTAATCCGGCGACCTATACTGGAGCCTGGACGCATGTGCGGGACCTCTTTGCTTCGACGGAAGAGGCGCGGGTACGGGGCTGGAAGAGCGGCCGGTTTTCTTTCAATCGTCCTGGTGGACGATGCGAAACGTGTGAGGGGAATGGTTTCATCGCGGTGGAGATGCACTTCTTGCCGACGGTGTATGTACCCTGCGATGTCTGTGATGGCAAACGCTTCACGAAAGAGACACTCGAAGTGAAGTACAAGCATAAAACTATCCATGAGGTGCTCGAGATGACAATTGAAGAAGCTCATGCATTCTTCTACGAGATTCCGGCGATTGCGGATCGGCTCAAAACGCTCAACGAAGTCGGGCTCGGTTACTTGAAGCTTGGTCAATCAGCAACGACACTTTCTGGTGGCGAGGCTCAGCGGGTGAAAATCGCTTCCGAACTCTATCGACCGCATGTGGAACGAACCATCTATCTGCTTGATGAGCCGACCATTGGTCTGCACTATGCTGACGTGAAAAAGCTGATCGAGATCCTGGACCGGTTGGTCGATAAGGGGAATACGGTGATGACGATTGAGCATAATTTGGATTTCATCAAATCTTCCGACTATGTCATTGATATCGGTCCTGAGGGTGGATCGGGCGGAGGGAAAATCGTGGCCAGCGGCACGCCGGAAGAAGTCGCTAAGGTAATCGAATCGTATACGGGGCATTATTTGAAGAAAGTCTTACGGGCTTAAGGGTGTTTAACAAACTTTAACCAAAACACAAAGAGGTATGGAACATGTTTTTATCTTTCTTACTCAAGCCCTGCCTGATCATTGGATGCTGGCAACATTTATTGGAGCACTTGTGGCCGGAGAAAATGCGATTTTGGTTGCCTTGATCTTTGCTACAAAACAATCGAGCGGTATGATACTAGGAGTGTTAGTAACGGCCTACGTGGCTACCTTGATAGCAGATATCTGCTGGTACGTGTTGGGGAAGTATGGGTTTGCGTCTATGAACCGTAAACAGGCTTCGCATGAAATTCCGGAATCAATGATCAAAAAACTCTTTGATAAGCATATTTTTTCCTCGCTCTTGCTGATTAAGTTTCTTGTTGGGTTGCGTGTTGTGCTCACACTCTATCTGGCTACCAAAAAAGAATTGACCTTCTGGCGTTACCTCTGGTTTGATTCACTCGGTATTATTCTCTTCCTCGGCGTCTTATTAGCTCTTGCTTGGTTTGTGATCGGTGGGACAGGAAATGCTCTGGATACTTACCAGATGATCGTGAGATTGGTTACGACGCTTGTCTTTATGACCTTTGTGACTCACTTAGCAACTTTCCTCATTCGTCGGCGAGCCCAGAGTAGCGAGTTATGAGTGTTACTCGTGAATCGGTACTGTACGATGATTTCGGTCATTCGATCCTGATCCGTCGGCGACGCGGTCTCAAACAGTTGCGTATCGCTGTGGCTCACGATGGTCGCGTGACAGTGACAGCAGCGCAGATCGTGCCTTTCTTTTTGATTCAGCGTTTTGTTGAACGGAAGCGAGAATGGATTACTCGGACGCAAGAAAGTTTTCGAATAAAAGGATATGCTTCGAGGCTTTCGGATGAAGCACGGCGAGCACGTTTTCTGAAGTATCGGAGTGAAGCGCTCGTAATAGTGACAGAGCGAGTTCAGCAGTTGAGTCAGGAATTCGAATGTAGCCCGGGAAACATTACGATTCGCGATCAGCGGACACGGTGGGGGAGCTGCTCGGCACGAGGAGCACTCTCGTTCAATTATCGGATTGTTTTTTTACCAGAGCATTTGGTGGACTATATCGTTGTACATGAACTGTGTCATCTCCGTGAGCTGAACCACGGGCCTCGTTTCTGGCGGTTGCTCGAGAGCATACTGCCGGATGCTGAGCTCCGTCGCGAAGAATTGCGATCACTCTCGCTGCTCGATGCCGGACACGGTGACGGGCTGTAAAAGATGTTTTTTATACACAAGACCTCGAAGATCTCCGGGGAGCACAAGGGTTTTTCCTGATGCCCGAGACTTCCGAGGCGATAGCAAGGGAAAAATTGCTTGTGTTCCACGGAGAACTATAACCCAGGAGGTGTAACAAAGTGGTATACTGAGTATGTATTATCCTTCATACCAAAACTATGTGGTCATGGCTGCAGGGAAAGACGAATGAGGCTCCGAAGAGTGGAGCGGGACATGAAGAGGTCAGTGAGAAACGGACGACCAAGGTCGGCTATCTCCTCCTGTTTTTCATGGGGCTCTTCATCGTGATCATCGGGCAGACGATCTTTAGTGATATCGGCCGGATACCGAATCAACCAGAAGGCCTCTCTTCATGTTCGCGAGAATTTGCTGCATTACTGGATTCTCGCTGGGTCGATGCGCCGATTACACATACGGATGTCTACGCGACTGGATACGATGAGATAAGAGACACCTACCAGGTGGATGATTTGACGAAGCAGCAGTGCCGGTTTAGCCGATACGAAGAAGCATCGGGTGCTGCCGCCACCTTGCGGGCCGCCTACCCGGACCTCAAGCGGTACTACGCGCTCGAGGATCCGATTAATCGGGTAGAAAGAGATCTGAATACTCTCAAACCAGAAAGGACTCTAAAACAGGAAGCATACGATATCAGTTTGCAGGAGCGTCAGGCGGGTATTCCGACGCCGGTGATGGATTCGGAGCAGGCGGGGAGTTCCCTTAAGACGGATACGCAAGCCGTCATGAGGCTCGAGTCGGAGAGAAAGGCTCTGTTGTCCGAGCGGGCAGCTATCTTGGATGCGATCAGAGGCACCGCAAGCGGTTTTGAGACTGAACGGCAGCGGGCGAAAGAGCTCTATCTATCAGCTTACAACTGGTATCGCATCAAGGTCTTCCTTCTCTCATTGCTTTTCGTTCTGCCGTTGTTCCTGTATGCGCTCAGGCGGTATTTTTCTTGGAAGCGCGAGGATAGCCCATATACTATCATCGTCGGCGCACTGCTTGGCGCTTTCTCAGTACTCTTGTTGCAGGTCGTTGGCATGTTCCTCTATGAGATCATTCCGCGTCGGATTATCCAATTGCTGATCGAGTTTTTCACGCAGTTTGCATTTCTGCGCTACGTGCTGTATTACGGATCGGTGCTGCTGGTGATCGTCTTGTTCGGTGGCATCGTGTACTATATCCAGAAGACGGTCTTCAGCCGGGAGGCGGTCGCGCTCAGGTCTCTCAAGGATCGCAAGTGTCCGATCTGTTCCTTCTCAATCGACCTCTCCATGAAGCACTGTCCGAAATGTGGGCACCGGCTACAGTCCGAGTGCGCGAGCTGTCACGGAATGCGCTTCGAGGACCTGCCGGTGTGTCATCAGTGTGGTGCGCGCCGGGGATAGTCTGTTGCCAAGGAACGTTCGGAATGAGTGTGTCTAATGTATCGTCTCTCCGAGCCACGAAAGAAATTTCCCCCTTGCTATCGCCTCGGAAGTCTCGGGCATCGGGGAAAACTTCTTTCGCGTCCCGGGAGACGATTGACCCAGGAGAGATCTCGATGAATAAAATAATCTTTTTCATATCCGGGGGGCGTTCTAAGAGGATATCGAAAAAAGAAAAAGGACAACGGTGAGGTTGTCCTGGGTTGGGGGGGGCGGAGACTAGTCGTAGTCTTCCGGCCGTTCGCCGGCGGCAGCCATTTGGCCGGTGAAAGCGCGTCGGTGGACGGGGAGCTTCTCCAGCGGTGGAGTCACGGGTTTTGAAGGAGAGACTGATTGCGACTGGATCTTCTTTTTAGCTTTTTCGGCCCAGAGCTTCTGATCGGTGCCGAGCGAGCGCTTGATGCGCTTTTCGACAGCCCGAAAAAGATAGTTGTAAGTCGCCTTTCGGGTTGGATCTGAATGAAAGACACCTTTTTTATGAACAGCACTGGCAAAGGCAGCCTTGAAATCAAGATCGTTTGCGAGACCAAGGATAACCTGGTCGCGGAGGGCACACTCGAATTCTGAAGACATAGACTTCTCCTTGCGTAACGTACTGTTACATATTATACTACTTTTTCATGTTTTAGTCAACTATGCCAAAGATACCGTGGACCGAAAAGATGGATATCGCTGTCTGGCGCCAGGATACGGTGCTGTTGCCGGAATGTCCGGGGGTTTATTTTTTCTTGGGAGAAGCAGAGGAAATTTTGTATATCGGGAAAGCAACCTCGCTGCGGGACCGGGTCCGGAGTTATTTCTCGGGAGATATCATAGAGACGCGCGGCCCGAAGATTGGGCTGATGCTTGAACGGGCGCAGATGATCGCATATCGAGTCACGGACTCGGTACTGGAAGCCCTGCTTTTGGAATCGAGACTGATCAAAGAGCACCAGCCGATCTACAATACGGATGAAAAAGATGACAAGAGCTTTAATCATGTAGTGATGACGGATGAAGAGTTTCCGCGTGTACTCCTGGTACGCGGACGGGATTTTGCGCAGGGGAAGTTTCGTGATCCGGTGCGGAAAATCTTCGGACCGTTTCCGGCTGGGACACAGCTACGTGAGGCGATGAAGATTGTACGGCGGATTTTTCCATTCCGGGATACGTGCGTACCCGGGAGCGGAACATTGTGTTTTCAAGCTCAGCTTGGTTTGTGTCCGGGCGTATGTGCAGGATCGATGCCGAGAGCCGAGTATCAAAAGCGGATTCGCAATATAGAACTCTTTTTTGAAGGCAAGAAATCGTTGGTAGTGAAAGCGATTGAACGAACCATGCGAACGGCGGCTCAGGAACTCCGCTTTGAAGAAGCTGAGCAATGTAAACGGCAGCTTTTCGCTCTCTCTCATATCCAGGATCTAACGCTCGTCAAAGATGATTTGAGGGCGGTGCAGCCGCACCGGATCGAAGCGTATGATGTGGCGCATCTCGGTGGGGAGGAGACGGTCGGGGTCATGACAGTGGTTGAGCGTGGTCGACCAAACAAAGATGAATATCGGCAGTTCGTGTTGCGAGATGAACACGGAGGGAATGATCTTACAGCCCTTGAAGAGGTCTTACACCGTCGGCTGGGTCATGCGGAATGGCGTTGGCCGGAAATTATCGTGGTGGATGGTGCGTTATTGCAGCAGGGTGTGGCTGAGCGCTTATTAACTGAAGCAGGTTTATTTCTTCCGGTGATCGGTGTGGTTAAAAATGCTAAGCATCAGCCTGACCACCTTATTGGACCAGAGGGGCTTCTGGAGCGGTTTCGTGCGGATGTATTGCTCGCTAACGCTGAAGCACACCGTTTTGCTCTGGCTCTCCATCGTAAGCGTAAACGTCAATCTTTTTTAGCAACCTAGAGGGGGGCGAAACGGATCTGGGTAGACACCGTGTCTTTGACGGAGCGGGGTGTTGACATTTTAAAAAGGGCATGGTACAACGAAAGACCCCTCTTTTTTGAGAAGGAGAGAAGTATGAAGTGGATGAGTCGAGTTGTTTTTATAGGAATCTGTATCTTGGTCACCATGACAGCATTGAGACGAGAAGAACATGGGGTCCTTTGGGGTCTTACCGCTCTGATTGTCTCTCTCGTTTTGTTCCTTTGGATGCTGGAACGGCAACGGAAATCCGTCTTGTTGGCTGAATTAGTGCAGGTGGACAGGGAAATGCATAGGTCTACGAATAGTCTCGTGCATAGTCGGCTTTCTGCTCGACGGCAAGCCATTAAACATGAGCTGACTCAACGTTTTGGGATGACGTCTCAAACAGTTGATCAGCATTTGATACGTTCCCATGAGCGGCGAAAAACGCGTCGCTAGCCGGTACCCTTGGTGCCGGCTTTTTCTTTGTGTTTACAGCCTCAAAGAAAAGCAGTACAATGAAAAAACTGTATCGATTTTTTTGAGAGCTTGCATTAAGGGGTATGCCAGAAAAAAAACCGGTGATCGAAGTGCGGGGGGCGCGGGTGAATAACCTGAAGAATGTAAGCGTCGATATTCCACGCAATGCGCTCGTGGTGGTGACGGGTCTTTCCGGATCCGGAAAATCCTCCTTGGCTTTTGATGTTATTTTTGCGGAAGCGAATCGGCGCTATGTCGAATCGCTTTCTTCGTATGCCAGAAATTTTCTCGAAGGGTTCGAGAAGCCGGATGTTGATGCTATCAACAATCTTTCACCAGCAATTTCTATTGATCAGAAAAGCGTGTCACGCAGTCCGCGTTCGACAGTGGGGACCATGACCGAAGTGTATGATTTTCTTCGGGTACTTTTTGCAAAAGCTGGAACACCCCATTGCCCTGTCTGTGGAAAAATGCTTGCGCGCATGACGGTACGCCAGGTGATGGACGAGCTCTTGCTGCTCCCGGATCGTATGGGCATAGCTATTTTGGCTCACAGTAATCAGACTGATGGGAAATCAGAACGGGCAGCGTTAGAGATGATTGATCACTGGGGATATGTGCGAGTGCGCCGAGAAGGGGAGATTATGCCCATTGCGGATGCCTTGGCTTCCGCCTCTGCTTCTGAAGAGAAATCTCTTGATGTGGTGATCGACCGGATCGTGATCGATCAGGCTCGGCCGGATAAGGAGCGTTTATTGGATTCTTTAGCGACAGGATTCCAGCTGGGTCAGGGAACACTCACGGTGACACTGAATGGGAGCGGTGAGGAGCGGGTGTATAACGATGAATATCGTTGTGATGCTTGCCATATCCGCTTACCCGAGCCGACACCAAGTTCCTTCTCGTTCAATAATCCGGATGGGGCCTGTCCGAAGTGCACCGGTCTTGGGAAAACGCTGGAATTCGATCCCGAATTGATCGTGCCAAACCATAATCTTTCCTTGATGGAAGGCGCTATACGCCCGTGGAGTAAGATGAATGGGGAGCGGCAGCGCGAAAGCGGTCCGATGCAGGAGTTGGCTCAACTAGCAAAGCGTCTGCGCTTCTCTCTTTCGGTGCCGGTAAAGAAGCTTTCAGTGAAACAGCTCAAGGCAGTGTTGTTTGGCGAGGAAGGATGGACAGAAGATGCGCGGAAGTTCCGTGGCGTGATCGCTTTTCTCGGAGAGAAGTATCGGGATACGAAATCAGATCATTTGCGGCAAGAAATCGAGACATTCATGCAGTCGCATGTGTGTCCGGAATGTCATGGGCAACGCCTGAAAGCAGCAGCTCTTTCGGTACGGGTATTAGGATACTCAATTTTCGATTTGGCAGACATGAATGTAGAAGGTCTGATACGGAGAGCGAAAGAACTCAAAGCAAGTATTGTGAAAGCCGGTCACGAAAAGGCGGTGATTGATACTCTATTTCGTGAAATGGAGACGCGGCTTGTGGCAGTGGAGAAAGTCGGTCTTGGATACCTTTCGTTGTCGCGTGGCGCCGATACGCTCTCTGGGGGTGAAGCGCAGCGGATCCGGCTTTCAGTGCAGATGAAATCGGGACTTTCGGGGATTATCTATGTTTTGGATGAACCCTCGGTTGGACTGCATAGCCGGGATACGGATCGACTTATTGGAGCCTTGCTTGATCTGAAATCAGCGAACAATTCGCTCGTGGTCGTCGAACATGATGTGGCGATTATGCGTCAGGCGGATTATGTGGTGGATCTCGGTCCGGGTGCTGGTACAGAAGGTGGTGAAGTGATTTTTGCTGGAACGCCAGAAAAACTCTTGAAATCGAAGGTGCTCACGGGGGAATACCTTTCAGGAAGACGGAGGGTGTCTGAGAAGAAAAAAGCGCGCAAGTGGAATGGGGAAAGCATCACTGTTCTGGGAGCTAAAGAACATAATCTCAAAAATATTGATGTGGATATTCCGTTAGGCATGCTCGTATCGATTGCGGGTGTTTCGGGATCAGGCAAGTCATCTTTGGTACACGATATCCTTTCGCGAGCTTTGGCGCAGCATTTTTATCATGCGAAGACTGAGCCGGGGGCCCACAAGAAAATCACTGGTCTTCAGCATATTGATAAGGTAATCACCGTGAATCAGGATCCGATCGGCCGGACGCCGCGTTCGAATGCAGCAACCTATACGGGGGTGTTCAGTCTCATTCGAGATGTGTTTGCGGCCACTCCGGAAGCCATCAAAGAGCATTTTTCGGCGACGCATTTCAGCTTCAACATGAAGGGCGGTCGCTGTGAGGCCTGTCAGGGTGGCGGATTGCGCAAGATAGAAATGTATCTTTTACCGGATGTGTATGTGCCTTGCGAAGTATGCAACGGAACGCGCTATAATACCAAAACGCTGTCTATTGAATACCGAGGGACTAATATTTCCAGTGTTTTGCGCATGACGGTGTCTGAAGCGCGTCGTTTTTTCCTGGACCAACCGCATATAGAAGAAAAACTGCGTGTACTTGAGGAAGTAGGGTTGGGGTATCTTGTATTAGGCCAGAGTGCCACGAACCTTTCCGGAGGCGAAGCACAGCGTATTAAGCTGGCGACAGAATTGGCACGTAAATCGACAGGGAAAACATTGTATATTTTGGATGAACCAACGATCGGGCTGCATTTCGAGGATGTGCGCCGGCTTTTGGAAGTACTGGAAGCTTTGGTGGACCGGGGGAACAGCGTTTTGGTAGTGGAGCACAATATCGATGTTATTCGGGCATCAGACTGGGTAATTGAACTCGGACCGGATAGCGGCGAGAAGGGGGGCGAACTGATTTTTTCTGGTGAGCCGACTAAGCTCAAGGCTTGCAAGAAGAGCGCCACGGCGAAATACCTCTAGCCGAGCGTTGTTCGGAAGGGTACAAAACAAAAACATACAAACCAAATAAAAATGAAAGGCTTCCTATTTCTGTATTTTTGTCTTGATATTTGATTTGGATTTTGAACTTTGTTGGTATGTACCGTCTTTCTAAAGATATTCTCGACACCGTGACGTACTATGATGTCTTTGATTATCCGCTTTCGGTGTTTGAGATATGGAAGCATCTCCTGACTCTTCAGGAAGAAGAGGTGCGCCCATCCACCTATAGAGAGGTTTTTGTGGCAGTGCGTGCAGAGGTCTCTCGAGGAACACTGGCTTGGGAGCGAGGATTTTTCTTTCTTTCTGGTCGGCAGGGTTTGGTAACAGAACGTATACGCAGAGAGAAACTATCCGCAGCGAAGCTTAGGCGCATGCAACGTTTAGCATTGTTGCTCCGCTGCGTTCCGTATGTGCGTTTTGCGGGAGCTACCGGAAGCTTGTCGCTGAAGTACGGAGACCTTGAAAGTGATTGGGATCTTTTTGTAGTGCTTCGGGCAGGAAAAATCTGGACGGGGCGTGTGATACTGACCGGTATACTCTTCATGCTTGGCAAGTGGCGGCATGGAAAAAAAATCCGGAACCGGGCCTGTCTCAATTATTTTGTGACGGATGAAAGCCTAGAGATCGGTACCCAGGATCTTTTTTCTGCCCACGAATACCGTTTTATGATCCCTTTGTTTGCGTACACGCTGTTTCAGAAGTTCGAGTTGAAAAATCGTTGGATGGCTCGCTTCAAACCTAATTTTTCGCTGTCAGAGATTCGACCGTTTTGGTGTCAGGAAAGGACCCTGACAGCGCTCCGGGTGCAGCGGTGGCTTGAGCGTATTATCGATCTCTTTCCGGTAGAGGCCTTTTTGGGCAGGCGACAGAAGGCAAGGATCGCCCATAATCCGAAGACGCATTGGGAGGGAAGTTATATTGAAGCGAATGATCGGATGTTGATCTTCTTACCACGTCCGCGTGGCCCTCGAGTCTATGAGGCGTTCAAACAGAGACTCCGGGTATAGTGCTTTTTTGTGGTATACTGAAAAAACTAAGCGTTATTTGGTGGTATCAGTCTTACGTTCGGGAACGAAAGTGAAACTTTGGTTTCGTCGATTGTGTTTGGTCATAAAAAAACAAAAAAAACTTGGTATGCCCAGGTATTATTACACAGCAAAAAATATCGCGACGGGTGAAACCGCTGGAGCCGAAAACGAAGCGAAAGATGAGCGGGAATTGGTGGCCGAATTGCGTGCCGGCGGTCTTATGGTGACTTCGGTGCGAGAAATCAAGGAGAAAGCAAAAGTACAGGTACAGTTTCTAGATCGTTTTGTCTCCGTGCCTCTCAAAGAGAAGATGGTGTTCACGCGTAATTTGGCGGTCATGGTATCGTCTGGACTGACAGTGTCCAAAGCCATTATGAACCTGTCTGTTCAGACGCAAAATAAGGCCTTCCAAAAGATTCTCCGTGAAGTGTACGACGAAGTGCAGAGCGGCAAGACCCTTTCTGAAGGACTGGCCAAATATCCGAAAGTCTTCAATGAACTGTTTACAAGCATGGTCTATGTCGGAGAAATTTCCGGTAATCTTGAAGAGGTGTTGGATATTCTAGCTCTCCAGCTGGAGAAGGAGAATGATCTCTTATCGAAGGTGAAGGGAGCAATGATTTATCCGGCAGTTATCGTGGTAGCGATGTTGGGTATTGGTATCCTCATGCTGACGTTTATTTTGCCACGCATCACTGGAGTTTTTAAGGATATGAATGTCACTCTGCCGGCATCTACGCAGTTCATTATGGCTGTCAGTGATTTTCTCCGTAATCATGCTATTGCAAGCGTAATTCTTTTTTTCGGGGGTATTTTCGCGGTGAGGCTTTTTGCGACGACGGAAGTAGGTAAGAAATTTTTTGACTGGCTTTTTCTGCGTCTGCCTATTGTGGGGAATATCATTATCAAAGTGAACTGCGCCCGGTTTGCTCGCATCTATAGTTCGCTGCTGAAGAGCGGTGTGTCGGTTATGGATTCCTTGACGATTGTCAAAAAGACTCTGGCTAATTCGTATTATAAAGGAGCTCTCGATGAATCGATTAGCGAAATACAAAAAGGTGTTGATTTGAGTGTGGTTATTCTTCGGTATCCGAAGCTGTTTCCGATTTTGGTGCCGCAAATTATTCAGGTAGGAGAAGAGACTGGAAAAACGGAGTCAGTGCTGCGTAGACTGGCTGAGTTTTATGAAGAAGAAGTTTCACAGATTACGAAGAATATGTCTTCAATTATCGAACCAGTATTGATGATTCTGATTGGAGGGAGTGTGGGGTTTTTTGCAGTAGCGATGCTGACACCGATGTACAGCGTGTTGGAAAATATCAAGTAGATTATGCAGGCAGAACAGGCACGATTCGATACAAGAACACTATTTGGATTTACCATGATCGAGGCGGCAATTTTCCTTTTTATTTTTTCCCTTATTACAGCAACTTTTTATGAAGCCTGGAGCGTGGGGACTAAAAATATCATGAATTCCAAGTATCGTCTTGGGGCCACGGCGATCGCAAACCAGCAGATGGAAATTATCCGTAGCCTCATTTTTGATAATATCGGTACAACCTCAGGTATTCCTCATGGGACACTGAGTCAAGATCAATCCATTACCGCAAACACCACTACATACAATGTGCATACCGTGGTGCAATTTGTAGATGATCCGACAGATGGAACTGCAGCTTTAGGTACGGATTTTGCCCCGAATGACTACAAGAAGGTGACGCTGACGGTGTCGTGGGGTAGTGGGGCTTCTTATGAACAGGTGGAAATGTCCTCTCTTTTTTCGCTGGATGGGGTTGAATCAGTAGCGGCGGGCACGGGCATCCTCTCTATCAATGTTTTGAATAGTGCGGGTATAGGTGTATCAGGGGCTACGGTGCGGATTACGAATACGAGCGTTGCGCCATCCGTGGATATTACGGTTACGACGGATGCTAATGGTAATACGACCTTTCCGGGGGCTCCAGAATCAGTACAGGGGTATCATATTCTGGTGAGTAAAAACGGATACTATTCTAATATGACCTACGCTCCATACCCAACCTCAACCTTTAATCCGGTGAATACCCATGTTTCGATTGTGGCGGGGAGTTTGACGGCGGCGACCGTGGTGATGGATGAGCGTTCGGTTATTGATTTTGAGACGAAAGATCCCTTTGATGCAGATATTCCGAATATTGACTTCTCCATTGGTGGTGGTCTGGTGATCGGTACGGATCCTGCTACCGGAGCTTCGATCTATGATTTTTCACAGGCGAGTGCAACGAACGCAAGTGGAGAGGTATCATTCTCTGATCGGAGTACAGGGGTATATACAGTGACGCTTGATGCGAGTGAAAGTGGGTATGAGTATTTACGCTTGAGTCCGGAAGAAACAACGTTCGGAACCATCAACCTTCCTCCGGCTACCTCAAAAACAGTCAAGATGGTGCTGGCGAGTAAAACGTATAGCTCAGCTTTGATTACCGCTAAGAATGCTGCTGACAATACGCCTTTGGCAGGAGCTTCTGTGCGGTTGTTTAACACGACTCTCGGCTATGATACCACCATTACCGCAGATACCTATGGGCAGGCATTTTTCCCGACAACCAACACTCCATTGGTGGCCGGAACCTATGATATCGAAGTGAGTGCGAGCGGTTTTACCACAGGTGCGGGCACGATAGTGGTTTCTGGGGCAGCATTAGAGAAAAAAACCATTACTCTTTCTCCATAGCAAAGGCGTATGACTCAATCATCGAGGAGACGAAAAGGGCTCAGAGGAATGTCATTGGTCGAAATGATTATGGCTATCTTTATCTTGCTCATCGGCATGGAAGGAGTCACGATGTTATTTATTAATAGTTGGAAGAATAATAAATTTATCTTTGAAACAGGTAATGCTTCCTATGCTGCTTCACGAGCAGTGAATCGTATGGTGAGTGAAATCCGTAAGGTTCGCCAAGCAGATAATGGTGACTACCCGGTTGAATCAGGTGATCAGTTCGACCTCAAAGTCTATATGGATGTCGATAATGACGGAGTGACTGAGCGAGTGCATTACTATCTAAGTAGTGGTGCTCTCTACCGGGGGATTACTAATCCATCTGCTACGACACCTATTACCTACCCGGCGGGTGACGATAGTACTGAGGTATTCGCAAACTATATTTCAAATTCTAACAGTGAGCCGGTTTTTTATTATTACAATCGAGATTATCCGAGTGACATTGTGAATAATCCTCTGGCGACGCCGGTCGCGGTGGAGAATGTTCGTTTGATTAAAGTCCATCTTTTGGTGAACATCGATCCGGTCAATGCGCCCAATAATATCAATGTGGAGTCTTTTGTTGAGCTCCGTAATCTTAATAATTATTCCTACTAAAGCCAGATCTATGCAGTCTACCCGGAAAGGATCAGCGATCGCGTACGCTCTCATGATTATGGCGGCTTCTTCTGTATTGCTGGCTTCGATCATCGGTTTTATCGCCTCGCAGCTCAAGTACAGTTTAAAGCAGCATGATCGCGAACAGGCGTTGCAGATCGCTGAAGCCGGGGTGCATTTCTACAAATGGTATATTGCGCACCAGCTGGATGGGCGTACGGCCAGTCAGGTACAGGCTTTTTGGTCGGCAGGTACCGCTCTGGGGCAAGCCTCTCCGTACACACAAAGCTATGATAACGGTCAGTACAGTATTACGGTGACGCCGCCAGCTACCGGATCGACGATTATTTATATCACGTCGGTTGGACACACGAATGATAATCCTACACTGAGTCGCACCTTGAGAGTGCGTTTGCGGAAGCCTTCCTGGAGCGAGAACGCGGTCGTAGCTAACGATTTTATGCGTTTTGGAGTAGGTACGGAAGTGTATGGGAAAATCCATTCCAATTCAGGTATTCATTTTGATGGCTTGGCGCATAATCTGGTATCCAGCTCGCTTGACCAGTATGATGATCCAGATCATAACGGTGCTAATGAATTTGGGGTGCATACGCACGTGAATGTACCGCCGGCCACGGGTATTAATAGTAACTTCCGTCCTGCCGAAGCACCACCCGCTTCGGTCCCGAATCGAACCGATGTTTTTGAGGCTGGTCGGCAGTTCCCAGTGGCTACCGTCGATTTCAATGGTATTCTCGGAGATCTTTCATTGATGAAGTCTGAGTCGCAGGCTGGGCATGGAAGGTATTTCAATAACGATGGACAGGGCAGGCATATCATCCTGAAATCCAATGGAACATATGATATTTGCACGGTTAATTCATTTGTGGCATCCACCAATGAAATTAACCAGTATAAGAAAGTGAGTGGTAGTGGGACCTGTGCAACCTGTTCTGGTCAGTGCGTTGCTAACTATCAGATTGTTGATAACGGTGTTATTTTTGTAGAAAATAATGTTTGGCTCGAGGGAACAGTGAATTCAAAGAAACTTTCGGTAGTGGCTGCTAATCTGATTTCGGCTGCGAAAAAAACGATGTATATCAGTCATGATATTCTCTACACGCATTCGGATTGTTCTGAAATCGTTGGGGCGATTGGTCAACAGGATGTGGAGATTACTCGGGATAGCAATAACTTTCTTACCCTAGATGCCGCGCTGATGGCTCAGAGTGGCCGGGTTGGTCGGTCGAATTATACCGGACCGAATGCGATTCGCGATACCATCACTGTGAACGGTGCGATTGTGAGTAATCAGCGCTATGGTTTTGCGTGGGCGGATGCTTTAGGAAATCACGTTTCTGGATACCGGAACCGGAATCTCTATTACGATAATAATCTCCTGTATTGTCCGCCGCCGTATTTTCCGACGGGCACCAGTTATCTCATAGATCTTTGGGAAGAGCTCTAGTATCACTCTAAGATGTGGTATTATAAAGAGAGAAAAACGCAAAGCCAAAAGAGAAATACAATGTCATTCTTACAGAAGAAAATTTTCGATCTCTTTCCGAGTTCGTTCGGTCTTGATTTGTCGGATCTGTCAATCAAGGTGCTGCGCATGGAAAGCGAGGGGAAGGCACACCGGGTAAGTGGGTATACCTCAGCGGCACTCCCGGTCGGCAGCGTGATTGATGGGGAGATTCTTAAGCCGGAGATTGTCATCGACGTGATGCGTAGGCTCATGGAGAACCCGACCATGAAGAAGATGCATACACGCAAGGTGATGTGCTCGTTGCCCGAGACCAAAGCTTTTCTGCGGGTCATTTCTTTGCCTAAAATGGAAGAGAAAGAGGTTCGCGGGGCTATCCAGTGGGAGATTGAAGCAAATATTCCGCTTACCCTGGACCAGGTTTATTACGATTGGCAGATACTCGACGGGACGCTGTTAGTAGAAGAGGGGAAAATGAATGTCTTGGTGGTAGCAGTGGCGCGTTCGGTTGTGGATCAGTTTGTGGAAGTACTCGAGGCAGCGGGGTTGGAAGTCGTGGGGTTGGAAACAGAATCCATCGCCCAGGCCCGAAGCTTACTTTCTGAAACAGAGGAAAAATCAACTACCTTAATCGTAGATATCGGAGACCGACGCACCAGCTTTTTGATTTCTGTGGGAAGTACGCCTTGTTTCACCTCGAGCGTTCCTTTGTCTTCTCAGATGATTACTGATGCGATTGCCAAGGATTTGCGTATTTCCTTTCAGGAAGCGGAAGATATTAAAATTAAGCAGGGACTGGGATCGCTCGCTTTGCGCGGACCAGTGCTGAAGGCAGCCTTACCAGTGTTGGAAAGTATTGCGGGAGAAATTGAAAAATCAATCAGTTTCTACCTGGAAAACCTTCATTATTCCCAAACGATTGATACGGTTGTGCTCTGCGGGGGCGGTGCCAATATGAAGGGGTTGTTGCCTTACCTTACGCGTCGACTGAACCGAGACGTTGTTTTTGGTAACCCCTGGGTCAATGTTCACTTAGGAAAACGTATCCCACCTATTGATCGTAATCATTCAGTGCAGTACTCAACCGCTATCGGTTTGGCTCTGCGCGGACTCGACGAATATGAGGATCTTGCTTAATATCTTGCCCGAAGAAAAGAAAATGGTAACGGAGCGACGGACTCGATTCCGATTTTTCGTGTGGCAAGTGTTCCTCTTGTTCTCTTTGGAGCTTTTTTACCTCGGTATCCTATCCGGTATGTATTTAGTGCTTGATTTTGAGCGTGGGCATCAAGAAATGCTTGGACAGGATTTCGATCGGTATCGTGATGAAGAAAAAAAACTCAAGATGTTTGAGGAAAAATTTCAAACTACGAATGCAATGACGGATGCGGTATTTTCCATTGATCGCAATCGTTTTTATTTTACAAATGTTTTTCTCCTGTTAGATCAATATACCGACGAGAAGATTACTTTTGAACGGGTGAGTACTAAAGAATATCAGGTGTTTATTACTGGCGTAGCTGATACGCGGGATGACCTCTTGGCTTTTGATGAAAAACTGAAGGGAGAAAAATGTTTCTCCAAAGTGAATTTGCCGCTTTCAAATCTCCTTACCCAGGAAAATGTCAACTTTCAGATGGATGTCATGCTTGATGAAAAATGTATGCACACTACACCTCTATGAACGAATACCTTAAAAAAAATCTAGGATTGGTTATGCTGGTGGCTATCCTCATAGCGATGGGTCTGGTGTACTGGTTCGGTATCCGTATGATGGGCGATGTGATTGCTCATGAACAGAATGATATCCAGAAGGCGATTGCTGTGCGGGAGAATCGTGAACGACAACTTGGCAAGCTTCAGGAATACCAGGACCAATACGATACGATCTTACGGGATGAGGATACCCTGAAGGTATTCACTGAAAAGGAGCATATGATTGATTTCATTAAACAATTGGAAGGGTTGGCTCAGGAGAGCGGAGTGCATATTGTGATCGAGGCTCGTGAGGGTGCTCCGGTAAAACCAGCGGCAAAGGTGGCGGCCGATACGGATAAGTCAGATGTTCCTGATACGGCTGCTAAAACGAATGCAAAGAAAGATAAAAGTATTATCGGTAATTTGCCTACCCAGGAATACACGCGATTGGCCTTACGGGTGTCCGGAGATACAAAGAAAGTGATTCAATATATCCATAAGGTGGAGACACTCCCGGTAGCGCTTGACGTGATTGCTCTGGATGCGACACGAAAAGAGAGAGAGATAACACGAGTGAATGCTCCGGCTGCGGCAGCGCCGGTCGTTACTCCTGAAGCAATGACACGTGAAGGTTCGGGACTCTTTGTAGCGGTACCAGAAACAACCCCGACTCCTGAATCAATTACTCCAGCAGCTTTTAATCTGGAGGTAGTGGCAGATATGATTGTATACCATAGTCAGTAATACCCTATGAAATTCTCCTCACTCAAGAAACTTTCTTTCAAGTCCGGTCTCTCTGTTCGGAAAAGCATGTTGTTTTGGTATCGTTCCTACCGGTGGCTCTTGATAGTACTTTTTTTGGGTATCCTTGCTCTTGGAGGATGGAATTGGTATGAGAGCCTCTATCGGTATGCCTGGACCGATGCTCAAAAAAAACAATTCTTGGAATCCTATGCAGCTGAAACGGATTTTCGGGCGGCTCGCTTTGAGAAGGTTATCCATGAGTTGAATACTCGGAAGGAGCGGAACGCGGAAGTACCGGTGGTACAACACGATCTTTTCCGATTGGATAAGATCTTGGATAAGAATCTGCATTGACGAAAACCTGCGGTGTGCTAGGGTATACGGATGCTTATGGTACAGAAGACAAGGCAGGTTGCCCTGAAAGAACATAGTACGACGCTGCCAGTATGGCGACTGACTCAGATGGAGCAGGCGCTTTTTTTGCCGTCCACCCGTTCTTTTCGGGATATAACGGCCTTGCCAGCTCAGTGGCGCGAGACATTGGATGCGAGTGATACGTTTGTTGCGTATCAATCCGTTCACGTGTTTGGGAGTAAAAAACGGGATACGTTTAAAGCGCTACTGGAACTCAAAGATGGCAAGCGGATCGAAACGGTGCTCATGAAAAACAGTCGTGACCAGTATTCCGTCTGTGTGTCGACCCAGGTAGGGTGTGCGATGGCCTGCACCTTTTGTGCGACCGGCACGATGGGGTTTACCCGGAATCTTACGAGCGATGAAATTGTGGATCAGTACCGCTTTTGGATGTACTACCTAGCGGATCATCCGGAGATTACGGAGAGAATCAGCAATGTGGTCTATATGGGTATGGGGGAGCCTCTGGCGAATTATGACCAGGTGAAACAGTCGCTCCAAATGTTGCTAAAATACACGGATTTGGGGCCGACTCGTATTACGGTGTCGACGGTCGGACTCGTGCCAATGCTTGAATTTCTTCTCAAGGATCCAGAGTGGCCGCCGGTGCGCTTAGCGGTTTCGCTCCACAGTGCCGATCCGCAAACACGCCAAGAAATCATGCCGACTTCATACCCAGAATTTCTGGAGAAACTGGGCAATTGGACGAAAAAATATTTCGCAAAGTTTGATTCCAAGCGGCGGCACCTGACCTTTGAGTATATTATGCTGTCGGGAGTGAATGATACTGCAGCGCATGCCGAGCATCTCATTCGCTTTGCGCGCCAAGTTGGTAAAGTGCGGATTAACCTGATCCCGTATAACTATACGAGTGAGCGCTACACAAAGAGTACGGAAGGGGGTATTGCGCGCTTCCAAACACTGTTGGAGAAAGTCGGTATCGATGTGACTCGTCGGCGGACGCGAGGGGAGGATATCGCTGCCGCCTGTGGCCAGCTGGTGGTCGAGGAGAAGAAAGACTAAAGAACAGGACTTGATCGTTGATTTTTACCTTGTTTACGACTATACTTCTACAGTTGCATCTCATACCGACTTCTTGTTTTCTTGATGAGTTATGGCTCAAAAATACTTCATTCATACCTTTGGGTGTCAGCAGAATGAGGCTGATTCGGAACGGATCGCTAGTTTTTATGAATCACGCGGTCTTCTTCCAGCTAGAAATATTCACGTGGCAGACGTGATTGTGCTCAACACCTGTGTCGTGCGGGAACGGGCTGAGGAAAAAGTGTTCGGGTTGATCCGTAATATTCGGAGCGGACTCAAAGGGAATAGGGACGCGAGGATCGTTGTGACCGGTTGCTTGATCGGCGCGGCGTCCCGGGTGCCAGGAGGCAAGATGATGAAGAAGCTTCGTATGCGGCTGCCGGATGTAGAATTTCTGCCGTTGGAAGAAGTTGGATTTGAACACGCACCGAAACGCACACGGAGACAGTCAGCATCTATTCCTATCTCCAATGGATGCAATAACTACTGCGCGTACTGTATCGTCCCCTTTTCGCGGGGTAAGGAGCGATCACGTTCTTTCGAAGAAATTCTCAATGAAGCGCAGGAAGCTGTACAGCAGGGAGCGGAAGAAATTTTCTTGCTGGGTCAGAATGTTAATTCTTACGGAGCGGATTTTTTGATGGAAAAATTGAAAACAGGGGAAAAGTATTTGTTACCCGGTGGAACACTCGTTGAACCAGTCATGGTGAAGCACTTGAATCGTCATCGTATTCCTACGCTATTTCCGTACCTGCTCGAAGCGGTAGCGAATATTCCCGGAGTCAAAAAAATCATGTTCATGTCTTCGAACCCATGGGACTTTTCTGACCAACTGATTGAAGTGATTGCCCGGCATACCAATATCGACCGGCTTATTCATTTGCCAGTACAGGCCGGGAGTGATGCGGTGCTCAAGCGCATGAATCGCTGGTATACGCGAGATGAATATTTGGCACTCATCGCTCGGATCAGAGAAAAAATACCTGAGGTGAAATTCACAACGGATATCATTGTGGGTTTTCCCGGTGAAACAGAAGCAGATTTTGAGGCAACGAAAGCCGTGGCGCAGGCAGTAAAATTTGAGAAGGCTTATATTGCTTGGTATTCACCGCGCCCGGGGACACAGGGGATGAAAGAGCTTTCGGACGATGTACCTTTTCTTGAAAAAAAGCGTCGGCATCGGGAACTCGATGCATTGGTTCTTACATTGGCGGGGAATGAGTGGGCTATTAAGCATTGAGTGGGAATATCGAGTAGAGAATATTGAATGTTGAATAGGGAAGAGAATATAGGTTTTTCTGGCTACGAAAGAGATTTTTTCTGTTACCAAAGATGAAGGGTCTATCTGGCGGAGACAGATACTTCTCCCGATGCCCGAGACTTGCCGATAGCAAGGGAAAACCTTTATTTCACCCCAGCAGGCAAAAGCACAGGATGAGGGATGAATTTCCGTGTTAGTATGGAGGTGCTATGACGATGAAATCTATGAAAACAATGACACCGCTTTCTCTGGTTTCTTGGAACGTGAATGGTATCCGGGCCGCTGAACGGAAAGGGTTTCTTGAGTGGCTCAACCACCATAAATATTCTATTGTCTGTCTCCAGGAGACAAAGATCTCGCATCCGGATCAGTTATCGGATTCATTGGCACAGCCGCCGGGCTATTTCGCCTATTTCCATTGTGCAACCGAGAAAAAGGGGTACAGCGGCACCGCTGTCTATACTCGCGAAGAGCCATTTGAAGTAAAGACTTTTTTTGGAGACAATCTCCTTTCAAAAGAGGGGCGCATGATGGAACTGCACTTCAAGGATTTTGTGCTGCTCAATATCTATTTTCCGAATGGTGGGTCGGGTGAAGAGCGGCTGCGGTACAAGATGCGTTTCTATACGGAATTTCTCGAATATATTTCCGAGCTAGTCCGGCAAGGAAAAAATATCGTGTTCTGCGGCGATGTGAATACGGCGCATCAGGAAATTGACCTCGCTCGTCCCAAAGAGAATGAGAAGATTTCTGGATTTCTACCCATAGAGAGAGCCTGGATGGATGAGCTCGTTGGAGCAGGATTTATCGACACATTCCGGAGGGCGGAACCCGAGACGGTGAAGTATTCCTGGTGGGATATGAAGACACGGGCCCGCGAGCGCAACGTGGGTTGGCGGATTGATTATTTCTTCGTGAATCAGGGTTTTGTTCTACGGGTGATGGAAACGGAATACCTGAATGATATTGTGGGGTCGGATCATTGTCCGGTACTGCTTAAGATCGCTTAGGAGAAATATTTTTTTTGAATATGCAACAGGCACCTTCTTCAGGAATACCGTCATCGGTTCCGTTGCCGGAACGGATGCGGCCGCAGTCGGCAGACACGTATCTTGGCCAGGAAAAGATTTTTGGCGAGGGCTCATTTTTACGTGAAGCGGTACGGAACGGTGTTATTCCTTCCCTCTTGTTCTGGGGACCGCCAGGAAGCGGTAAGACAACGCTGGCTCGGATTTTGTCACACGAGTTGGCAGCGGAATTTATTCAATTATCGGCGGTTGAAAGCGGTAAGAAAGATCTGACTGCCGTACTGGAGCGCGCCAGAATGAATCAAGCGGAGGGGAGACGTACGCTGTTGTTCTTAGATGAAATCCATCGGTGGAACAAAGCACAGCAAGACGCCTTACTTCCTTTTGTGGAATCAGGAATCATTACCCTGATCGGAGCGACGACCGAGAATCCAAGCTTTTCGGTGAACGCCGCGCTTCTTTCACGGACCCGGGTGTTAGTGCTGTCAGTCCTTTCCCCAGAGGTGATAGAGATGTTGCTTGATCGGGCAATCAGTGAAGATGATTTTCTGATCGCAGCTGGTGTCGAGGTTGAGACTGGTGTAACCAGATTTTTGGCAGAGGCGTCTGGCGGCGATGCCCGGCAAGCACTTTCGGCACTTGAGGCTTGTGCGTTACGGACACCACGCATTACACTCGCGCTGGCAGAGGAGGTAATGCAGCGTTCGCACTTGCTCTACGATAAGCAAGGGGAATGGCACTACGATGTCATTTCCGCGCTGCACAAATCCATGCGGGGTGGTGATGCGGATGGAGCGCTCTATTGGTTGGGACGGATGTTGGAAGCTGGTGAGGATCCGCTCTATGTGGCGAGACGCATGATTCGCTTCGCTTCTGAGGATATCGGGGTGGCGAACTCCTTTGCATTGCCTCAGGCAGTGGCGGCGTACGAAGCCTGTCAGCGGATCGGGATGCCGGAATGTGAGTTGAATTTAGCTCAGGCCGCCGTGTATTTGGCTAAATCAAAGAAGTCCAACGCGCTTTATGTAGCTTATGGCCAAGTGAAAGAAGATATCCGTCGGTTCCCTAATGAACCGGTGCCGTTCCATCTCCGTAACGCTCCGACAAAGCTCATGAAAGGGCTTGGGTATGGGAAAAATTATAAATACACGCCAAACTACGTAACCGAGGAAGCGGCTCATCAGGAGTATCTTCCAGAACGGCTCAAGAATCGGAAATATCTAGAGTTTTAGCGAGGATTGACAAGAATCCAGAAATACAGTATGCTGCTTAAGTGATGCTGTTAGCATCCGGGTAAACGACCTCAACGTAAAGTATCTGTTAGGCCGTTTTTTGTTTTCAGTGTTGTTTAACAAAGCACGAGGAGAGAGTCTTGATTATCTGCGAACGATCCGCTGGCGTCCAAGGGAGAATGAGCCCCATGCAAGAGCGGATTTTGGTTGTACTGGCCCAGACGGCAAGGTACTTTGGTATCCCGCGGGCCTGCATTCCCTTGTCCTAAGGAAGAAGGAGACGCTATGGTAACTCAAGGAGACATAGAGCACTTCAGTGATTTGTATCGGGAAGGGGAGAATAATAACTCGCCGCCGGTGCAGCTATGTAACCCGTTCTATTGGAACTATTGCTTCTGGCAAATCATCGGTGCTGCTTGTCAGACAGTACTGGCGGAACCGGAGGGAACCAGTGCCTGAACAGTTCATACAGCGAGGTTTGGAAGCAACACAGTCGGGAGCGCATAACCTGTCTGTCGCACGAGCTTCTCTTTTGGCGGCCCGGATTCAGTTCGGTCGCTTACCAGAACCACAGAGGACCCAAGAAGTCTTAGAACGGATCGCTCAATTACACCATCGGGTTGAGGCTCTGTATCGAGGGATGCCTCTAACGGAGTAGTCGAAGTGGTGCACAATCCCGGGGCAAGGAAGTTTTTCTTGCCCCGGGTTTTTCTTTTCGAGTACAGAGATGGATTTTGCAGAGGAGCTGAGATGTGATTGAATAAAAGACTGAGGATGCTCAGATTCTTACTTTTTAATAGAGTAGTCCTATGTTGCCAAAACTCAACAAAGCAGCTCCAGGCTTTTCTCTCCCTGATCAAGACGGCGTGCAGCATTCGCTCTCTGAATACCGGGGACATGTGGTAGTCCTCTATTTCTATCCGAAGGATGACACACTGGGCTGTACGCAAGAAGCGTGTGGTTTTCGTGACGCGTATGCTCGCTTTAAGCGGGCCGGTATAGTGGTACTCGGAGTCTCAGTAGATTCAGTAAAAAAACACGCCAAATTTAGAACGAAGTATGCGTTGCCATTTACGTTGCTGGCTGATGAAGAAAAGGCAGTGGTTGAATGTTATGGTGTATGGGCGCAAAAGAAATTCATGGGACGAGAATACATGGGCATACTTCGGACGACTTTTTTGATCGATCCGCAAGGGAAAATTTCCAAGATCTACGAGAACGTGAAACCGGAAGCTCATGCTGATGCGGTGCTTACGGATGCGAAGGCTCTGCTCAAGCTGCAAAAAAATACGTAACGTAGAGTTCTTGACGCAAAAGAACGATTTCCTGAATCCCCCCTAAAAGTCTATCGGGAAATTTTTTCGGACCATGTCGCTTCCGATCGGGAACCGTTTCCGGTATAAGCGCCGCAAAAAAATTTCCTGACTCCCGAGTTTACATAGGGGCACAGGGAATTTTGTCGGCGTGATACCGGAAAACAGTCGATCGGAAGTGCGGTACGAAAGGGTTTCCTGATAGGCTTTTGATATAAGAATAAAAATGGCTTTTCAAGGCCGTTTTTTTATGGTTGCTCGGTGGATAACTTGGGTAGGGAGGGGTGTTGACCGGTTTCCCATAAGTGGAGTAAAATGGTGATACATACCTATAAAGTGGTGAAAAGTGGTGAAAACAAAGTAAAGGGATTATGTTCATTGGTGAGTACTCACATTCGATTGATCCAAAAAAGCGCCTGGCGCTACCTTCGAAGTTTCGTGGGGAGCTTGGTAATCGAGTGGTGGTAACACGAGGGCTTGATCATTGTCTCTTCGTGTATCCGATGAAGGTCTGGGAAGAGATTGCTGCGAAATTGGGAAATTTACCGGTAGGAGAATCAGGAACACGTAGCTTTATCCGCTTGATGCTTTCGGGAGCAGTGGATACAGAGTTGGATAGCCAAGGGAGAGTGCTTCTCCCGGAGTATCTGAAGAGTGATGCAGGGTTAAAAAAAGATGTAGCAGTAGTAGGTGTCTATAATCGGCTTGAGATTTGGGATGAAGGGGCATGGAAGAAATACAAGCTGAATGCGGAAAAAAATACTGGCAAGATTGCGGAAGAACTCGGTAAGCTCGGCGTGTACTAAAAAAGTTCTCTCAGAATTACGTACAGCAAGAAAAGAAAAGTTCAGCATTCAAAATAAAAATTGACCGAACAGAACGATTTCTATTTTGAGGGTTGAATGAGTATGAATGAGACGCAGCATATTGCAGTACTGGCGGAAGAGGTTCTTCTCGGATTGCACCTTAAGAATGGGGATAGGGTGATTGACGCAACGCTCGGCGGAGGCGGACACACGCTTCTTATGAAGCAGGCCTTGGGAGAGAGTGGCCGTATTCTCTCGCTTGATATGGATGTCGAAGCGATTGCTCGTTTCGAAGCTCGGGTGAGAGGAGATGCGTACCTCGGGCGGGAAATGGAAGAGGGTCGGCTCTGCGTAGCGCACGCGAACTTTTCTGATATTGCGCGTGTCGCAGAGGAACGGGGCTTCGGGGAAGTAGAGGTTTTGTTTGCGGATCTCGGGTATTCCTCTGATCAAATGGATGATGAGTCGCGAGGGCTTTCCTTTATGAAGGATGGTCCGCTCGATATGCGACTGGATCGCCAATCAGAGAAGACAGCGGAATTGGTGGTGAATACGTGGTCTGAGGGAGCACTAGCGAAGTTGTTTGCTGAGGCGGGTGACGAGGAATACGCACGCAGTATTGCTCGCTCGATCGTGAAGCAGCGAGTGGAGCGGGCTTTTTCTGGAACGCTTGAGCTGGCGCAAACAATCGAACGTTCGATACCAGCCCGTATCAGGGCGGAGCGAAAAACACATCCGGCTACGAAAGTCTTTCAGGCCTTGCGGATCGCGGTGAACGATGAATTAGCAAGTCTGTCGGCGTTACTCCAACAGTCGCTGGAACTGGTAGTTACCGGAGGGCGAATAGGCATCATCAGTTTTCACTCCGGGGAGGATCGCATGGTCAAAAGGTTTTTTCAGAAAGAAGCGAAGGGGTGCGAGTGTCCGCCGAATTTCCCGGTTTGTGTGTGCGGTAGGTTGCCGCGGGTGCGCATTCTGACTGCTGAACCCATAGTGCCGAAGGAAGAAGAAATACGGATCAATCCTCGAGCTCGGAGTGCCAAACTCCGTATTGCCGAGAAGCTCTGAAAAAGAGCAGGAGTCAAAAAAAACAAAAAAACAAAAGAATATGCAGACGATTATCAGACATAAAAGAAGGGATATTCCCATGGGATCAGCTGCACGCTTGTCTCAACAGGGGTCGACACGAATCGGAGGGTCTTTTGGTGTCTTGCTATTTTTGATCGTTTTGTCAGGAGGGTATGTTTTCTCGGTGAACAGCAACGCGGTGCAGGGGTACCATATGCGTCATCTAGAAAAAACTATTACTGATATGAGAGAGGAAAATGCTCGCTTGCGGATTCTTGAGGCAGATACCAAATCGTTTCAGCGGATAGAAGAAGCGAGCGGTTCTTTGGTGCTTGAGCGCGCAGATACGCCGCAGTATTTTGAAGAACGAGATGTGGTGGCTCTACGTTGATAATGACAGGTGAGGGGATATTTTTTATGAAACAATGGAGGATCCCTCAGGGTATGAAAAAAGAAGAAAGGCGCGGGAATCATGGTGTTTCCCGCGTTGATTTTGTTTTTATTACTTTTGTTGTATTGGGGGTCTGTTTGTTGGTGCGCTTATATAAGACGCAGGTTGTTGAACACGGGATGTGGGCGCAGCAAGCGGAAGAGCAGCGTTTAGCCACGGTAAATCTCCAGGCGGAGCGAGGAGAAATATTTTTGCGAGATACCGACGGACCGTATCCTTTGGCGGTGAATCGAGAATATATGCTGGCATATGTTGTGCCTAAAGACGTGACGGAGCCGGATACGGTAGCGCTTAAACTCGGGGAAGCGTTGTCGGTGGATACGAAGGATATACTGGCTCGTTTGGCTGACCGGAGCGACCCCTTTGAAGTTATCAAACGAAAATTGAGTGACGATGAAGTGACTCGGGTACAAGAACTTCAGCTGAAAGGAGTGGCGCTCATGCCTGAAAAATACCGCTACTACCCAGCAGGTAACCTGGCTTCTCATATTGTAGGTTTTTCGAGTCTGGGAGAACGAGGTGGAGCTGGTGGATATGGCATTGAAGCGGCGTTTGATGATGAGCTGCGAGGTTTTTCGGCGGAGGTGAAACAGGAACGAGATGCTGGAGGTCGCTGGATTGCTTTGTCGAATCGACCTGAGGATGCACCGAATCAAGGTGATGCTTTGGTGCTGACTATTGATCGTGTGATTCAGCATGAGACAGAAAAAATTCTGAAGGAGGCATTGGAAAAACACAGCGCTGATTCTGCTACAGCCCTTGTGATGGATCCAGAGACAGGAAAAATCCTTTCAATGGCCACGATGCCGGATTTTAATCCTAATGAATACGCTAAGACAGAAGACTACAGTGTTTTTCTGAATCCGGCGGTGAGTTTGCCTTATGAGCCAGGATCAGTAATGAAGCCGATCACCATGGCTATTGGTATCGATGAAAAGAAAGTGGCTCCCGGAACAGAATATACCGATACGGGAGCGGTGACCGAATCTGGCTATACCGTACGTAATTCCGAAAATAAGGTGTACGGACGGAGTACAATGACCAAAGTATTGGAGGAGTCCATTAATACTGGCATGATTTTTGTTGAACGGCAGGTGGGGCATGCAGTGTTTGCTGAACGACTGAGGCGTTTTGGTTTTGGAGAAAAAACAGGAGTGCGTCTTCCGGCAGAGGCTGCGGGAAATCTGCATAACTTGGATGATCTGCGAATCGGGATACAGTTTTATACAGCTGCTTTTGGCCAAGGGATTACTGCTACGCCGCTGCAGATTGTCGCTGCCTATGCGGCATTGGCTAATGGAGGAATGTTGATGCGGCCAGAAATTGTGGATGTCATCAAGCATGCAGATGGACAGCAGGAAACTATAAAACCAGAGGAGATCCGACGAGTGATCAGTAAAGAGACGAGCGTAGAGATAGGAAAAATGCTTCGGAGCGTGGTTGTGAACGGTCACGGAAAGAGGGCGGATGTACCAGGCTACGAAGTTGTCGGGAAAACCGGTACAGCTCAGGTAGCGAAAACCGACGGTAAGGGGTATGAAGAAAACAAGACGATCGGATCTTTTGTAGGCTATGCACCCCGAGAGCATCCGCGCTTTGTTGTGCTGGTTGAGATGGTGAATCCAAAAGATGTACAGTGGGCGGAATCAAGCGCAGCCCCAACTTTTGGCCAATTGATGCGATTTTTGCTCGAATATGCGAGAATAGAACCGACAGAGATGTCTAAGAAACCGTAAAAGCGTGTCATGCGTAAGAGAATACTCGAAAACATACTCAGAATGATGGCACGGGTACTGCTGCGTAAATACCGTCCATTAGTGGTGGGTATTACCGGATCAGTGGGCAAAAGTTCGACGAAAGAGGCCGTCGGCTTGGTTTTGGCTCGCAGGTATAGCGTTCAGGTAGCGGAGGGGAATTATAATAATGAGATCGGTATACCACTTTCTGTTATGGGCGCAAAAAGCGGAGGGCGTTCGGTGTGGCGCTGGGCGTTAGTGTTTGTCCGCTGGTTTGGGTATGTGGTGCTGCCGCTCCGGTATCCGGAAGTACTGGTACTCGAAATGGGAATCGATCACCCGGGAGATATGGAATACCTGCTCTCGTTTGTGCCGGTGGATATTGGGATTTTTACTCAGGTATCCGGGAGTCACGCGGCACATTTTGGTTCTTTAGCGAATATTGCTCGAGAGAAAGGGAAACTTATTACTGGTCTGCCAGCATCTGGGTTTGCAATTTTAAATGCTGATGATGAACGAGTGATGCGTTTTCAAGAAAAAACCAAAGCGAAAACGATAACCTTTGGTTTTGGTGATAAAGCGGATGTACGAGCCGAGCATGTTGTATTGGAACCAGAGGCAAGATTGGTGAAGGGAATTACATTCAAGATGAATTATCGAGGAAAATCTTTACCGGTACGTTTACCAAAAATCGTCGCCGCGCACCATGTATCAGCCGCGCTGGCTGCTGCTGCTGTGGGGATTGCTCTGAAAATAAATCCCGTCGAAATAGTTGACGCATTGGCTTCTTTCGAACCTTTGCCGGGGCGGATGCGTTTATTGCCAGGAGTACGTGGAAGCATTCTTTTAGACGATACCTATAATGCTTCACCTACCTCAACAACAGCAGCCTTGACGGTCTTACAGGCCCTCCGTGCCGAAAGAAAAATAGTAGTGCTGGGGGATATGCTCGAGCTGGGTAATGAAGCGGATATGCGACATCGAGAACTTTTTCCTTGGGTCGAGCGTTCAGGAGCTGAACGTATTGTTTTGGTAGGGCAACACATGCGTGCTTTGTGCCGGACTTTGATTGAAGCGGGATGGTCGGAAGAACAGGTGTTTTGGTTTGAACAGAGCGATATGGCGGCAGCCTTTGTGGTGACGCTGGTACAGGATGGAGATCTTGTCTTGATTAAGGGATCGCGTGGGATACGAATGGAATGGGTATCCGAGAAACTTTTGTTTGATCCGAATGAAGCTAAAAATTTTCTCTGTTGCCAGTCCTCTGAATGGCGTAATCATCCTTTTGTTCCTCCGGCGGAGTGGATGGGTTGAAACAGGAGTGTTGGTGAGAGGTCGGGCTATATAATTTTTTTCGGAATGCTAGTATGGATATTTTCTCGATGGTGCTCATCGTTATTGGTCTCGTGCTGTTTGAGTCGATATCGAGTATCGATAATGCCATCATCAATGCGGATGTCCTTTCAACGATGGGGGCGAAGGCTCGCCGATTTTTTGTGACGTGGGGGGTATTCATCGCGGTCTTTCTGGTCCGAGGGCTCTTGCCGTGGGTCATCGTCTGGGCGACGGTTCCGAGTCTTGGGTTCATCGGGGCGTTTACAGCTATGTTCTCGAATGATCCGGGTGTGCATGGAGCGATTGAAGTGGCTGCACCTATCCTGCTCATGGGCGGCGGTGTTTTCCTTCTATTCTTGTTCCTGCATTGGATATTTCTGGAAGACAAATGTATCGGGTTCCACTGTGAGCGCTTCGCAGAACGGCATGGAGTGTGGTTTTATGCGATCGTCTCGATGACGCTCTCTATGATCGTTTGGTATGCGTTGCAGCAGAATCCAATGGTGGCCTTCGGGGCTGTGGTGGGATCAACAATGTTCTTCATCACGCATGGTTTTAGGCTGCAGGCTGAGAAGGCGGAAGAGGAACTCAAGTCATCCTCTCTATCTGATTGGAGCAAAATTCTTTTTCTCGAGGTCATCGATCTCTCGTTCTCGATTGATGGAGTGCTTGGTGCTTTCGCCTTCACGATGTCGGTCCCGCTCATCCTGATCGGCAATGGTATCGGGGCAATCATCGTCCGGCAGCTGACACTCATGAATGTCGAGCGGGTGAAGCGGTATGTCTATCTTAAGAACGGAGCCATGTATTCCATCCTCATACTGGGAAGTATCATGGTGTTGGAGGGATTCCGGGTGCATGTGCCCGAGTGGCTGGCGCCGGTGGCGACGATCCTGATCATCGGATATTTCTTCGCTCGTTCTAAGCGGGAAATCCGTCTCGCGGCAAATTGACAAACCAGGGGCTCGGGGTACAATACGGAGAGGAGGCGATAGCTTTCCGCTAACGGTTAATCGGTGATAGTAAGCCTATGACGGACAATATGATGGACAGGGAATTCGTCGAGTATGTGGTGAAGATGCTCGTGGATAATCCGGAAGATGTGAAGGTGGAGCGGAAGATCGATGAGATGGGTGTGCTGATTACGCTTGATGTGAATCCGAAAGATATGGGTATGGTGATCGGCCGCGAGGGTATGACGGCCAAGGCATTGCGTACCTTGCTCCGAGTTATCGGGGCACGTAATAATGCTCGTGTCAATCTGAAGATCAATGAGCCGGAAGGATCGGATCGGGGGCATCGCGAACCGCGTGAAGAGAAGCCGGTGTCAGTGGAGGAGCCGACCAAGCGTTCGCTCGATGATGTGATGAATGAAATTCAGGGATAAAGCTAAAAAATAAACCGTTCCAGACGATGGGGCGGTTTTTTGTTTGTGTTACAATGGCAGAGAAACGTCGCGCACGCCTTTTTACCTTATGGAAGTACAAACTTTTGCAATTGAAGGATTGAAATTGTTTATACCACGCGTGTTCAGTGATGCTCGCGGATATTTCTTTGAATCATTTCAGCGAGAACGCTACCGAGAACATGGAGTTCCTGTCGATGATCTTCTGCAAGAGAATGTTTCAAGATCTTCTCGGAATGTCTTGCGAGGGTTGCATTTCCAACGGCCGCCGATGGCACAGGGGAAATTTGTGCAGGTGTTGTACGGGCGGGTGATAGATGTAGCGGTAGATCTGCGGCCTGATTCTCAGACGTATGGAAAGCACGTGATGGTAGAACTTTCAGAAGAGAATCATGCTCAGTTTTGGGTTCCAGCCGGATTCGCTCATGGATTCTTGGCGCTTGAGGATGAAACCGTATTTACTTATAAGGTAACCGCCCTGTACTCTCCGGAACATGATGGTGGGGTACTCTGGAACGATCCAGACCTGGGTATACAGTGGCCAGTGAAAAACCCGGTAGTTTCAGAAAAAGATGCGAGACTACCTTTGTTCAAAGATTTGCCTCGTTAAATACATCAATATTTTTTCCGATTATGAAGCTACTTATCACGGGGGGAGCGGGATTTATCGGTTCGAATTTTATTCACTTTATTCTCGAAAACAACCCGGAGATTTCGGTGATTAACCTGGATGCGCTTACGTATGCGGGCAATCTGGAAAACGTGAAGCGCTGGGATGGCGATGCACGCTACCGGTTTGTGAAGGGAGATATCTGTGATGCGACTCTGGTGGATACTCTCGTACCAGGAGTGGATACGATCGTGCACTTTGCGGCTGAGTCACATGTCGATCGTTCGATCCTTGGACCAGAAGCCTTTGTCCGAACGAATGTCTTTGGGACGTTTACTCTTTTGGAAGCAGCGAGAAAACATGGGAATAAGCGCTTTCACCACGTCTCGACTGATGAAGTCTTTGGGGCGTTGAAACCGGAAGATGAGCCGTTCAGTGAAACAACCCCGTACGATCCACGCAGTCCCTATAGCGCGTCCAAGGCGAGTTCGGACCATCTCGTACGAGCCTATTTCCATACCTACGGCTTGCCGATCACGATTTCCAATTGCTCGAATAATTACGGGCCGTATCACTTTCCGGAGAAGCTGATCCCGCTCGCGATTACTAATCTTGTGGAAGGGAAACCTGTGCCGGTGTATGGCGATGGCCAGCAGGTACGTGATTGGCTCTATGTCGAAGATCATGCTCGTGCCATTGCGCTCATTCTCGAGAAAGGAAAAATCGGTGAAACCTACTGTGTGGGCGGCAATGGTGAACGCGAAAATCTTTGGATTGTGAAACAGTTGCTTGCGTTGCTCGGGCAGGATGAAAGTGTGATCGAATACGTTAAAGATCGAGCGGGGCATGATCGTCGTTACGCGATCAATTTTGACAAGATCAAGCATGAGCTCGGCTGGGAACCGTCAGTAGATCTGGAAACCGGACTTGTAAAAACAGTGAAATGGTTCAAAGAAAATGAGAGTTGGTGGAAAAACGTAAAGAGCGGGGAATATCAGAAATATTACGAGACTCAGTATGGAAAGTAAGCGAAGAGTGTTGATACTCGGGGCGAAGGGGATGCTGGGGCAAGAGCTCGTGCGGGTGTACCAGGAGGACGAGGCGTACGAAGTGGCGGCGTGGGATATCGAGGATATTGATGTCACGGATTTTTCTGGAGCGGAAAAGAAGATCCGGGAGTGTGATCCGGCACTCATCGTGAATGCGGTGGCGTACAATGCCGTGGATCAGTGTGAAGAAAACGAAGAGGAATACCAGAAAGCGCTTCTCTTGAATGCCGAGGTGCCAAAGTTCTTGGCTGAGTTGGCCAAGAAGATCGAGGCGGCATTCATCCACTACTCAACCGACTACGTGTTTGATGGGGAGAGTGAACAGGGATATGCGGAAGATGCTTTACCGCGGCCACTCTCGAAATACGGGATGAGTAAATGGGAAGGAGAAAAAAATGTGATTGCGGTGGGTGGCTATGTTTATGTTATCCGGCTTTCCAAGCTCTTCGGTAAGCCGGCATCATCCGCAATCGGTAAGAAGAGTTTTTTTGAAAAGATGCTCGAGATTGCCAGAGAGAAAAAAGAAGTGACGGTAGTAGATGATGAAAAAAGTTGTTTTACCTACGCGCCGGATTTGGCGCTCGCGAGCAAGGTGCTGGAGCAGCACGTGGCGCCCTACGGCATCTACCATCTCGTCAACGAAGGAACGGTGACCTGGTATGAAGCGGCACAAGAGCTCTTCCGATTGGCCGGCGTATCAGTAGCCGTGAAGCCGGTCGCTCCCGAAGCTTTTCCTCGTCCAGCCCAGCGGCCGCGCTGCTCCGAGCTCTTGAATATGAAATTCATCCCGCTCCGCCCGTATACGGAAGCGCTCGAAGAATTTCTGAAGCAGCGGGAGGCGTGATGATTTTTATGGAAATAAAACAGCCCTGGGATACCTGTGCGTGTTGCACATGGTATCCGCAGGGCGGTAGACAGCGGTAGCAGTTGGGCTGATCAGTGGATCAGATGCTGCGGATTGTTGAGGCCGTAGAGGATGATTCGGCCGAGATGCGCCGGCATGTTGCCGGTCGGTGTGTCGCGCTGGACTTCTATTTTGCAGTTATCGAACCTAGAGTAGGGATAACCACCACCTATGGTACGTACGAGAGACAAAACGTTAATCTGGTATCCATGAAGGGATTGGCTAGCGTTTTGTTCGACCAGGAATGCGAACTTGATTTCCGGTCGCAGAGTGCCTGGCATATCGACGACACAGAGTACGAGGTCGTTCGGTTGAACAGTCTTGAGTGTTTCCAAATTCTGTGCCTGATAGGAGACCGGCGCTGATGTCGCGTTGGGCTGCGATGCCCAATTGATAGCAGCGATGATGATCATTGCTGCTATGGCTACGCCGATGACGGCGAGTGGTATGAGGTATGGCAACAGTGAGTCAGGCTTCTTGATAAACATGAGCATCTCCTTCAGGTAATTGTGGAATGACTCAGTGATTTTTCCAGACAACCTTGATTGCTGGGAAGATGAAACCGCACGTAAACGCAACTGGTCCGCCGAGAATGAGAAACGACAGGGTGGGAACCGGGATACCTTGGCCCATGGCGATGAGCCACAGGAGACATGCTAGGAAAAACCAGTGCACAGCCGGCATGCCAGTAACTTTCAGTTGACTTTTTTCCATCGGCCGCTGAGTCAACCAGCCGAAGATGCCGATGATGAATAGGATGGCGACGACGAAGACGGTTGCAAGCAGTGAAGACATGAGAATCTCCTCTCAGATCCGGATTGGTCCTCCGGAGTGGGTTGTTAAGCTACAAAATCTAGATTTCTCTAGAAATTACATTTTAGCATAAATACTTGAAAAAGTCAATGGTGTAGGAAAGACGGTTTTTTGCTACCATTGAGGTGTTTTTTGGTGCGGAATTTAATCATTTCTGATGTTCTGAATTATGAAGCATGATCTTCTGAAGAAGGCGGATAAGCAGGTGTATGCAGCGGTGATAGGTGAAGAAAAACGGCAGGAGGAGGGGCTTGAGATGATCGCTTCGGAGAACTATGTTTCGAAAGCGGTGCTCGAAGCGCTCGGAACGGTGTTTACGAACAAGTATTCCGAAGGCTATCCGGGACGGCGCTACTATGGTGGACAAGAATATACAGATGTTGTTGAGACCTTGGCGATTGAGCGAGTGAAGAAACTCTTTGGAGCCGAACATGCTAATGCCCAGCCACACTCTGGTGCCCAAGCTAACTTAGCGGTGTACGCAGCGCTCTTGGAACCGGGAGATACGGTGCTTGGTATGGATCTTTCCCATGGTGGGCACTTGACCCACGGGCATCCGGTGACACTGCCGGCCAAGGTGTATAATTTTGTCCGCTACAAAACAGAACCGGATGGCACGATCGATTATAAGAAACTCGAGGCGTTAGCTAAAGAGGTGAAGCCAAAGCTGATGCTGGCGGGTTTCTCTTCCTATACTCGGCAAATTGATTATGAAAAATTCGTGAAGATTGCCAAGAAGGTGAAGGCGCTCACCATGATGGACATGGCGCATATTGCCGGTCTCGTAGCCGGAAAAGCATTGCCAAACCCAGTCGAATACTTTGATGTTGTCACAGCGACAACGCATAAGACTTTACGTGGACCACGGGGAGGGCTCATTCTCTGTCGCGAAAAATACGCAAGCGCAATCAATAAGGCGGTGTTTCCGGGAACACAGGGTGGGCCGCATATGCACGTGGTGGCTGCTAAGGCAGTAGCCTTTGGGGAAGCTCTGAAGCCAGACTTTAAGAAGTATGCCAAGCAGATTCTCAAGAATGCGAAAGTGCTCGAGAAGGAATTAACTAAGGCGGGAGCGCAGATCTTGTTTGGTGGAACAGAAAACCATATGCTGGTGATCGACACGGTGGCGAGTTACGGTCTTTCTGGGAAAGAAGCAGAACACCGGCTGGATGCGATCGGTATCACCGTGAACAAGAATGTGATTCCGGATGATCCGCGCGGACCACTCGATCCATCGGGACTACGGATTGGTGTGCCGGCGATCACGACGCGCGGAATGAAAGAAGCTGAGACTCGATTGATTGCTCGTGCAATAGCGCGTATGTTGCAGGTATCGGCGGATGACAAGGAATATAAGCGGCTCTGCACGGCGCTCCGCAAGGAAATCATGCAACTGTGCAAGCAGTTCCCATTGTATAAGTGAACATTTTTCTCGGGGGTTTTTGGGTTACGAAGGCAGATTTTCCCCTCGCTATCGCCTCGGAAGTCTCGGGCAGCAGGGAAAACCTCTTTCGCAACCCAAAAGCAATCCTTTATCAAGCATGATAATTTATGAGGGGAGAAAAAAATGCTGATGAATCTCTAGGAAGCTAGGCAGCTAAAAACTAAGCAGCTATCAAATATGAAAGGCATTATTCTCGCGGGCGGTACTGGGACCCGGCTCCTGCCGCTCACGTCGATTATCTCGAAGCAGCTCCTGCCGGTGTACGATCGTCAGATGATCTTCTATCCGATCAACACGCTCATCACGGCGGGTATCACGGATATTCTCATCGTCGTCTCGCCGGCCAACTCGGGTGACTATCTCAATCTGCTCGGTTCTATGTTTCAGAAACAGGGTGTCCGGATCTCGTTCGTGGTGCAGAAGCGACCAGGAGGGCTACCTGAGGCATTTATTCTGGGCGAGGATTTTCTGGATGGCGGTCCGGCCACACTCGTACTCGGTGACAATATCTTTGAAGACGATTTTTCCGAGGCGATACGGACATTCGAATCAGGGGGGCGGATTTTTGCGAAGGAGGTGTCTGATCCGGAGCGCTTTGGTGTGGTGGAGTTCGACGCTGACGGGAAAGTGCTTTCTATTGAGGAAAAGCCATCAGTACCCAAGAGCCGCTTCGCTATTCCGGGAGTGTATATTTTTGATGGTAATGTTTCAAAGGTGGCTCAAACGCTTACTCCTTCAGGGCGCGGAGAATTGGAAATCGTGGATATCCATACACACTATCTCAATCAAGGGACATTGGATGTTCGATCAATATCTGGGGCTTGGTTTGATACTGGGACGCATGATGCTTTGCTTGAGGCAAGCGTGTATGTGAAAGAGAAAAAGATGGGAGAAGCCTTTCATCCTCTAGTGAATGCAGCGATCAAAGAATTTAATGCGGAATGGAAGAAGCTCGTTTCTCTCTAAAGGTGAACTCAAAAAAAGAAAGGGCCCGGAACAATATGCTTGTTTCGGGCCTTTGTTTTGCGCGCATGCGGATTACTCAGGTAAGCCGTTGCTTGAGCCAGAATCCGATGGTTCCAAGTATGGTGCTGGTAATGAGCCAGAACAGTACCGAGAGGGGTGTGTGTGGCTCAAGAGTGGAAGTGGTTCCACGGAGAGTGAGGTCAATACCTTCCTTAGTTATGCGGGCAGTGTAAGCTTGATGGTGCCAGGTTTCCTTGACCGGCATGAATGAAGGTAGGTCGAGTTGGAGATGACTACGCTGGTTGATGTGGGGTCTGCAGGTAATGACATTTCCCAACTTACGAATCGCTTCTTCAATACAGTCCCGTGGTATATCCGTTGGCAGCCGACCGGACCAGATACGTTGGTCGCCGTCATAGAAAGTAGTGGTTTCGTTGTGGGTTTCGAAACGTAGGGCTGGAGTGGCGGCTGTGGCGGAAGAGATGGAGAAGCTGTTGCTAATAATCAAACAACAGCAGACAAGAAGAGTAGATAAGACGTGCGTCATGAGACCTCCTGTGCAGTACGGGATGCGCGATAATGTTTCAAAAGAGCGTATCCGGAATTTCCGGATATTGTTTTTTATCACGAAAGTATGAAAAAGTCAATATATACGATAGGTACTTGTTTCGGGTACAATAAAAAAAATGAAGTTGTGTAAGAGAAAATCTTATGTCTGGAGAAAAGCAGTGGAAGGTGAAGAAAGCTATCATACCGGTAGCGGGGTTCGGGACGCGTTTCCTTCCGGCGACGAAGGCACAACCGAAGGAAATGTTGCCGGTAGTCGATAAACCAGTAGTGCAGTACCTAGTCGAAGAAGCAGTGACTTCTGGAGTGGAAGAAATCATCTTTGTGACTGGGCGTGGCAAGCGGGCCATTGAGGATCATTTTGATGTTTCGTATGAATTGGAAGATACGCTGGTGGAAAAGAATAAGCATGATCTCTTGGCGGTAGTGCAGGGTATATCAACCCTGGCTAAATTCTCGTATGTGAGACAGCCGGTTCCATTGGGAGATGGGCATGCGATTCAACAGGCAGCACACCTTGTGGATGATGATGAGGCCGTGTTGATCATTTTCGGTGACTGCATTTATGATTCGCAGGTGCCAGCAGCGAAGCAGCTGATCGATGCTTATGAACAGTTCCATGCTCCGATCATTGGTCTTTCGGAAGTCGAACGGTCCGAAGTTTCAAAGTTTGGTGTGATTGACGGAGAAGTTGTGGATCATGGTAATATTCGCGTCAAAGGCATGGTAGAAAAACCAAAGCCAGAGGAGGCACCATCAACTGCTGTGGCGGTTGGAAAATATATCATTACTCGGGAAGTATTCGATGTCTTGGCTGGTATGGAATCGGGTAAGTCGGGAGAGATCCGTTTGGCAGATGCTTTTGATATCATGCTCCAAGAGGGGAGGCCGCTCTATGGTCGCATGCTTGAAGGGGAATGGCTCGATACCGGTGATAAGTTTAACTTTCTCAAGACGACCATTCATTATGGGCTCAAGCATCCTGAAGTAGGAGAAAAGCTCCGTAAGTATCTCAAAGAACTATCGATCTAAATGATCAGGATACAACAAAAATAAATAGCAAAAGGGAGGGATGCAGATCAGTCCTTCCTTTTGTTAAAAGAGAGTTTATCGGACTATTCGTGTTGATGCTGCTGCTATGTACTGGATCTACCTCACTTTCTTTATCCTGGCCGTTCTAACACCGCTCTTGGTAACGCATGGATATTTTGTTCTTCCGGAGGAGGAAACGGAAGGATTCGTGATCATGTTGCTTGGTATGATTACGTTTTTTATTTATCTAGCTAAAGAAAGAGCGCTTTTCCGTCTGGTACGTGAGCGGTTGTCATTGCAAAAGACGACCAATATTATTAGGAGAGATCTCTCTGATTCTTATACCTATATCGGTTCAATGAACCGCAAGCAGGAAATTGTGAAAGAGCTTTTGTTCGAACTGGCGGAGGCCACAGCACATCACAGTGATCATTGTGATCTGTGGTATCGGAAGATTCTTCAGACCGCTACAGTGCTCTCGAAGTCAGAGGATGTTTCTCTGCGTTTCATCGACACCAGCAAGAGGGTGCTTCTTGACCACTATGAAGACGGCCCTCAGGGGAACAGGCTGTTCATTAGCTTTGTGCCTTCAGTGCTGATTGATGAGGAGAAAATATTTTTCGAGTATCAAGGATGCTACATTGTGCGCTCTCCGAAGGTATCGGATGGCGTAGCAGCTTTTCTTATCGTGACCAAGCAAGTAAATCATTTTGAAGATGAAGAGATCTTCAAAATGTTGGCCTCAGAAGCACTGCTCCTGTATGTGCTTTCCCGGCAAGATTTTCTCTCTCCTTCATGAGTATGCGCATCGGCATTGACGCTCGTTTTTACGGATCGCTTGGCAAAGGGCTCGGGCGCTATACCGAAAAACTCATCGAATCACTTGAAGAAGTCGATACGACGAATGAGTATGTGATTTTTTTGCGTCGAGAAAATTTTGATGAGTATGTACCGCGGTCACCTCAGTTCCACAAAGTACTGGCGGATTATCATTGGTACGGTTTGGCGGAACAAATACTTTTCCCATGGCTGCTTCTGCGACAGCATCTCGATCTGGTTCATTTCCCGCACTTCAATGTCCCGGTGCTTTACCCGAAGCGTTTTGTGGTGACCATTCATGATCTTATCCTGCTGCGCTATCCGACGTTGCGGAATACGACTCGGTTGGCCATGTGGTATTGGGTGAAATTTGCCTTCTATCGATTGGTGATCTGGACAGCCTGTTTTCGTGCGCGTACCGTGATCACGGTGTCGCGCTTCACGGAATCTGATTTGCTCCAAGAATTCCCTTTCTTACTTGGGAAGACCTGGGTAACTCTCGAGGGGGCGGATCGAAACTGTGCGGTGGCCCTGCCTCAAGAACAAGGAGAAGTGCTGAAAAAATGCGGACTCTCTCTTTTGGAAACGAACGGGTCTTCTCTGCATCAACGTGATATACTACAACCGTATTTTTTGTACGTTGGCAATGCGTATCCGCACAAAAATTTAGAGATGATCGGTGCTATAGCGGCTCGTTTTCCCGAATACCGATTCGTCTTGGTGGGGCGTTCGGATTATTTTTATCAGCAGCTGAAGAGGACCTTTACCTCCCCGAATCTTTGTTTTGCAGGTTTTCTTTCGGACACAGAGCTCTCAGTGCTCTACCGGCATGCGATAGCCTATGTGTTTCCTTCGTTCTATGAAGGATTTGGATTGCCTCCGCTTGAAGCGATGAATTACGGTTTACCAGTGATTTCATCGGAGCGCGGATCGCTTCCAGAGGTACTCGGAAAGGCGGCGCTGTATTTCGATCCAGAACAAGAAGCCTCTTTTGAAAGACAGATTCGGTCTGTCGCTACGGATAAAGAACTCTCCCAACGCATGCGGCACAGAGGGTATCGTCATGTGAGGTTGTTTAGTTGGAAACGTATGGCGAAAAGTACGCAGAATGTATATCGGGAAGCGCTTTCGTGACTCAAGCACAGAGCGAACTCTTGCAAGACACAAAACTTCTTATCATGGACAGCCTTCGAAAACAGACAAAAAAAAATCTTTCTGCTCTCGCAAATTTTCAATCAGAAAATGAGCCTTTGCGGATAAGCAAAAGCGTATCTTTTGTGCCATCAGCACCAGCTGGCCAGGCCCGTGATTTGAAACGCGTGGTTCGCACGGAACGAAACGGATATTCGCAAGAGAGTTTTTTTTGGCGGAAGAGGATAAAGTTAGTTTTTTTTCTGTGCTTGATGATCGGGGCGCCTCTGTATGGAATGCTCGCCTGGCAGCGGGCTCAGGTATTGATCCGGTCTGGCAATACTGGTTATGCGGAAATTCTCCTTGCTACGGAGGCCTTGAAGGGGAAGCAGTTCCAGATTGCCAATGGTGATTTTCATCAATCGAGCAATGCATTCAGGGATGCGCATACGGCGCTCAGTTTGTTCCCAGGGTGGCTCGTGGAGAGCGTGCGTTTTATCCCGGGTCTTTCTCGGGCTGCATCGGGCCGATCTGCTCTTCTGGCAGGGGAGCATATTGCTCGGGCAGGGATCATTATGACGGATGTGGCGATAGATATGACGGAGGAATCGGTTGCTGGTTCGCCGCCAACCTCACTTCTCGAAAAATTACAAAAAGTGCAGGGTCCGCTCGCCGATGCCGGAAAAGAACTCGGGGAAGCGCAACGGCTTTTCGAGCGGGTGAATGTGGCGGATATCCCCGAAGAGCGGCGAGCACAATTTGTAGAAGCTAAAACACTGTTGCCAGTAGCAGTAGGAGCGCTGTCGGCGTTTCAGGATCGAGAAAAGATTCTTGTAGAGCTTTTGGGAGGCAATGGCCCACGAAAATACCTTTTTCTGTTTCAGAATAACCATGAATTACGCGCTACAGGCGGATTTATTGGGAGCTATGCGTTGCTCAATCTGCATGACGGAGTGATGGATCAGTTTTTTGTGGATGGTATTTTTAATCCGGATGGTCAGTTGAAAGAAAATATTGTTCCACCGCAGCCGATCCAAAAGATCAGTGCGGCCTGGAGTCTACATGACAGTAACTGGTATCCGGATTTCCCTACTTCAGCAGAAAAGGCTATTTCTTTTTATGAGAAAACTGGAGGGCCAACGGTAGATGGCGTGGTAACCGTAACGCCTACCGTTATGGAAAGGTTGCTTGAGGTACTTGGTCCGATCGATTTGCCGGCGTATGGCGTGACGATCGACGCAGAGAATTTTATCCCGATCGTTCAGGAACAAGTTGAGGAGAAGTATGACAAGACTGAAAATAATCCCAAGAAAATACTGTCAGATTTGGCGGTAGCTATGTTGGCTCGCATGAGCGCGCTCGATGATCGGAAAACACTTTTCGGTTTAGCGGAGGCGTTGGTGCGAGGCTTGAATGAAAAGCATATCTTGCTGTATGCACGACATGCGGAAACAGAGGGGCTCATCGACCAAACCGGATGGTCCGGAAAACTCTTACCAACAGAAAAAGATTTTCTGTCGGTGGTGCATAGTAATATCAATGGATACAAGACGGATGGAGTGATCGACGAACGCATTGCACATCGTTCGCTTATTGCGGCGGATGGGTCAGTGATCGATACCGTATCGGTCACACGACAGCACAATGGAGGGAATACCCCGTATGTTTGGTGGAATAAAGTGAATGCTGATTACCTGCGAGTCTACGTACCCTTAGGTGCAGAACTCCTTTCGGTGAAAGGGACCACCTGGGAATTTCCAAAAGAACCTTTGGATTATACTGCCTTGGGTTTTCAGCGTGATGCGGGAGTTGAGAATGAGGAATCGAATGCGCGTATTCATGAAGGAAGTGGAACGCGGATCAGTGAAGAGAATGGCAAGACCGTTTTTGGCGCTTGGGTGTATGTGAGTCCAGGAGAGAGTGTGACGGTGGAATTTTCTTATCGTTTGCCGTTTCATATTGACCCTGATCGGTTGCGATCAGGTCAAGCGGAGCGGTTCTCGGTCTTGTATCAAAAGCAGTCAGGTTCTTTGGGAAGCAAGCTCCATTCGGAGATTCTCTTTCCGGAACACTGGAAGAGCGTTTGGCAGACCGGCGGGGATCTGATACCGTATGGACGTCGCTTGGTATTTGATGGAGATTTGGCAATAGATCATTTTATAGGGACGGCGCTCATGCGCGAATAGTCTGAGAAAAAAAGAATCAACAGTGTAATCGAATAGAGGTATGGTAGAGCGCATGATAGAGCGTTGGCGGAAACTTGGATTGAAAACGACACATACGGTCGGTGCGGCTGCATTGATTATTTCGCTCTCTGGTATTGCGAGTCGCTTTCTCGGGTTTCTTCGGGATCGGCTTTTGGCATCGCAGTTTGGCGCGGGGGATACGCTGGATGCCTATTATGCAGCTTTCCGTTTGCCGGATCTTTTTTATAGCCTGATTGTCTTGGGGGCTCTTTCGGCAGCTTTCCTACCGGTATTTACAGAATTACGAACAAAGGAACAGGAACAGAAGGCGTGGGACTTGGCTTCGGATGTACTAGGTCTTTTAGTGGTAGCCTTGGGAGTATTGGGTATCTGCGGGGCGGTGTTTGCTGGCGAGGTGGTGACATTGGTGGCCCCTGGATTTTCTGGGGAAAAACGTGATCTTGCTATTGTGCTTACACGGATCATGCTGCTTTCCCCGATTTTTCTCTCGGTGAGCGCTGTCCTTTCGGGAGTGCTCATGTCTTTCCGGCGTTTTATCGCCTATTCGCTGGCCCCACTGTTTTATAATGTGGGAATTATTTTTGGGATACTTGTTTTGGTACCACTGTGGGGTGTGAGCGGCTTGGGCTGGGGAGTGGTGGTGGGGGCAGGACTGCATATGGCTACGCAGTGGCCAGCACTCATAGGTACAGGGATACGTTTCCGTTTCCGACCTCGTACGGCCTTTGCCAATCCGGCTGTGCGCCGGGTAGTGCGCCTCATGATCCCTCGCTCTTTGAGTATGGGAGTGAATCAGATCGGACTTCTGGTTATGACGATATTTGCTTCTTTACTTGCTTCGGGAAGTCTTGCGGCGTTCACGTTTGCGAACAATATTCAGAGCGTGGCGCTCGGACTCTTCGGTGTCGCGTTTTCGGTGGCGGCTTTCCCGGCTCTTTCAGCGTATGCAGCTGAGCAAAAAGGAGAAGATTTCTTTTCAGTGCTCTCTGATGCAACGCGCCGTATTCTTTTTTTTGTACTGCCTCTCTCGGCGCTCATCATCGTGTTTCGGGCACAGTTTGTACGCGTGATTCTTGGGAGCGGTCATTTTAACTGGGAAGATACTATCGTGACGTTTAATGTCCTGGCTTGGCTTTCGGTGAGTCTGTTTGCGCAAAGCCTTATTCCGTTGTTTGCGCGGGCTTTCTTTGCGCTTCAGAATACGAAAACACCGCTCTATATTGCTATCGGAGCAGAAGCACTGCACGTAGTGTTATTGTTCGCACTGAAGCAGTCTGCCTATTTTTCCATAGAGGCTTTAGCGGCAGCTTTTTCGGTCGCGACCATCGTGAATCTTTTATTGTTGTATGTGGCGCTTCGGCGACGAACGTTGTACTGGCATGATGCCCGAATACTCGCCCCAGCGACAAAAATCGCATTAGCGGCTATTTTGGCAGGGTTATTTGCTCAGGCATCAAAGTATGTATTCGCATTAACGACCAATGAACTCGATACCTTTGTTGAGGTGTTTTTGCAGCTCTTCTTCGGTCTCCTGATAGGCGGATCGGCCTACTTGGTTTTCTGTATCTGGTTGCAGGTAGAAGAACTTCAAGTCCTCAAGCGTTTTATTTGGTGTCGTATTCTCCGTCAACCAGAAACGCTGGCATCCGTGGAAGATCACCCAGAGAAAGGAGAGTGGTAACAAGGGGTTTGAGTTGCCGGGCTTTTTGTTTTGATCCTTTCTGCCTTGCCTCAAAGTGATTTTTCGCGTAGTGTGGAGAAGAAATTTAAGCCGGGAAACCGGCTTTTCGTGACTATGCAACAGGAATACATTCGAAATTTTTGTATCATTGCGCATATCGACCATGGGAAAAGCACCCTGGCCGATCGCTTAATCGAGCTTACGCATACGGTTGAAGACCGGAAAATGAAGGAACAGCTCTTAGATCAAATGGATCTGGAGCGGGAACGGGGGATTACGATCAAGCTCCAGCCGGTGCAGATGCGGTACCGATATCAAGACACGGATTATGTTTTAAATTTGATCGATACTCCAGGGCACGTGGATTTTCATTACGAAGTGTCTCGATCGCTTGCCGCGGTAGAGGGTGCTATTTTGTTGGTCGATGCAACGAAGGGAGTACAGGCACAGACGTTGGCTAATCTCTACTTGGCCATTGAGCAAGGACTGGAGATTATTCCGGTGGTGAATAAGATTGATCTTCCTAATGCTCAAGTAGAGAAAACAAAAAAAGAAATCATGCACGTACTTGGTTGCGTAGAAGAAGATATTCTTGAAGCTAGCGGGAAAACAGGTATAGGGGTTCAGGCAGTACTGGAGCGGGTCATTGAACGTGTCCCGGCTCCCCGAGGGAACAAAGATGGGCAATTGCGAGCACTCATTTTTGATTCCGTGTATAACACCTACAAGGGCGTGGTGGCCTATGTGAAAGTGGTGGACGGGAGCGTGCGGCGTGATGATGTGCTGCATATGCTTGGGACCAGCAATGAGAGTGTGACGGTTGAAGTTGGTATGTTCAAACCGAATCTGGTGCCTACGGAAGTACTCGAGGCGGGGACTATTGGGTATATTGCCACCGGACTCAAAGAAGTAGCGCACTGCCGAGTGGGGGACACGATTACGTGGAAACCAAAAGAACGTCAGCCGCTCCAGGTGGATATGCTCCCAGGGTACCGGGAAATTAGACCAGCGGTGTACGCGAGTCTCTATCCGATTGATGGTGATGAGTATGGGTTGATGCGGGATGCACTCGAGAAATTGAAGCTGAATGACGCAGCTTTTGTTTTTGAGCCAGAGTCAAATGAAGCGCTGGGTCGAGGGTTCCGCTGTGGATTCCTTGGACTCCTCCATCTGGAGATCATCCAGGAGCGACTGCGGCGGGAGTTCAATATGGAGCCTACCATCACAACACCGTCAGTCGTCTATGAGATTAAACTCTTTGGTCACGAAGAGCATGTTCCTATGTACTCGCCTGCGAACATGCCTGATCCAGCTGGTATAGAAATGATTTATGAACCGTATGTAGCTCTTTCCATTGTGACGCCGAGTGAATTTTTAGGGAATGTGATGAATCTCGCCCAGAAAATTCGGTCAGTGTATAAAAATACCGAGTATCTGGATGAAGAACGAGTGCTCCTTTCTTTCGAGGCTCCACTCATGGATGTGATTGTAAGTTTTCATGACGAACTCAAGAGTGCGACCCAGGGGTATGCTTCCATGAATTATGATCCTATCGGTTCTCGGGAAAGCGATGTAGAACGGTTGGATATCCTGGTGGCAGGAGACAAGATTGATGCATTTTCTCGTATGGTACCCAAGCGCTCTGCGTATGATGAAGGCAAGCGGGTCGTTGAGAAATTAAAGGAAGTGATTCCGCGGCAGAACTTCGCGGTCGCTATTCAGGCAGCGATTGGGAGTAAGGTGATTGCTCGTGAAACTATTTCGGCGTACCGCAAGGATGTGACGGGGTATATGTACGGTGGGGACTTTTCTCGCAAGAAAAAACTCTTAGAGAAACAGAAGCGGGGAAAAAAGAAGGCCAAAGAACTTGGCCAGGGGAAAGTGCCGATCCCAGGGGAAGCGTTCTTGGCTATATTGAAGAACTAGGAGAGTGAGAGCTATGGTGTTTCTCGGGGCGGAATGTGTGTTATGCCGGAGAAGTAGAGTCCTCCCTACTATGTTAGGTGTACGCGTTTGAAGTATATCTGTGTAGACCACCTAATAGTTTTCGTCATTGCGATGGAGTCTGCAACCACAGCAATCTAGAAGGATAGTTTATACATATCGGATTGCCGCGCTTCGCTCGCAATGACAGAACTTCTCAACATTTGAGTCTTATATGTTTGCAAAGAATCCATTAGTCAATCTCATACGAACGATGTGGAGGTATTCAGAGGGCAACCGAAAAAGAGTGGTTGTTTTTGTATTGCTGTTTGTTGTGGCGCAAATTGTGTATCTGGCAGAGCCGGCTATCATCGCGAGAATTTTCACGGCAGTGCAGTCGGGGACAAGCGGAGCGGAGCTTTTTCATATCATCACTACGAGCTTTAGTCTTATTCTCGTTGTCATTGCTATCTTTTGGATGCTCCATGGTACTGCAAGAATCATGGAGCAGGAGAATGCTTTCATGGCGCGGAAACGATATCGAGAAGAAATGCTCCGAAAAACTCTGGATCTTCCGGTCTCCTGGCATGCAGCGCATCATTCTGGAGATACCATAGATAAGATCAATAAAGGTGCTACGAGTGTATTTGATTTTTCGAGTGAGATATACTTGATGGTTCAAATGGTAGTTCGGTTAACCGGATCGCTGGCTATTCTTGCTTATTTTGATTGGTTGACGGCTCTTGTAGCTGGATCGGTGAGTGTGTTGGCTTTTCTGTTGCTTACGAAGTTTGATGTACAACTAAAGAAAACATACGACGGAGTTTTTAAGTGGGAGAATCGCTTGGCAGCCACAGTCCATGATTATGTGAGCAATGTCTTTACCGTGATTACTTTGCGTTTAAAGCTGGTCGTCTTAAAGAGAATTGAAGAGCAATCCTGGAAAGGACTCCCGCTCTTTATAAAAAATGCGAAGCTGAATGAAGTGAAGTGGGCAACGACTGACTTTCTAGTTATGGGCATGGTGGCCGGCGTGCTGGTTTTGTATTCCTATCGTTCTTACGTTACGTCGGGTTCGATAGCGATTGGTATCTTGTATGCTCTCTATCAATATCTTCAGAATGTCGGTAATACGTTTTATAATTTTGCGTGGCAATATGGGCAACTCCTGAAGAAGGATGCTGCTGTGCGTAATGCAAATATTCTTGAGCAGGAGTATGCAAAAATGAATATTCCTCTACCTGTCTACTTGCCGGCGGATTGGAAGACTCTCCAGATCAAGGATCTGATGTTTGCATACCCTTCAGGGAAAAACGATCAGAAGGAAGGCAAGAAAAGCCATGTGGATGGAATTTCACTCACGTTGGATCGCGGAAAAAAGATTGCGTTGATTGGTGAAAGCGGGTCAGGAAAGAGCACGGTGCTTGCCTTGCTGCGCGGACTCTATTTGTCTGATACTGTGACAGTGTTTTGTGATGGCCGTAAGTTGCACAAAGGGTTGGCACACTTATATGAGCACGCCACGCTTATTCCGCAGGATCCGGAAATATTCAATGCGACTGCCAAGGAAAATATAGTGATGGGTACATCTGGGTTGGAAGAGCGTGTGAAGAAAGCACTACATATTTCCCGGTTTTCTTCCGTGGTTTCTCGGTTACCCCATGGATTGACCACGAATGTTATGGAAAAAGGCGTGTCGCTTTCGGGAGGAGAAAAGCAGCGATTGGCTTTGGCGCGAGGAATCTTGGCGGCTCGTGACAGCGATATTCTTCTGTTGGATGAACCAACCTCAAGCGTTGATAGCGTGAACGAGAGAGAGATTTATGAAGGTATTTTTCAGGAATTTGAAGGGAAAACAATTATTTCTACGATTCACCGGCTACACCTGCTCCGTTCTTTCGATTATATTTATTTTTTCCAAGAGGGAAACATTAGAGCGGAAGGAAATTTCCATACGTTACTTGAAGAACCTCTTTTCCGAGTATTATGGGAAAATTATATTCGCGAGACCGAAAAACAGAAGAAAACGTCAGAATGAGGGTGCTTTTAAGATACTTTCGAATGCATTGAATCACATGGGTAGTCTAAAGCTCGTTTTGAGCTTCTTCTTTGAAAAATGCAAGAAGGGCAGTATACTAAAGAGGTAATTATTGTCATGGAAGCTATGGCCATGGAATTAACCGAACTGAATTTTGAAGCAGAAGTGTTAAAGAGTGATAAGCCGGTATTGGTGGATTTTTGGGCGCCGTGGTGCGGACCGTGCCAAATGATGGGACCAGTGATTGATGAGATCGCTGTCGAGACGTCCGTAGCTAAGGTGGGTAAGCTCAATGTGGATGAGCATCCAGCCATCGCTCAAAAGTACGGCATTATGTCTATTCCAGCGTTGAAGATTTTTAAGGGAGGGCAGGTGGCTAAGGAATTTGTCGGTGTACAACCAAAAGAGAAGTTGAAAACCGAATTAGAGGGTTTGGTCTAAAAAAAAGGGGCGGAGGAAAGCCATCATAAAATCAATATGAAAATTCATAGGGAGCGTATCGATCTTGAGAGCAAGACGCAGATTCAGTTTATGGACATCACACATCAGGTCCAGGAAATTGTGGATCGCTCGGGAGTGCGTGAGGGACAGGTGCTTATCTATGTCCCGCATACCACGATGGGAGTGGCTATTAACCATAATGAATCCATGCTCCTGCAGGATTTTATGCGGGTGCTGTATAAGATTGTGCCAGTGGATGATCAGTATTCTCATGATTTATTTGAGCTGAAGCGAGACAATACTTCAGATGGTCGGAGCAATGGTCATTCTCACTGCAAAGCCATCCTGCTTGGGAATAGCGAGGTTATTCCGATTGAAAAAGGACAAGTGTTATTAACGGAACGACAAAATATTTTCGCCGTGGAGTTTGATGGTTCACGGAAGCGTGACGTCTATGTCCAGGTGATCGGCATGTAACACGGTTTCGTTATGACCCAATCGTATAATCGGATAGTATGACTCCTCTGGTTGAGACACTAAAACAAAATGGTTACTTGCGTTCTGATATTTTGGTAGATGCCTTTGAGGCGGTATCGCGAGCAGATTTTTTGCCTCCAGAATTTGAAGATGAGGCTGATGCGGATATTCCTCTGCCGATCGGACATGGCCAAATGGGTCCGCAGCCGAGTACAGTAGCGGTCATGTTAGAGCTGTTGGAGCCGAAACCGGGGCAACGCATCCTGGCTATTGGGAGTGGGTCTGGCTGGGTAGCGGGGCTCTTGGCGTATGTGGTAGGAGATGAGGGAAGGGTAGTGGCTTTTGAGGGGTTAAGCGAGCTGCACGAGAGCTGTCAACAAAATCTTGAGAAATTTGATTTCATTAAAAGTGGTCGGGTAGAGTGTGTGCTGGGAGAGGGTAGGGAGGGCTACCCGGAAGGAGCCCCTTTTGATCGCATTCTTGTGACGGCGTCGGCAGAAGAAATCCCACCATCCTTCCAGAGTCAATTAGGGCTTTCCGGGAAAATGGTATTACCGATTCGGAATCATCTTTGTTATTTCGAAAAACGCAGCGAAGAAGAATTGTACAAAGAAGAATTTCCGGGTTTTGTCTTTATCCCGTTGATTCTCAAATCTTTCTAGTTTATGAGAAAAATCCTACTAGCTCTTTTTTTTGTGTTGACGGTAGCGGCGGTAGGGGTGCTTGCCATGCTTGAAAATTGGTCGCATCAGTTTGGTCGGCAAACAGCCGAGCAGATTTTTCAGCTCAGGCGAGGAGAAAATGCGTTTGTAGTGGCAACGCATCTGGAAGAACAGGATATAGTGCGAAACCGTTTTGGTTTTCTGTATGCTCTCGCGCGGCAGAAAAAATTGAACAGTCTGGTGGCTGGAGACTATCGTCTTTCGGGAAATCTTTCTGCTCAGGACATCGCGGTACGTCTTTCGATGGGACAGGTGATTTCTCCGGATATCCAAGTGACCTTTCCTGAGGGATTTACAGTAGCGCAGATCGCATCACGGCTGACGGACTCTGGATTACCTGGCGAAGCGGTTTTGAAGATCGCTTTGTCCCCTGATGAGGCCCTCAAGAAAGAGTTCCCGTTCCTTGCTGCGTTGCCACCACAAGCCACTCTCGAAGGGTTTCTTTTTCCGGATACCTATCGCTTTGATCGGCGGGCTGATGCAATGAGTATCGTGAATACCTTTTTGGCAACCTTTGAAAAAAAGGCCTGGCCACTGCTTCGACAGCAAACAGGTATGCAGGTATACCGTACTGTGATTCTGGCCAGTATTGTTGAAACCGAAGTGCAGAGTGATCGGGATCGGGCATTGGTAGCGGATTTATTTTTGCGTCGCCTCGCCCTCGATCATCCTTTGCAGAGTGATGCTACGGTGAAGTATGTGCTTGGGAGCAGCAAAATACAGCATTCCTTTGAAGAAACCCGCACTGATTCGCCTTACAATACATATACGCACAAGGGGTTGCCCCCCGGACCGATTGCGAATCCGGGCCTCTCTTCCCTGCGAGCTGTGTTGACTCCTGAAAAAAATTCCTCTTTTTATTTCTTGAGCGATCCCAAAACAGGGGAAACCATCTTTGCGACTACTTTTGAAGAGCATGTTCGCAATAAGGCAGCTCACGGGCTCTAGTGCTTGTTTTTAATGATCATTTTTTGTATGCACCCATTGACTGCACGTCAGAAACTCGTGGTTGCGCATGTGATACTCTCTGTAGTGGTATCCGTCGTGTTTTGGCTCTTTTTACATACCGCTATTGATCACCCGGGCGGGAGGGAAATAGGGGTAGCGGTGCTAGCAGCCTCAGGGCTATTTGCTTGGATGCTGGTGGGGTTTTTGCTTTGGAAAGAACCCTTGGCTTTGTGGATTGGTTTACTGAGTATAGTGATGCCGCTTTTTTTCTGGGGAAGGGATGGGCGTCTCGTTGTGGGTGTGGCCTTGGTGCTCTTTCTGTTATGGATAAGCGCGCGGAGCATACAACATGAACTGCAAGAGCGCTTGATCTTTTCTTCTGCCCGAGCCTTTGTTGTAGCTAAGCAGTCGAGTGTTTTGGGATTTTCTCTGCTTCTTTCTTTGGGGTATTTCGTTTCAATCCAAATGCTTTCGTGGGATGACTTGACCCCGCGCTTTCGTTTAGGGGCAGGGACTATTGAACAGATACTGACATGGGTGAGTCGGCTTGACCCTGCCCTCGCTTCTTTAGGGAAAAACCACCAGACAGTTGATGAGTATCTGCGTTCTTTTGGAGCGGCGTCTTCTCTCGAAACAGGGAATGAAACCCAGCAGTTCGAAGCATTGAATGATCAAATTGGTCGGTTGCAAGCACAGGGTATCACCGTTGCCTTCTCAGGGGATGCCTTAGCATCAGTACGGAACGCCGCTGAAAGCAATGCGCTTACTTCAGGACGGAGACAGTTAGGGGAGCTCGCCGGAAGAACAGTAGAGGGGAATGAATCGGTTTCCGCATTGTTCTCTGAGGTGGTGCAAAAAAAACTCTTTACCATTGTTGAGGGGAGCCGATTGCGGGAACGCATTCCTGATCGGGTACTTCCGGCCTTCATCGCATTGCTTTTTTTCTTAACCATTTGGCCAGTAGGACTGATGCTCTTTTCTGTGTGGAGTCGTATGGCGACGGTAGTGATAGCTCTGTTTCGGAAGGTACGTTGGATAGAAATCGGGAAACACCCCGTAGTGCAGGAGCGTTTGGAGGAATAATGCTGTTCATGTTTAGCACTCAGTATAAGAGATTGCTAATTTTTTGTTTTTCCGGTATCCTGAGAGCTACAGTGAATTGAAAATGAGATGTATGGCAAAAAATTACTATGACCTTTTAGGGGTATCCAAAGGAGCTTCTCAGGACGAAATTAAAAAAGCGTTCCGGAAGCTGGCACACCAGCATCACCCAGATAAGTCAGGGGGGGATGAGGAAAAATTCAAAGAAATTAATGAAGCCTATAGCGTGCTTTCTGATCCAGAAAAGCGTGCCCAGTATGATCAGTTTGGGCGGACAGCGAACGGTTCGGGGGGATTCTCCGCCCAGGGCGGACCAGCCTCGGGCTGGGACTTTAGTCAGTTCGGGGGTGCCAACGGAAACTTCCACTTTGACTTCGGGAACGGAGGAGGATTTGAAGATATCTTTTCGGATATTTTTGGTGGGGCAAGACAAGGGGCACGAGCACGAGCGGGAGCAGATATCCAGGTCGATGTTGAAATTTTTTTTGAGGACATGGTGAAGGGTGTGCACAAGGAAGTGTCGCTCAGGAAGCTCGCAGCCTGCGAGCATTGCCGGAGCACTGGAGGAGAGCCTGGATCGAAAGAGGAATCTTGCAAGGCCTGCGGTGGCCACGGGCAGGTCAAGAAACATGTGCGGAGCATATTTGGAGTGATGGAGCAGGCGGTGACATGTGATGTGTGTCATGGTAAGGGCAAGACCTACTCGCAGGCCTGCCATACGTGTCATGGTGCTGGACGGGTACAAAAAGAAGAAAAAGTGGGGATTGATATCCCAGCAGGTATTCAAGATGGACAAGGGCTTTCTCTACAGGGGCGAGGAGCCGCGGGTGAGCAGGGCGCGCCGGCGGGAGACCTCTTTGTGATGGTGCATGTGAAACCGCATGCCGAATGGATGCGGCGCGGTGATGATATTCACTCAACGAGAGATATTAGCTATGCGCAGGCAGCGCTGGGTGATAAGATCACGGTTACGACGGTCGATGGGCCAGTCACTATGAAGATTCCTGCCGGGACACAGCCAGGTGAAGTTTTCCGTATTCGCGGGAAAGGCGTGCCCCACCTTGGTCGCTATGGGCAAGGAGATCATCTCGTGACTATCAAGCTCGTTGTTCCCAAAAAGCTCTCTCGTGAAGAAAAAGAGCTGATTGAGAAGTTGAAATAGATACCCTATCTCTCTTCAAAGGAAGGTTGAGCTTTTGAGTCTTGTTATATCAAACAGGTTCGAACTTCTTCCATCGCTCGGAGCACATGAAAACAGGGCTTACTCAAGCCTTGTTTTTTGTTGCCCTAAATGGGATTCGAACTTAAGTATGGACAAAGTTTGTTTTTCTGTTACATTAGAGTGTCTACAAATCGTGGACTCACTGGAGAGCAAAATGCACATTGAAACACTGCAAAAAGCCACCAAGTTAGTTGAAGCTGATGGTTGCGCTGGTCTTCACTCCACAGCTCGCTTGGTGGGTATGCCAACAGCGCTGGCGCTGCTTATCACTCATCTGCGGCGTGGGTACGGATCAATGAACGGTTGGCCTGCTGACCCTGAGATCGATGCCAAGGTTGTTCGGGACTTGCTTGCAGAAGAACCCTTTGTCATGAGCTTCCTCTCTAAGCCGTGTGCGCTTTTCTACACGGGTGAGTGGTACTGCCTCGATAACTTCTCGGCTTTTACTGTCGAGTGGCGTGGCAAGCTCTGGCCGACAGCAGAACACGCCTATCAGGCGGCCAAGTTCGATGACGAAGAAATCGTTGAGCGTATCAGGCAAGCTTCCTCGGCACACCTGGCCAAGAAAATCGGCAACGATCCGATGTTTCAGGACAAGGTTCGCGCTGATTGGCAGGAGATCAAGCATGACATCATGGAAGAAATTCTCCGAGCCAAGCTGGTGCAGCACGAGTACGTCCAGAAGAAACTTCGCGAGAGTCGGGGGATGCTCTTGGTCGAAGATTCGCATCGGGACTCCCACTGGGGACGAGGTGAGCACTGGAATGGAGAGAACTGGCTCGGTCAGATTTGGATGAAGCTCCGCGACGAAGTGTTCCCGGGCTGATCTTTGCTGGACGCTAATGTGCACAGAAGCCGCATAGGGGGAAACACAACGACTCGCCGCATTTTCTGATCAACGATTTGGAGGTGCGGCTTTTTTCTTTTCATGCAAGCACCAGGAGCTTTCGTATTTCTCTCAATGAAACATCGGGATCAGGGAATGCCCTTTCCCATTCAAACGTTCGGAAGCTGTTCCGCCAAGCGAGCTAAGAAAACAAGGCTTAGATGAGCCTTGTTTTTTTTACCCAGGATGGGATTCGAACACGTTTCTTTACATGACTGAGGAACTGTGCTGAAATAGGGTGTTCTGGATGATGCCTTGGCTTAATTCAGGACAGTCCTTTAACTTAACTCGAGGAGCTTGTTATGACGCTTGAAAAAAGTGTTACTGACGATCAACTCGGCAAGTACTATCGTCGCGTGAACGCGATAGTGAGCCGACTTGGCAAATCCCTGTCCTACAGTGACGTCATGGATGCGTTGCAGCACCTCCATGATGGAACTCTACGACTTGGCCTCAACACAGCTGAGGATTTGCAGCAGTTGTTGCAACGACCGCTTGGGGCAGAGGCTGTTCTGACTACTTTCCAGGAATCGGAAATCCAGGCTTTTCCCACGAGGTCGCTCAAGGACTGCTTCGCGAACAAGAACCGTTACCCTCGTGGTTTCGATACCAGCGTAAGTGACGGCCGGTACATCTCATGGCCGGAAGTGATTCCGGAACAGGAGGCAGGGAGGGTTCGCGTGTTCAAGATGAAGGGTATGGCAAGCTATGCGATGCTTGCAGCAGAGTTACTACAGGTGTCGAACGAGACCCCGGTATCTTGGTTGCAGCAGCTTCTGGTGAAGCGCGGCCACACTTTGACCCTCTCTGCAATCGAGGGGATCATCGAGCTTCATACAGAAGGGAATGATCTTGGCCTTGCGCCTCCGCCTCGACACAATAACCGTAGTTTTCACCCAGGCAATCTTGCCTTTGTCGAGGTAAAGCACGGGGTGGTTGATGTGATTCACTTCAATAGAAAGTCATCCAAGCGTTGGGATGTTTCCCGATACCCCTTCGATCAGAATGGTGGTCGGAGTTCCCAGAATGATCGCCATCTCGTGACCCGGGCATGATCCAATGCCGGCAGCACTTCAAGGCCACGGCTAGTCTGTGGTCTTTTTTCTTACAAATCAGGACAAGTTTTTATAAAACAGTTTCTCACTTCATCCAACAGGTGGAGCTAATAATTTTTCAGGGCTTATTCAAAGTCCTATTTTTTATACCCGAGTAAGGCGATAGGGCTCATGATATAATTCAAATATAAAAAATTAAAAAATATAGAGATGCTTCTTAACAAATTTAAATAAGCTATATTGTCATCAAGCAGATTCTAATGTTATCCACGATGCAGAGCTTAGTAAGAAAAAAGGCCTCTAAAGGCCTCTTTTCTGTGTATACCCCGCTGCTTTTAGTTTTGCAGTGGTATAATGCTGGTGTAAATCGCTAACTTTAGATGTATGCCTAAAGGAAAATATGTGGATGGTTTTGTTATCGCTATCCCCAAGAAGAATAAAGAAGCCTATATAAAAATGGCTAAGGAGGGCAGGGCTGCTTGGAAGAAATTTGGTGCTCTTGATTACAAGGAGTGCGTGTTGGATATTGAAAAGCCAAATGAATGTATCAGTCTGACTTTTCCGCAGATGATTCAGGCAAAGCCAGGGGAAACAGTCTGGTTTTCTTTTATTACCTATAAGTCCAAAAAACATCGTGACGAAGTGAACAAAAAAGTCATGGCGTATTTTGAGAAGAAGTACAGCGCAAAAGAGATGAAGATGCCTTTTGATATGCAGCGCTTTACGTGTGCTGGCTTTACGGTAGAGGTAGGTATGTAAATGGAGCAGAAGCTTCTTATACAAAGTTCGAATTTGATCGAAAAGGGGAGCTTCAATGAAGGCGCTGTTTTAATACGGGGGTATTTGCTATAGCCTAGAGCTCTCTCAAAGAGAGGTGTGGTATACTCGATAGTATGGTAATTTTTCTGACTCTTAACTATGACGGGCGTGATAAAGAAGGTGCTTTTGGTGGATGACAATGTCGAAATCCGCAGTCTGTATGCGGAAATTTTCCGGCAGGAGCAGTTTGATGTGCGGGAAGCGAATGATGGGCTGGAAGGCCTGGAGATGGCCAATCAGATAACGCCGGACATTATCGTGTCGGGCATCATTATGCCTCGCATGGATGGATTTCAATTTGTGGAGACGCTCAAGAAAAGCGTGGCGACCGCGGGTGTACCGGTGGTCTTCTTATCGCACTTGGGACGAGAAGAGGATGAAGTGCGTTCCAAGGAACTGGGGGTCAAGGATTTTATCGTGCAGGGTATGGTCTCTCCGGTGGAGGCTCTAGCGCGGATTAAGGGCTTGCTCGAAAATAAGGAATATACCGTCAATATTGATCCGCACAGTCTGGATGCCGAACGACTCTCGAAAGAGTTGGGCATTGATGAGAATTTCAGTACAGCGGACGGTGGGAAATGGACGCTGCGCCTGCGTTTGCGAAGTCAGGATCGAAAACAATTTGATGCGGAGCTGAGAGCTGATGAATAGGACTGGCTCCCGCTGTATTTTATGGCTGTATGGAAGTTTCGTAGAAAAGAGCGCGCGTTGTTGCCGGGCGTAGGTCATCCTGTAACCAGTATGTTACTTGAGGCTCGGGGGTATGCGGATCCGGAAGCGCAAGCGTCTTTTTTTTCTCCCCAGTATGATCGTGATCTCCACGATCCGTTTTTGTTTTCTCAAATGGAACGAGCGGTCGAACGGATCAAACAGGCGCTTTCGGCCCAAGAGGTTATCGGGATTTTTGGAGATTATGATGCGGACGGCGTGACTTCTTCGGTGGTCATGCGCGAAGCTTTGGAAGCTCTTGGAGGCAGAGTAGCGGTGTATATCCCGCAGAAAGATACGGAAGGACATGGGTTGAATTCCCAGGCACTCCATTTTTTTGTTGAGCAGGGAGCGAAACTTATCATGACGCTTGACTGCGGCATGATGAATCACAAGGAAATTGAGGAAGCGAATGCTCTTGGTTTGGAAGTGATCATTGTCGATCATCACCATGTGCCGGAAATGCTCCCAGCCGCGTACGCCATTATCAATCCGAAATTGCCCGGAGAGACGTATCCTTTCCAGGATCTGTGCGGGGCGGGGACGGCGTTCAAGGTCGCTCAGGCATTGTTTCGTCGCTTGGCTCCAGAACAGGAAGAGCAGTTAAAGTGGCTGTTGGATGTGGTGGCGACGGGGACGGTGGCAGATGTGATGCCCCTCGTTGGCGAGAATCGGGTACTGGTGACCTATGGTCTGGTGGTGCTTTCGCGTACGCGCCGTGTGGGTTTTCAAGCGCTGTTCCAGGTGGGCAAATTGTCTATCGATGAAGAACGCCGGCCGACAGCGAGGGATATCGGGTTTCAGATCGCTCCGCGCATCAATGCGGCTTCGCGTATGGCGCACGCCATGCTCGCGCATAATCTTTTGGTGGAGCAGAATACGGAGCGGGCACTCGAGTTAGCGCTGGAACTTGAAGCGCACAATGTGGCTCGTCAGAAATTAAGTACTTTAGCCACAGATCGGGTCAGGTGTTTAGTGGAAGAACAGTATCAAGGAAAGAAATTTATCTTTGCTGTAGGAGAGGAGTATCCCTTTGGTATCGTTGGTTTGATAGCGGGTCGAGTGGCGAGCACGTATCGGAAACCGACCTGTGTGCTCTATCGAGGCGAGCATGAGAGTATGGGATCGTTTCGGAGTATTCCGGAGTTCAACATTATCGAAGCGATTGAACAGTGCGCGGATCTTTTGGTGAAATTCGGCGGGCACTCTCAGGCAGCAGGCATGACGATCAAGAATGAGCATCTTGAAGATTTCTATACGCGTTTCAGTGGATTGGTAGAAAAAAAGCTAGAGGATGTTGTGACTGAACCGGAATTGTGGATTGATATGCTGCTCGATCCGAGAGATGTAGTTCCAGAGCTGGTAGCGGATATAACACGTTTTGCTCCTTTTGGTGAAGGGAACCCTGAGCCGGTGTTCTGTTTGACAGATATGGTGGTTCGGCAGGTGCGTTTTGTAGGGAATGGGAATAAGCACTTGAAACTTTCTCTCGAGACGAGTGACGGGTCTAAAATTTTTGATGCGATTGGTTTTTCGCTCGGAGAGAAGTTTTTGGATATGGCTCCAGGGGATCGATTTGACGTGGCTTTTAACTTGGAAGAGAATGTGTGGAATGGACGAACATCCATTCAGTTGAAACTGATTGATTTGGTGCAGAAAGGAGAATAGCGTGTGGAGAAAAGGACAGGTGGTGTGCGTGTCGATTTGGGAATCAGGATGCCTGATGTGGCATCTTGGTAAGGTTAGTGCCCATGTTTCATCACGAACAAGTTCTTTGTACGACGTAGAAGTGCCAGTAGAAAAGGGTAGCTTTAGAGAAAACAGAGAGCCAGATGAAAGTTATATGTGGTCTGGTTATATACCGTTTTCAAAACACTCGCTCGCAGTGCTCTGCGCTCGCATCGCTAGCCGTACCTTCCTCGCGAATTTTCAGGCAGACAAGGTGCTGTGCCAACGAACGGTGTATAAAAAAATACCCTTAACCCAACTCTGCGAACCGTCTCTGACAGCGCTTCTTACGCGTTTGCCGAGGACCTTTGGGTGATTCTGATTGAAGTTTGCCGCCTTGGAGAGAGGGCGGTTTCTTTTTTGGGAAAAAAACGAGAGGCATGATATCATACAGACATTATGGAAAAAATCATTCTCTATACTGACGGTGGATCACGAGGAAATCCTGGTCCGGCGGCTCTTGGTGTGTACATTGAAACGCTTGATAGGCGTTACGGCGAATTTCTGGGTGAAAAAACAAACAATGAGGCAGAATATGCTGCGATTGTTTCGGCGCTCAAAAAGGTAAAGGCTTTGATCGGGAAGGAAAAATCCAAACAGACAGCGATTGAAGTGCGCATGGATAGCGAGTTGGCCTGTAAGCAGCTGAATCATGTCTACAAAATAGAGAACGAAAAGCTGCAGCCGCTCTTTTTGGTGGTGTGGAATCTGATATTGGATTTTAAGCAGGTGACTTTTGTGCACGTGCCACGCGAGCGTAATCAGGTGGCGGATGCGGAAGCGAATAAGGCGATGGATCTCGTTATGAAGCAGCCGGGCCTGCTGTAGGGAAGTGTGATGTTAAACAAAACAAAAGAGTCTATGTTGGTAGGGAAAAAGAAAATATTCGTGATCATCCTGCTCGTGGGTGCCTTAGGTGGGTGGTTTTGGTGGCATGCTCGGGTACCGAAGGCTCTTTGGGAAACGGTTTCCGTGGGCCGGGGAGATGTATTGGAAACGGTTTCCGTGGTCGGTAAGCTGCGACCGGTTGAGTATGCCGATATTTCTTTTCCGACACTCGGAACGGTAGAAAAGATTTTTTTTGAAGAAGGCGAATCAGTGAAGCGGGGGGATGTGATTGCAGTGATGAATACGGATATTCTTCAATCAGAGTTGAAGCAGGCGGTAGTTGCCTTGTCGATTGCAGAAGAAAATGAGAAACTGGCCCGCCGTGGGTGGGATGATTTGAAGCCGGAAGAACGTGCTGTAAAGAAACTCACCACAAAGCAGGCGCGTGAAAACGTGCGTACCGTGGCAGCACAGATCGATGAAGCGCGGGCGGTTGCCCCGCTTGATGGGACCGTGTCTCAGCTTGATATCCGTGCTGGTGAAACCGTGTTGGCGGGTAAAACGATTGGCCGCGTTTCAGGTCCGGGAAATTTCATCATCGAGGCGAACGTTCCGGAGGCGGATATAGCTCGGGTTGTTCCGGGGAAGCCAGCAACGGTAGTTTTCGATGCCCTTTCGTCGGATGAAAAATTTGAAGCGACGGTTGTATCGGTGGATCCTTCGGCGAATGTTATTCAAGACGTGATTTACTATACGGTAACGTTCAGTCTAGAGAATCAAGATGCGCGTCTGAAAGAAGGTATGAGTGCGGATGTGGATGTGCGTATTTCTGAACGTAAGGATGTGCTTGTGGTACCATACCGCGCCTTGGAGCGTGATGGAAACAAAACATTTGTGGAAGTAGCTAAGAGCGCTACCGAGTCTGCGCGTCAGCCGGTTACTCTCGGTGTTGAAGGGGATGACGGATCGGTGGAAATCACGTCTGGTTTGGCTGAAGGCGAATTGGTCGTTGTGGGGAGGAGTAAGCAGTAGGGTAACATTGTGGAGTATGGAATATTTTGGTATTGATCTCGCTGTGCTGATAAAAACCGTCGGACTCATTGGTTTGTTTGTGATTGTGTTTGCTGAAACCGGTTTGTTCTTAGGCTTCTTTTTTCCGGGGGATAGCCTTCTGTTTGTGGCCGGACTTTTGGCGGCTCAGGGATTTTTCTCTCCAGAAGCCCTTATTGTGACGATTGCAGTAGCGGCCATCACAGGCAATATGGCGGGGTATTGGTTTGGAGCGCGGGTCGGTCCGAAACTGTTTGATCGCGAGGACTCACTCTTCTTTAAAAAACAGTATGTTCATCGAGCGCAGGCTTTTTATGATGAACATGGGGCTAAAACGATTGCGTTAGCTCGTTTTGTGCCGATTGTGCGTACTTTCGCGCCGATTGTGGCCGGAATTGCACGTATGCGGTATCGAGCGTTTCTTCTGTATAATATTATCGGAGGGTTTGTTTGGACGGTACTTTTAGTGCTGATAGGGTATCTTTTTGGAAATTTGATCAGCGATGTTGATCGGTATATTCTCCCGGTTATTTTGGCTATCGTTATCCTTTCTTTCTTGCCTGCAGTGCTCCATATTCTTAAAGAACGGAAGCGTTTAGGGCAGCAAGAATCTAGGTAGGAGAGAAAGTAAGTTCCTTGTTCTCGGGCCTTTTGACAAAAAAATCGAGAGGTGTAAGATACCCTGGTGTTCCGAAAAGGAGGTATGGTGGTTTTTCTTTGTCTGAATGGAAGTAAAGTATGTTTCAGATACTCAATAAAATTCGTAAAACGCCACGTTTAGTGGTTTCACAGTCAGAACTTCCGGAGTTAGAGCTTGAAGCTCTAGGTAAAGAAGTTTCGGGGGCTATCAAGAAGCTGTTTCGGGGATCATTTGCTATCCGTTCAGTAGCGGCAGGGTCATCCAATGCTGAGGAACAAGAACTGACAGCGCTTTCAAACGCCTACTATGACATAGAGCGTTTCGGTATCCGTTTTGTGGCATCGCCTCGGCATGCCGATGCTTTGTTCGTGTCTGGTCCGGTATCAAGGAATATGGTGCAGGGACTCCGGCACACCTATGCCGCCATGCCTACGCCAAAGCTCGTCGTGGCCTTGGGGGACGGCGCTATTGATGGCGGTGTCTTTAAAGATTCCTACGCGGTGGTGAATCGGGTGGAAGATGTTATTCCGGTAGATTGGAAAATTCCCGGAGACCCGCCTTCACCAAAACAGATTCTCGCAGCTCTTCTGCGGTTATTCCGCGAAATGGAACGCACTGCGGATTCTCTTGAAACGAAACATTGATAAGTTATGGAACTTTTTTTTCAAACCGGAGTACTGCAGTGGGTGATAGCGCTCTATATAGGGTCTGCTGTACTTGCGCTTGTGGTAGAGTACTGGCTGCGTGACGGGCGGCTCGCCAATCGTTGCGCTCACGCGGGGGCATTTATAGCCTCGCTTCTCTTAGTGCTTTTTTCAGCAGGAGTATTTCTTTCAGGGGAAGGGAGGGCATTGCTCTACGCCACTCCATTTCCCGGGGTATCGTTTGTGTTTCGTGTTGATGGGCTGGCAGCTTTTTTCCTTGGCTTGATTGGTACCGTGGCTGCGTTGGCTTCGGTGTATGGTATAGCCTATCAAGAACATTTTTCTGGGAAGTATGCTCTTGGGCCATTTGGATTTTTTTATAATCTCTTTCTGCTCGGCATGGTGCTTACGGTTTCAGCTAATCATGCCCTCTTCTTTCTTTTTGCATGGGAGCTGATGTCTCTTGCTTCCTACTTTCTTGTGGTATTTGATCGTAACGAGGCGCGGAATGTGCGTGCGGGTTTTCTCTATCTGCTCATGACACAGCTCGGTACGGTTTTTGTTGCTATAGCGCTGCTTTTGGCCTATCAGGCCACGGGATCCTTTGATTTTGATGTATGGCGTTCTCAAGGGTCTTCGCTCTCTGTTCTGTGGCAGGGGGTGCTCTATGCTTCTGTACTCATTGGTTTTGGTGCTAAGGCAGGTATTATCCCTTTGCATATTTGGTTACCAGAAGCGCATCCAGCAGCACCATCGCATGTTTCGGCACTGATGTCTGGAGTCATGATCAAGACGGCTCTGTTCATGATCATTCGCTTCTTTTTTGATTTTTTCCCGGGCGCATCGGTCGAATGGGGACTGGTGCTCTTGGCTTTCGGCGCCGTAGCGACTCTGTTAGGGGTGCTCTATGCGTTGTCTGAAAATGATATCAAGCGGCTCCTGGCCTACTCGAGCATTGAAAATATCGGCATTATTCTTTTGGGTATTGGAGCAGCCCTGGTGTTCATGAATTACGGCCTCCAGGATTTTTTTGTGTTTGCTTTGGCGGCAGCGTTGTTTCATATAGTCAATCATGCTCTATTCAAGTCACTGCTGTTTTTGACGGCTGGGTCAGTAGCAGCGGCTACCGGTACCCGCAACATGGAAGCTTATGGAGGGTTGATTCGTCTTCTTCCGTACACGGCCTTCTTCTTTTTCGTGGGGGCCTTGGCTATTTCTGCTTTTCCTCCGCTGAATGGCTTCGCAAGCGAATGGCTTATTTTTCAATCGCTCTTTGTAGGTATCGCTGCTTCAAGTCTCTTGGTGAAACTCACTTTTTTGGTGAGTATCGCGAGTCTATCTTTTTCTGGTGGCTTGGTGATGGCTTGTTTTGCCAAGGCTTTTGGAGTGACGTTCCTCGGGCGTTCTCGCGAAACGTTCTCCTCGCATACGTCTTTTCCAGAAAAGAAATCCTGGCTCATGCATGCCCCGATGGGAATCTTGAGTATTCTTTTGGTGGCTCTCGGGGTGGGAGCGCCTTTGGTGATTGCTTTTCTTGTCGGAATCGTTGCCAGCCTGGTCTTTGGAACGAGCGGAACTCTGGTATTTCCGTACCTGCGTTTCATGGGGATGAGTGAGAATTTTTCCGGCATTCTTCCGGTGCAAGGAACGGCTGTAGCGTTGTTTTTGTGCGTAGCCATACTCGGTGCGCTCATAGGTTGGTTCACTCGCAAGCGTACCGTAACAGTAGCTCCAACCTGGGATTGCGGCATGCCATTGTCGGGTAAGATGCAGATTACGTCAACAAGTTTCTCTCGCTCGTTGGTAACCATTTTCCGGGGTATTCTTCGACCGACTAAGCAAACAGATATCGAATATCGTGATGCTGAGACTCGTTACTTTACCTCCATACACAGTGTCAAGACGGATTTCTTTGATGTTTATCGAAACTATATCTTCCGGCCAATCACCCGGGTAATCGGATACATTTCGAGCCGAGCCAGAAAGATACAGAGCGGAAACGTCAATATTTATATGTTGTACGTGTTCGTGACGCTGGTGGTCTTGCTTATTCTTACGACGCGTTAACGCTTATGGACATACTTTTTTTCATACTTGAACTTATAGCGGTCCCAGCTCTCTCGCCGCTGCTTATCGGGGTTATCCGAAAATGTAAGGCGTGGTTGCAGAATCGGGTGGGGGCCGATGTGCTGCAACCGTATCGGGATCTTTGGAAATTATTCCAGAAAAATGAGGTGCTTTCTGAAAACGCCTCTTGGGTGACACGTTTTTTCCCGCTGGTTATTTTTGCGCTCACAGTGTTGATCGGTGGCGCAGTGCCTTTAGTGAGCGCTTTGAGCCCGGAGCTTTCTCTGGGCGGGTCATATGTATTTTCTTTGGCTCCGGTTTCTGATTTTATTGTGATCGTGTATCTTTTTGCGCTCGCGACGTTCTTATTGGTGCTTATCGGTATGGATCAGGGGAGCGCTTTCGGTGGTTTTGGATCGAGTCGCGAAATGATGGTTTCGGCCTTGGCTGAAGGCGGTTTTTTCTTCGCTTTGCTTACGGTGTCGATTGCGGCTCAGACGGGTAATGTCATGGAAATGGTATCTGGACTGCAGAACTTGCCATTTCCGGTACTTCTCCCGCTCATGATCGCTTTCATTGGATTTTTTCTGGTACTGCTGGCTGAGAATGCTCGTTTTCCTTTTGATAATCCAGCCACGCATCTTGAACTCACTATGATTCATGAGGCAATGATCCTGGATCTTTCCGGAAAGCGGCTGGCGCTTATGGAGTGGGCAGCGGCTAATAAGCTCCTTATTTTTCTGGCACTGGGGGCTAATCTCTTCTTCCCGTGGGGAGTAGCGGTGACGTATGAGCCGAGCGCTTTTGTTGTCGCTTTGCCTTTGTTCTTGCTCAAGGTAGTGTTCCTGGCGATAGTGATTGCTGGTATCGAATCCCTCATGGCGAAGTTTCGCCTCTTCCGTCTGCCGGATCTCTTGTTCACCTCGTTCATTTTGTCGGTGATCGCTATTGGTATTTATGTAGGCGCCTATGTCTGAAAACTTTTTTGAAATTTTCTTTTTTCTGGATATTGTCGCTTTTCTGGCGGCGGTGTTTATGCACCTTGTGAAGCGGTCTCGTTCGCTGGTGCGCCTCTATGCGCTTCAGTCATTTGCTGTGGCTGGGACGCTCTTTTTTCTGGGTTTTCTGGAAGATGAACGCAGTCTTATGTTAGTAGGAGCTATTACGCTTTTGGTAAAGGCAGTCATCGCGCCAGTGTTTTTTGGTAAGGTCTTGCGTAAGCTTTCGTCGGCAGCGAGTGCTACCAACTATCTAAGCACGCCACTTACGCTATTTGTCCTGACAGGGCTTGTTCTGTTTTCTTATTCCAAGGTATTCCTTCCTCTTGCTACCTTATACCCGCAGGCATTTGTTTCGGTGGCTCTCAATATCTCGTTGATCTTTATTTCTATTTTTCTGTTGATTAATCGTCGCGGAGTATTTACTCAGATGGTAGGTATGCTTTCGCTCGAGAATAGCATCGTTTTATTCGCGGCCTTTTTCGGTCTACACCATCCGTTGCCTCTGGAGATTGGAACCTTGTTTGATATTGTGATCTGGATGGTTATTGCATCTATGTTTTTGGGCATGATTTACCGTCAGTTCGGTACGTTGTCTACCGCTGATCTGAAACGTCTTACCGAATAATCAACATTCTATGCTGCTTGTCTATCTTATTGCGACTCCGCTCCTGGCTGCTTTTATACTTTTCTCACTCAAGCCTGGTCAGGTTCGCCTTATCGAACGTGTGGTCGGGTCAGCAGCGATTATAAGCGCCGTACTCTACACAGATATTCTCATGAGCTTTGAGTCAGGGATGACTCTTTCGGTGGGGAAGTACTTGGCTTTTGATGCGTTTTCAGCGCTCCTCTCTCTGATTATCTCCAGTATTGGTTTTTTTGTGGCGTTTTATGCGATCGGGTATTTGCGTCATGAGGTTGCGAAGGGGATTGTGGGACCGCGCCGGGTAAAACAATTTTTCATACTTTTCGAGTTGTTTCTTTTTGCTATGCTCTTGGCATCGAGTGCTGCGAATCCGGTACTCATGTGGATCGCTATTGAGGCGACGACTTTAGCGACAGCTTTTCTTATCAGTTTTTATAACAAACCAACAGCTACGGAAGCTGCCTGGAAATACCTCATCATCAATTCACTGGGGCTGTTGGTAGGGTTTTTAGGAACCTTGCTGTTTCTTTCACTTCCGAATGAAATTGCGAGCGGTGGCATAATGACATGGGCGGATCTGCGTTCGGCGGCTCCAGAGTTTCATCCAATGGTAGCGAAGGTAGCTTTTTTGTTCGTTTTGGTCGGCTACGGAACCAAGGTAGGTCTCGTGCCAATGCACACGTGGCTACCGGATGCTCATGGCAAGGCTCCGTCGCCGATTTCTGCTCTCCTCTCCGGAGTACTGCTCAATGTAGCACTGATCTCAATCTTGCGTTTCAAGGGCCTCGTGGACCTTTCTTTAGGAACGGCTTTTACTTCAACACTCCTCATGTATTTCGGTCTTGCTTCGCTCGTGTTGGCGGCACTCATTATTTTTACGCAACGGAGCTATAAACGCTTGTTGGCTTACTCGAGTATTGAACACATGGGCATTGTGGCCTTGGGTATTGGCTTTGGAGGAGTAGGCACGGTGGCGGCATTTTTCCATATTCTCTACCACGCGCTCTCCAAAGTATTCCTCTTCTTGGCAGCCGGAAACATTCTGCTTCGCTTTAGTTCTACAAAGTTTGCCTACGTTTCGGGTGTGATTCGTGCCTTGCCAGTAACAGGTGTGCTCTTTTTCGGCGGATTTTTGGCGATTTCCGGTTTGCCGCCCTTCGGAATGTTCTTTTCAAAATTCTTGATCCTTTCAGCTGGAGCAAACGAACATCTCTTGGTTATGGGAACGGCTGTAATAGCTCTAGCAGTCGTGTTTTATGGATTTTTTCGACATGTTTCGCCGATGCTTTTTGGACCATTGCCAGAGGGTATTGAGCGAGGCGAGGCTAATTGGCTGACACTGTTTCCGCTTATAGCGCTGGCAGGCCTTTATCTTTTCTTGAGCTTCTCCGTGCCGGAACCTCTTTTAGCTATTCTTTCTGGCGCTGCTGATATGGTGAATTTCAAATAATTTTTTCCACACTGATTCTATGCACGATACGCACTCCCTTCTTTCTCGTCTTGGTCTCGATCATTTTCCTTCAAAAACGGAACGGAATCTGTTAGTGGTAACGGTAGCACAGGAACTCTTGCCTGGTGTAGCCCGAACGCTTCTGGCAGATCACGGTCTGCATCTTAAGACTGTCGTAGCCACGGATGAACGGCAGGCTGGAAGAGATTTTGTGATCCGGTATATTTTTGGCTTACCCAAAGAGCCCGTGTTTGTGGTCTTGGAAATCGATGTGGATCGCTATGCTTGTACTTTCCCATCATTGGTTTTTGTGAGCCAAAGCTTCTCATTGTATGAACAGGAAATAAAGAGTTTGTTTGGACTTGAACCGGTAGGGCATCCTAAGCCAGATCGTATTATTTTGCATCGACACTATCCGAAAGAGTTCTATCCTTTGCGCAAAGATACTGCTTGGGATACCCGTTTTCCACTGCCCACTGAAGATACGGTGACGGAAGTGGAAGGAGTAGTGGGAGAGGGGATATATCAGATCCCCGTCGGACCGGTCCATGCAGGGATTATCGAGCCGGGGCATTTCCGTTTCAGTGCTCTGGGCGAAGAAATAGTGAAATTCGAAGCTGAGTTGGGGTATGTGCACAAAGGGACAGAAAAACTCTTTGAAACGCTGCCCTTGGAAAAAACGCTTTCTTTGGCAGAGCATATTTCCGGGGATAGCTCGGTGCATCATGCGTTAGTATTTGCCCAGGCTGTTGAGACTTTGACAGATGTCCGCGTGCCTGAGCGAGCGAAGCTGATTCGTATGGTATGTGCAGAACTGGAACGCCTAGCCAATCATTTCAATGATATCGGGTTCATTATGCTCGATACGGGTTTTTCATTCGGAGGGAGTCACGGAGCTCGCTTGCGTGAACGGGTGATGCAGTGGAACGAACGCCTTACGGGAAACCGTTTTTCTCGAGGGATGATTGCGTTTGGTGGCGTAAACCGAGACATTGAAGAAGCGCTCGTGGATGCCCTTCAGGATGATCTTGAATTATTGGAAGCTGATTTTAAGGAGGTGATAGAAATAGCCAAGGACTCGGATTCTCTTTATAATCGTTTGAAAGAAACGGGCCGATTGGATAAGGAGATCGCGGATGATTATGGAGTGATTGGAGTCGGGGCCCGAGCCCTGGGCTACGAGATAGATGCGCGTGTGGATTACCCGTATGCGGCGTATGAAGCCGTGCAGTTTGCGGTGGCTACCGAGAAACACGGAGATGTACATGCTCGTTTTTTTGTCCGGGTGAAAGAGGTATATCAATCATTCCGTATCTTGAATCAGGTGTTAGCTCTACTGCCTTTTGAAACCTCAGCATTAAAAACAGCTCTTCCGGTACTTCCGAGAGAGGCTATGGCCGTAGGTATGGTAGAAGGGTGGCGTGGTGATATTGTAACGTTTGTAGCCACAGATGCAGCTGGGAAATTGACTCGTGTCAAAGTGCGCGATACCTCATTCATCAATTGGCAAATTTTCCCTCACGTTTTATTGCGCGATATTGTTCCCGATTTCCCGCTCATCAACAAGAGCTTCGATCTTTCCTATTCAGGGAATGATCTTTAGTATCCTCTTGAAGAAATGGATTTTTCTGCTAGAAGAAGTGTCTTTTTTGGAGTATACTGAAAGCGCTTCATTCGTTCGAGGAGGATACTGATGAAAGCGTATACTTCGGTCTCATTGGCCCCTTTGTTTCCGTGCGTCTGGTGGTATGCCTACTCTATGGGCATGTACGCCACTCTGACTCAGCGTATCATCCGGCATGCGGCCGAGCAGTATTGATGCTCTCCGTTCCTGTGAGAAGCAACCCCCTTTGGTAGAACCGGAGGGGGATTTTTATTACCCAACGAAGGGAGTAAAGCGAAAGTAAGCTTTCGTTTCTGAGCGAGTGTAGGTAAAAGCCAGTCTAATACCCAGTGGTTTGCTATGAAACAAAATAAACATTATTTGTTTTTTTTGAGTTTAGCGTTCTTGAGGGTACATCTCTGTTGTTGGTTGAAGACAAAAATAATTCTTCTTTTTTGTTTATAGATAAAACCCCCGTCTGGTATCAACCGGACGGGGGAGGAAGGGGCCTCATGATTTCCCTCAGATTAAATGAGGATGCAATGAGGGACAAATTCGTAGGTGCGACCATCTTTACCGACCCGCTGTTTGATACTGCCGGGGAGGCGAGGGAAGTGCTCACTGCCAAACTGGCGCTCGAGCTTCTTCTCCAGGTAGTCGCGCCGGGTCGAGGCGAAGGCTTCGAGCGCGCCGTCTTCGAGATACTGCCGTACCTTGAGGTGCAGTGCATCGAAGACGAGACGGCTTCCGGAATTGTTGATCATCCGGCTTATCTCGACCGCCCTGCTGGGGTCGATCATCGTTTGGCCAGCTTCGTTCAGGGTTTCTTCCATAGGAAGTGGCCCATTAAGCAGGCTCTTGTGGATGATGCGGCAGCCAGCCACAACCGTGTCATCTTTGACGACAACGATGAATTTGGCTGCACGATCGTAGCGATCGCGTTCCAGGCCGCGCGGTTCCTCCCATTCATACTTCTCCGCGAAAATCTGATCGCGGAGACGGTAGAAGCTCTGCGCCAAGAGGGCGTGAGCTGGGAAGGCGGGGTCGATGACCACAAGCCGGTACCCCTGCAGACGCAGCGCAAGACTGAGAAGGCAGAGTGTCGCTTCGGGGTGTGCCAGCGCGGTGTCGCGCAGAAATTTTTGAATTCGCATGAGGATTCTCCTAGAGTTGAGCCCGGGATAACGGGCAAGCTGCAAACGTGCAGCCAGAATTGTTATCCCTAAAGCCCCCCGAGGGGGACCCCTTTAAGGTACTAAATGTATATTATATACCTTTTTTTAATATTTGTCAATAGTAAAATAATAATTTATTTAAGCTGTTATAAGATACTTTTGAAGAAATGTGGTAAACTAGTAACAAAGAATTATGGATGCTTTTGAAAGTCAATTCAGCGGTCATCCTGCAGAAAGTCATCCTCAGCCTCGGGGATGGTCTTCGGGTATGCGTGCTGAATTTGCCACTCACCGTATTGAACCAGGTTGGCACATAAAACCCCTGACTCCAGAAGCTCAGGCACTTCTGTTTTCTCTTGGAAACGAAATTGTCGATGAGTTAGAGCGGAATATTATTCAGAGGGGTATAAAGCTTGGATTTTCTCGAGCTGATTTTCAACCATTGTTTGAGAAGATTCGTCCAGAGGCCGAAAAGTTTTTGGAAGAAACGCTGTATCCAGAAATACTCCCGAAAGTAGATGCCCAGGGAATACTTGTCCAGGATGGCAGTCAAGAAATTTTTCTGGAAGAATGGGTGCAGGATGAGCAGGAGGCGCGCGAAGGAAAACATCCGCGGCCCGAGTTAGCACATGGCATGAAAAAGGACCATATTCTGTTATTGGCTGATGGGCGAGTAGCGGAAATGAAACTCGATGGAGTGCAGAGTTTTGAAGACTACTTGTTTCGTATTGTTACGAGCGGATTATCACCAAAAACCAAGCGGCAATAGCGGATAATTGTCAGTCTTTACTTTTTATGCCACAATGGTATTCATTGCCGATAGAGACGGCTTTTTTGTTTGTAGAAGGAAGTGTATATGGCGAAGGATAATGTGGTTTTGAGGTTCGAGAAGGTGTCTTTTGAGTATGGGCACAAAAAGCCGATTCTCGAAGAGGTAAGCTTTGCGGTGCGTAATGGCGCTAAGTTAACGTTGATGGGTCAGAACGGGGCGGGAAAAAGCTCACTGTTCAAATTGATCATGGGAGAACTCACGCCTCAGGCAGGTCGGGTGTCGATAGATCAGCATGCCACCGTGGCAATTGGGCGCCAAACGATACCGCGTGATCAATTAGGGTTCACGGTTGAAGCATTCTTTGAACAATTTTTTACTGAAAAACAGTGGAATCTCCCGAAGTTGATCGCGGAAGTACTGGACGCCGTTAACCTACCTATGCCGCCGCTTGATAAGAAGATGAATGAATTTTCGGGAGGGCAGCAGGCGCGCCTCTTATTGGCTTCGGCGCTTATTCAGAATCCGGATATTTTGCTCCTCGACGAGCCGACGAATAATCTCGACTACGAAGGTATTGCTCACTTGACGAGCTTTCTCATTGGTTACGAAAAGACGGTATTAGTGATCTCTCATGATGCGGATTTTTTGAATGCTTTCACGCACGGCGTTCTGTATCTTGATGTGCATACGCATACGATTGAACAGTATACGGGCGACTATTACGATGTTGTTGAAGAAATCAAACGGCGGATCGAGAAAGAGCAGAGCGAGAACGTGCGCCTTGAGCGGACGATACGCGAGAAAAAGGATCAGGCCAATGTGTTTGCGAATAAAGGCGGGAAGCTGCGTGCGGTCGCCAAGCGCATGCGTGATCTCGCTCTAGAGCTTGAAGAGAATAAAGTGGAAATTCGCCGAGAAGACAAGGCATTACCGGAATTCGAGATTCCGTTCCCGGATATCGTGGGGCCGATTGTGCACTTGAAGACCGTGTCATTAGTGGGCGAGTTCGGAGCCAATGTGAAAGGTATAGATCTGACGCTGAAAAAGAAAATGCATCTTTTGGTCTCAGGGCCGAACGGTATCGGTAAGAGCACCTTTCTTGAAGAACTGGCTTCTGGAAATACTGAGCGAGCGGATATCACACCAGGGGTACGCGTGGGTTATTACCGGCAGGATTTTTCCACGTTGGATTTTGATCGGACAGGATTTGAGGCGCTAGAAGAGGTTATGGAGCAAGGGACCAAGGAAGATATCTATCGGATTGCGGCGAGCTTCCTTATCTCAGCTGAACTTTTGAATCATAAGGTAGCGAGCTTTTCGGAAGGACAGAAAGGACTTCTCTTGTTCGCTCGCTTGGTGATTGAGCGCCCACAGCTCCTTATTCTGGATGAGCCAACGAACCATATCAATTTCCGTCATTTACCGGTAATTGCACAGGCTCTTAACGAATATGAGGGTGCCATGATACTGGTATCGCACGTGCCGGATTTTGTGGCGCAGATCCGTATTGATGAGGAGCTCGATCTGGCGAAGCTCAGATAGTCAGCGCAAGGAATATGAAGATTATAAAAGGCTCTCCGACAGGAGTCTTTTTGTATAAAAAAATAACAGGTAATCACCCCAGAGCAAGCTCCGGACACTCAAACGAGTTAAGACTCGTTTGACTTCCGCGGCAAGCCGCGGGGTATGTACCCTGATTTTACCTACACTCGTTCAAATTCTTTTGGTAATGAAAAGCGAGTCACTGTAAGTGACTCGCTGGTTTTGTAGAACGAGAAGCGTGATTCTCGAACTTAGCCGACCGACAAAGTTTTGCCGTTCCGGTCGATGATGCGGCAGCCTTGGGACTGGAGCAGGTTGATGGCCAGAACGTTGAGTTCGGCCTGGGTGGCTGCGATGCCGAAGCCGCTGTCGAGCGAGTGCTGCGTGCCAATCCCGATCTGGTCGCCCAAACGGAACGTCTGGATCGAATGAGCGTTTCTGCGCGTGAGCGGATCATGACCGCTGTGCGAAGTGATCCCGAGTTCTTGGGGGTCGATGTTGATCTTCCGGCCGTGGGAATCGATGATCTGGATTGGTGCCTTGGGAATAGACATGTGCCGGTGCTTCTTATGCATGGGCTTTCTCCTTGAGGTAAGCTCAATTGGAAAAGAAAAAGTCGGGAGTAACCGACCAGGTAACTCTATCGTTTATAGGGTGTTTTGTCAACACGATTCAGTGAGATCAGCGAACTTGAAAAGGGAGTGAAGCGGATAAACTAATTGTCAAATGTTTGACTGAGACGATAACCAGTATACACGCCGGCGAGTCCGCCGATGCCACTCAAGATCACTGAAGCGAGAGAAAAAGTACTGCCACCCCAGAGAAGGGGCAGGTATCCTCCGAGTAGGGTTCCGATACAGAGAAAAATAAGGATAAGCTTTTTGGTCATAGCTCAGGTTTTTCTGTCTTTCAGTATAGTGTGTCTTGTTGTGAAGAGGAAAGAAGTACGTGGCAGGATAGGGCTGTTATCACTAGGAATATTCACTAAGATAAAGCCTAGTTCAGTCTTGCTGAATAGGGTTAAAAACTCCTGTAGAGTAGCTCTTCTTGGTGGGATACTCAAACAGACTTTTTAATGGACATCGAGAATATATTTAAACCAGTAAATATCCTTTACACGAGAGGAATTTGTGATACACTGGTCGTGGTCAATGTTACCAAGAAGGGAGACTGATCATGCCCCGCTTTATAGTCTTATGGATTGCTCTGTTCTTTGTTTACCCCGTAGATGTTACAGCACGTATCACTCTTGTGGGTCAACACAAGCTTTCTGTGTACCAACAAGAGGATTTGGAACAGATTATGCATGATATGCTGGTCTGGATTGCTCATCATTCTGGTTATGCCGTCACGTTTGAACTTCCCAGCATCGAATTCGTTTCGCCGGAAACGCTGGCAGGAGGAGGAGACTACGGTGGCCCGGTGGCATTTTTTGCTTGGGATCAAGGAAGGCTTCAAATAAGTGAACACCTGGATGTATTCCAGAGCCCTCTTGACCAAGCGTTCCTGCTACACGAATTGGTGCACTATTACCAGTGGTTAGCAGGGAAGTCGTTCAAAGACAATGCATGGGAGTGTCAGGAAGACCTTGCTTTGGAGGTGGAGGCGTATGTTTTGCAACGCCAATACTATTTCACGCATGGGGGGCGGTTTATGCCAGCCATGATACCGGTCTTATTCTGCGATGGAGGTGGCCAGCTTAAGATTAAGGCTGCATTGGATTGATGAGCCACTTACTCGAACGGGAGTTACTACTACTCCCGTTTTTGTTTGAAAAAAATCTGTAATGCTGGGGAGGAAGGGATCGAACCTTCGTATGGAGGCTTCAAAGGCCCCTGCCTTACCACTTGGCTACTCCCCAAATCAGAGAACAGGCATCAATAAACAATCAACATGAAATACCAACTGCCTTACCTGTTTTTTATTAGTGGTTAATTGTTTTCTGTTATCACTCGGCCGCCGAGCATTTTGATAGCTTGGGATACTAGAGAAGGATCGGATTGTGTCGCGACGGAATGACGCTCGGAAGAGCTTTCGAGGATAACTTTGAACTGCGGCTCGAACGAAAGAATCCTACCAAAGGCTTGCGCCAGCGTCAATCGGCTCTGCGGATCATCGAGACGTTCTTTGTGGAAATTGTGCCGAGTACGCAGAATAAGGGTGTTTCCGTGAACTTCTACTGGTTTGGCTTGGACCAGCGCGAGCGCGAGCGAAGCATTGAGAATTTTCGTTTGTTCAAGAATGCTGGCCCAGGCAAGGACGATCTCATCGAGGGAGAAGGTAGTAGGCTCATGCGTCTCTGGCGTGCGCTCTGCGGCGGGTGCTGATGCAGCTGGTTCTGTCGAGACAACAGATTCTTCTGTAATCGGTACCACGGGTGTTGGTGTGGGAGCGGCTTTGGGCGGGAAAGACGAGGAGGGAGTAATGCGGGGAGTCGCGCTTGATTTTGGCGGTTGCGGGGGGATTGCGGATACCTCGACTGGGTCGAGCGTTTTGACGATAGCAATCTCAAGGGAGAGTTCCGGGGTTGAGCTGTTGCGGGCATCGCGTTTGGCAGTCTGAAAGAGCTCAAGCATGCGGACGATATCGCGAGGAGCGAAACGCTTCCCAAGATCAGATAATGCTTGGCGTTCGGTCTCAGCGAGTTCTTCGAAAAGCGAGGTAGCTTCTTTTGGGGCGGCGCTCATGAGGAGTACGCGACGAAGAAAATCAAGGAATGAACCAGTAAATATGGAAAGATCGCGCCCTTCTTCTGAAAGAGTAGTGATCATTCGGAGCGCGGCAAACAGGTCTTTATCAGCCAGGTGAGTGGCGAGAGTAATCAGGCTCTCAGTCTGTGAAGAACCGAAGAGTACAGCGACCGTTTCATCGCTGATAGCGCCATCGGCGAGGCTGGCTACTTGAGTGAGGAGGGATTCGGCATCACGCATGCCGCCTTCGGCGATTTCAGCAATGGTACGGAGAGCACTCGGGCTCGCCTTGATATGTTCGGCCTTGGCGATGCGAGCGAGTTTTTCTTCAATGCTTTTGACTGGAAAACGTGAGAGATCAAAGCGTTGGCAGCGCGAAAGGATGGTTTCTGGAACTTTGTGAATTTCCGTTGTGGCAAGAATGAAAATGACGTGCGCTGGTGGCTCCTCGAGGGTTTTGAGGAGGGCATTAAAGGCACCGGTTGAGAGCATGTGTACTTCGTCGATGATGTAGATCTTATGGGAACCGGTAGTCGGGAGGAGCTTTACGGTATCTCGGAGATCACGGATATTATCAACGCCCGTATGCGAAGCCGCATCGATTTCAATGACATCGAGCGAACGTCCTTCTTGCATGAGGCGGCAGTGTTCACAGGTATCACAGGGTTCAGCGCCTTTTCTCGAGCTACAGTTTACGGCCTTCGCAAAAAGACGAGCGAGAGTGGTTTTTCCGGTACCACGCGGCCCGGTAAAGAGGTAGGCTTGGCCAACACGCCCAAGTTTCAGGGCGTTTTCCAGGGTACGGACGAGCGGTTGTTGGCCGATCACATCCGAGAAATGCTGGGGTCGGTACTTGCGATAGAGGGTAGTAGACATAACGAGAGCTAACAAGCTTTGAGTTACTGAGTTTTTGAGGAAAAGTAAGTAAATGTATCAGGTTTCAATCAACAACCCTGTGCCAAGAGCACAGGGTATGAACTAGAGGAGTCGCAATTGGACTGCCTCAGGTTCCACACCCTGATTTCTGACATACTTTTCAACCGCTTGCCAGCTTCCTCTTTCTCCAACGGTAGCTACATAGTAACCGTCTGACCAAAACTCTCCACCCCAGAGGTTTTTCTTGATGTAGGGATGTTGTTTGAAGAGTTCTCTGGCCGTATTGCTTTTGTACAGACGTACAAATTGTCCGATACTGTACTTTGGATGAAAACTACACAGGAGATGGATATGATCTTGGTCGCAACCAAGTTGTTCCATTTCGAACTCGTAGCAATCTTCCAGTGTTTTGGTCAGGTGCTTGAGCGTTGTCACTACCGGTTCGTCGAGGAGGGCTTTGCGATACTTGACGGGAAAGACGATGTGATAGTGAGTTTGATAGGCACAGTGCCAGCCTTTTTTGAGAGTTTCCATTGCGACTCTAGTCTACCTTGAAAACCAACGGTTTTCAAACTTTCCTCATTTGTTCCTGCGGCAAGACCGCAGGGAAAAGGCTACGCTATTGTACCTGTTTTTGGGGAAGAAAAAAAGCCTCCTGTAAGGAGGCTGAAAAAAAATCCTTCCCTTAATTTTCTTTCTTCTTGAAGACAAAGAATTTGTAGCCAACAAAGTTCCAGGTGAGTACCAGTATGGTAGCCATGAGGGCGCCAACATTCGCCCAGGCCTTGTCTGAGAAGCCAGCAGGTGCCGAAAGCACATTGACGACGAAGCTGGTAATACCCACATTCATAAGGAGGCCGACGAGGCTAACGGCGAGGAAGTGAGTGAATTCTTCGCCGACATTGTCGTTATCTTTTTTGGCAAAAGACCAGTATTTGTTCCACACAAAGCTGTTGACGATAGCTGCCAGAACAGAGAAGCTTTTGAAAACACTCACCATGTAGCCATCGGAAACATGGCTGAAATAGATGAAGAGATTGAACAGACCGAGATCGATAACGGTATTGGTGACTCCGATGAGTCCGAATTTGGCTAACTCAAAGAAGAAAGGTTTAAGGCGCGAGAGAAAATAGCCTACAGCGACACCAATGGCGGAGAAGAGGGAGAGTAGAAAAACGAATATGATCTCTGAAACGGGGAGTTTAACGGAAAGATTAGCAAAGATGAATGGTGCGAGGATGCCGATAAAAGCGCCGTTGATGGCGGCGAAAAGAAGATCGCGATAAGAAAGTTTCATGATGCTGCAATTACAATTTAGAAGAGAATTCTCTCCATTTAAGAGAAGTACTTATTCAAGAGAGGTAGGTGAAGTCGGACGTTCGGAACGGATTTCTTTTTCGATTTCTTCCATATCGCGTACCCAGCTATCGAGGAGAGAAGGATCGCTTACCGGGGTTTCGGCTTTTGGTGCTGCAGGAGCCGGAGCGATATCTTTCAAATCGTCTTTCCAGGCATTCATAGTTTCGTTGGCCTCGGTCGCTTTTTGAAAATCATTCTGCCAATCTTTGTGAGCACCGCGTTCGATAACGTTTTCGATGGCTGACCAGTTGCTTTCAATGTCACGCGGGAGAACAATAGCGATTTCGTCTCCAGGAAGGGCTTTGAAATAAGTGACAGAGGCGAGGAGGACTCGGTAGGGCTTGCCATTAGCCAGGACGTAGTAATTACCGTTTTCATCCTGAGTCATGACGCCAAGAGCATGTCGGCGCTCAACTGGACCGATTTGTTTGTAAATAAACATGCCATCATGGGTGATGGTGAGCTTGAGCATGTCGCCTTCCACTAACTTGGATTTGGAAGCGTAATTGGCAGGAACAGGGTATTGTTTGCCATCGGTACCAGTCATGATTTGACCATCAAAGGTGCCTTCAATGACGGTGCCGTCAGCTTCATTTTCCACTTTACGAGGCCGGCCAGCTTTCTTTTTGCCTTCGAGCTGAAGCAGCATGGCCTTGGCACTCTGGATAGTTTTTTCAGCGCTTTGCACCATATCACGCAGCGCCTGAATCTTTTGAGTGCGCTCGGTTTCTGGAAGGCCTTCAAGTTCGGGAATGTCTGATGAATACTGCGTCATAGTTTTTTTGTTTTTCCCGATGCGTAAGAACGTTCTCGGTACTGAGCTTTCTTTTTATTTTCATTGACATCATTATAATGATTTTCTCTAAAGCATGCAAATAGGAAGAGAAAAAGTTATTTTTTTATCGTATAAAAAGAAAGTTGCGGGCTTTGTATGATGGAAGAATAGGCTGACAGAAGACGGGGTGTTCCGTCAACCCTTGACATTTTTTATGATTGTGTGTTAATGTTTCATGACAATATTGAGATTAAGAAAAGGCTTTTTACTGACTACTCATTGACGGAAAACACTATGGCATCAAAAAACACTAGCGTGGACAAAAAAACATTTTCTTATAAAGCAGCACTGGAGCTTCTTTTGGAGCGTCTGCCGGTGCGTTCACGCGAGATAGTAAAACTCCGCTTTGGTGTGAAGGACGGTAAGGTGCGGACATTGGAAGAAATTGGAAAGCAGTATGGCATTACGCGTGAGCGAGTACGCCAGGTTGTGGGGAGTGCTCTTACTCTGATTGCATCACATAAGGAGTATCCGGAAGTCATCGAAATCACAGAACATATTCAGGCGGCTTTGGAAGAACGGAGCGGAGTCATGAAAGCGGATCATTTGATTGAAAAGCTTGCAGGTAAAGACGCCTCTGAACAAGGGGCTCTTTCGGTATTCTTAGAAAGTTTGCCTGCCTGTGGTACCGAGAAAGAAGATGAGAGTCGTGAGGAAGTATGTTTCCTGAACGGGTTTCTTTTTTCTGAGTGGAAAGAAATTCATGATGCTGTAGTGGCTATTCTCACGGCTTCCAAAGAAGCACTCTCGCTCGAAGAGTTGTATGGGCGCTTTGCGAAACAGGTGGAAGGTTTTTCTAAGGATCGTCTCCTGCATTTTTTGCTTATTTCGAAGTGTGTACAACAGAACGTCTTTGGGAAATGGGGTCTTTCTGAATGGAGTGAAATCAAACCTCGAGGGATGCGTGAAAAGGCACACTTAGTGCTCAAGACTTCGGCCCGGCCGCTGCACTTTCGTGACATTGCCAAGCTGATTGATGAATATGGTCTGCATGGAGCTAAGAAGAAAAAGAGTCATCCACAAACCGTACATAACGAACTCATCAAAGACCAGCGTTTTGTTTTAGTCGGTCGTGGAATCTATGCTCTTTCTGATTGGGGGTATACAAAAGGCACGGTGAAGGATGTGATTACGGATATTCTGCGAGAAGCTAAAGGACCGCTTTCGCGTGAAGAAATTCTCGAACGCGTACTCAAGATTCGTCAGGTGAAAAAATCAACGATTGTAATCAATTTGAATACGTATTTTGGTCGAGTAGGGAGGAATGCTTATACCCTCAAGGACAAAAAGTAGACTTTCAGGTACAATGGTATCAGGAGGGTATAGAAGTATATCCTTACCCCATACAGGGGTCAGTAGGAGTCATCTTTTTCTGGTGGCTCGATATTCAATGGTTCTCCTTTGACATACAGAAACCTCGAACATGGATCTTCTCGTTTCCAGCTTGCTCAACGCAGTAAGCGGCATGGGGCAAGGCTTCGCTGCTTTTCTTGACGTGTGGTTTATTGTACTCCCGCCTTTGCTGTATGGGATTTTTTTGCTTCTCTGGATGCAGTACGTGTGGGGAAAATGGGCTTCAAATGTGAAGTGGATACTGCTCGAGATTATCCCGCCGCGCGATATCGAGAAGAGTCCGCAACCTATGGAATCCATCTTTGCGGGTTTGGCGGGTGTCATCACTTCTCCCACAGCGATCGAGGAGTATATCAAGGGATTTATTCCTGTGTCGTTTAGTCTGGAATTAGTGAGTACTGAGGGAACCGTGCATTTCTATATCCGTACGCAGGCACAGTTCCGTAATCTCGTCGAAGCGCATTTTTACGCCCAGTATCCGGATGTGGAGATTATCGAAGTGCCGGATTATGTACGGGCGATACCGAAGACTATTCCTAATAAGGACTGGGACCTGTGGGGAACGGATTTCGAAGTGACAAAAGATGATCTCTATCCGATTCGCACCTACAAATATTTTGAGGAATCCGTGACCGGAAAGATGATTGATCCGGTGTCTGGCTTGATCGAGACAATGGGTAAGCTCGGACCGGGACAGCATCTCTGGTTACAGTTCATCACCACCCCATTGGGCGAAAAAGCTACCCGCGAAGCGCTCCAGAAAACCGTGGATAAATTTCTCGGCAAAGAGAAGCCCGAAGAGATCGGAGTCTTTCGGATGTTCTTTATGGATATGTGGGATGTGATCCGTAATCTTCCAGCGGGCGTCTTGGCGAACGAACCGGAGTTTTTTTCCTACAAGCAAGAGAAGAAGGACGAGCAGCCGGTTGAGTTTCGTCTGACACCGGGTGAAAAAGATGTTTTGAAAGCGCTGCAGGCGAATCTTGGCAAACAGCAGTACAAGGTGCGTATGCGTATGGTGTATCTCGGCCGGCGTGATGGATTTTCCAAAACGGTCGTCTCATCCTTCATCGGAGGCATCAAGCAGTTTTCGGACCAGAATATGAACGGTTTCAAACCCAATGATGATTCCAAGACCTACGCGAACTATGTTATGACCCAGGAACGATTGCGGTTTCGACAACGGCGTCTCTTCCAGCGCTATATCAGTCGGGATAGCACTCCTCAGGAAACCCGTTTTATTTTAAGCTCGGAAGAAATGGCAACGGTATTCCATCTGCCGGATATGTCGGTAGTGGCCCCAACCATGATGCGGGTTTCGGCTAAGCGCGGGAACGCACCTGCCAATTTGCCTATACAAGAATAGAACCCTATGAGCATGCAAGATGACATTGCTTTTTTCGCCAAAACGAACTTCCGTAATCAGGAGCGGGTGTTTGGTATCAAGATGGACGACCGTCGCCGACACATGTATGTGATCGGGAAGACGGGTATGGGGAAAACCAATCTCCTTGAGAACCTGGTGATTCAGGATATCCAAAAAGGCCACGGCGTGGCGTTTGTCGACCCGCATGGTGATACGGCCGAGAAACTGATCAAGGCTATCCCAGCCAATCGGATCAACGATGTGATCTATTTCAACCCGTCTGATCAGGATTTCCCGATCGCTTTTAACGTGATGGAAAAAGTAGGTCCGGAATATCGGCACCTGGTGGCTTCCGGTTTGGTGGGTGTATTCAAAAAAATCTGGGCAGATTCGTGGGGACCTCGGCTTGAATATATTTTACGGAACGCTATTTTGGCGCTTCTCGAATACCCGGGGGCTACCCTCTTAGGGGTAACGCGTATTTTGGTAGACAAGGGCTATCGGGAACGAGTGGTAGAAAAGGTAACAGATCCGGTCGTGAAGAGTTTCTGGGTGGATGAGTTTTCCAAATGGAATGACCGTGTTCTTCAAGAGGTTATCTCGCCGATCCAGAACAAAGTTGGGCAGTTTCTTTCGAGCTCGCTCATCCGGAATATTGTAGGCCAGACCACATCCTCGTTCGATGTGCGTGCGGCTATGGATAGCCGGAAGATTCTCATTATGAACCTTTCAAAGGGGCGTATTGGAGAAGATAACAGCGCGCTCCTCGGGGCCATGATGATTACCAAGATCCAGCTCGCGGCTATGGGCCGGGTGGATATGCCAGAAGAAGATCGGGCAGATTTCTATCTCTATGTCGATGAGTTCCAGAATTTCGCTACGGAATCATTCGCGAATATTCTTTCTGAGGCGAGAAAGTATCACCTCAATCTCGTCTTGGCCAATCAGTACGTGACGCAGATTGATGAGAAAGTACGGGATGCTATTTTCGGTAATGCAGGCAGCATCATCGCGTTTCGGGTTGGGGCGACCGATGCGGAATTTCTTGAAAAAGAATTTGATCCTGTTTTTCTCATGAATGACATTGTTAATCTCCCTAAGTACCATATTTACCTCAAACTCATGATTGATGGTATTGCGGGGGATGCTTTTAGTGCTGTTTCTCTTCCGCCGATCCGATTGGATCAGACTGAGGAAAACGCCGAAAAAGTCATTCGAATTTCTCGAGAACGGTACGCTGCCAACAAAGGGGAAGTGGAAGATAAAATCCGTCGCTGGAGCGGCTTGTTAACGGAAGAGGAAAAAGCGGCGCTCTATAGTGGTGGTGCAGCAGAACGACGTTCATTGGAACGACCAGCGCCCAGGGCGGTTCCTCGTCCGGCGGCTACTGTGCCGAAAAAATCAACCGTGATAAGTAGTCGGCCAGCGGCACGGCCAGTAACACCAGTGGCTGCTCCGCCGCGCCCAGTGACGCCGGTTCCAAAACCGATACCGCAAGCGGTGGTGCCCCAGAAACCCGCAAGGGAACCGGAAGTGTCGGTAGCCAAGGTTCAAGCGTCTGTACCGGTGCAGGCCGAGACACCCGTGGTTGCCTCGAACCCACTGATAGGTACTGAAGGAGTGAAAAAGGATGCCCCAACACCTGTTTTTGACCCACGGAAGTTTCAACCGAACCTCATCCGCTGGTCGGGTCATGAAGAGACGGCTAAGAAAAAAGAGGAAGCGCTGCAACAAGAAGAGCTAACCAATACACCGCCAGTTGAGGAGACAGTGGCGTCCAGCGTTACTCACGAGCCGGTACCGGTTATTGAAATACCAGAGTCAGAAGAAGTATCTTTGGCAGCAGCAGCGTCGGAGGCAGAGCGTGATGAAGTGCCTGAGAAGGTGTTGTATCCAGCAGCGTGCGCCACGTGCGGTATCGATATCGAGGTTCCGTTTGAGCCTGTACCGGGGCGCCCCACTTTCTGTAAAGACTGTCTGAAAGATTATCAGCGAGCGACGGCGAAGGCTCGTCGAGAAATGGAATCAAAACAGCATCCAATGACTACGACTGCCTCTCTGACACGTTCGTGTACTCCGTCACAACGGCATATGCAGCCACAACGACATATACCGACAGAAGCACCAATGTCGCTCGCACAGATGCAGCATATCCAGCCGAAAAAATTCAAAACAATCCGTAAAAAACCGGATATTGATTTAGGGGATGTACGTTCGATGATTCAGGCTGTCAGAAAGGCTCAGTAGCGGAAGATGGATACAGGAACCAGTGAAACGCTTTGCCCGGCAGAGCGTTTTTTGGTATCCTATAAGGGTAACCGGACTGAAAAGAAGAGAGATATGAGCTTTCGTAAATGGCATCGCCGGGCCTATATATTTTGGGTGATCGCGTCTGGATTGGTAGCGCTTTCTATGATTGCTTTTTTGTTGGCGCCGCTCCTCTATTCGTAGGCATATGCAGAAGGAGAAATTGTTCTTTCGAATAGTACTCCTGGGAGCCTTGTTTCTGGTGATCTGGGTAGGGTTCGCTTCCTATCGTTCGCTCAAGCGTACGTGGGCTATTGATCAGGAGATTGAAAAACTGGAAAACGAAGCGCAGCAGATTGAACGAGAGAACGCGACGTTACGAGAAAAGATAACCTATTTTTCTTCAGCGAATTTCCAGGAGCGTGAAGCGAAGGAGAAGCTCGGATTGAAGAAGACTGGTGAACAGGTTGTGATTATCAAAGCCTTGCCGGAAACCGATGATGCACACGCTTTGATTCCGACTATCGATACGGGCCGCACTGCCGAGTTTCGTTCTCCCAACTATTACAAATGGTGGAAACTCTTTTTTAGTCGCACTACCTTATGACGCAGGAAAAAAAACATCGGAGTATCACCCTTAAGCCTGCGCTCTTGGCAGTAGCAGGAATAGCGGGATTGGTGGCGGTCATACTGCTTGTCTTCGCGTATATGTTACCTGCGGAAAACCGGGTAGGGGAAACATTACGGCAAAGACTTCCTCTGCCGCTGGTTATTGTTGGGTATAAGCATGTGATCACTACCCAGGAACTGGGCGCTAATATGCGTTCGGTGCGGCGTTTTTATGAAACACAAGATTTTTCACAATATGGTATTCGGATCGATTTCTCAACGGATGAAGGAAAAAAACGCTTGCGTGTCCGAGAAAAGGAAGTATTGAATAAAATGCTTGAAGACCGCATGTTGGCTCTTCTGGCGCAGGAGAAGGGTATTGTCGTCACCGAAGAAGCGGCGCGTGATGGCGTGCGGCGCAAGCTGGAAGAGTACGGCGGCAGCGAGGAAGCTATCCGATCGAATCTTGAGCGGCTCTACGGGTGGTCGCTAAAAGATTTTGAAGAAAAAGTAGTCATTCCAAATCTCTATGAAGAGCGGTTAAGTGAGGTTTTTCAGAAGGAGTCGGATACGCGTACTCAGGCGGAACAGCGTATCCGTGAAGCTCGCGAGGCTATTCGGAACGGAGCTTCCTTTGAAGAAGCCGTGGAGAAATATTCAGAAGGGCGTACCCGTGAGCAGGGCGGCGAACTCGGTTGGTTCGCTCAGGCAGATTTAGCGCAAGAATTGCAGCGTCCGGTAGCAGCGCAGAAGGTTGGGGTGATCGGAGATATCATCGAAAGCGACCTGGGGTTCCATATTATTGTGGTGGAAGAAACGAAAAAAGAAAACGGTAAGGCGCTCTATCGTCTGAAACAGATTTTTTCCAAGAAAACCACGGTTGCTGATTGGTTGACTGAGCGGATGCGGGCTTCCCCACCATTGCTTCTTTCGAGAGAATATGTTTGGGATGCTGCGGAGGCGCGTATAGAATTTAAGAACGCCGATATGCAGCGTTTTGAGCGGGATTTGATGGAGAAAACAGAAGGTAATTCTTTGCTCTTGTTTTAATCTCACAGTCAGAGTGTAATTTGTACAATATATTACCCTATGGATACTTTTCAAAATGAGAAAGAACCAATGAAAGAATCGATCAAGCCAGCTACTGCTTCTTCAGCGGCTTTCGATTGGGAGCGCCACAGCCGGTCTTCCTTGAAACTGTTTATGTTCCTTTTGGTGGCTGCCGTGTTTGGTTTCATTGGGGGAACCACGGCTCCTTTCTTTTCAGCTATGCTGAAACAGCACATGGCCACGCTCTCAACCGGAAAAGAAACATCAACTGGAGAACTTCCAAAACCAGGTCGTCAAGAAGTTTCTTCGCAAGATGATACTATCGTGGTGGATCTTGTAGGGCGTAATTCTCCAGGTGTCGTCAGTATTGTGATTACGAAAGACGTGCCAAAGGTACGGAATTTTTTCCAGAACCCGTTTTTCTTTGATCCATTTGGTAGTTCTTTCGGACAACAAAGAGGGTTGGGGGGCGGAGGAACAGAAAAGCAACAGGTAGGGAGTGGGTCCGGGTTTATTGTTTCGGAAGACGGTTTAGTGGTGACCAACCGGCATGTGGTGGTCGATGCAACAGCGGAGTATACCGTCATCACCAGTGATGGGAAGGAACATGCAGCGACGGTGCTCGCGCGTGATCCGAATAAAGATATCGCCGTACTTAAGATTGAAGGATCGAATCTGCCGGTACTTGATTTGGGGGATTCGGATACGGTGAAGGTGGGCCAGACGGTGATTGCTATCGGGAATCCTTTAGGGGAATTTGCTAATTCCGTCACTCGCGGGATTATTTCTGGCGTAAAACGCGAGGTATATGCGGGCTCATCGAGGAGTGGTCAGTCTGAACAGCTTTCCGGAATTTTCCAGACGGATGCCGCTATTAATCCAGGGAATTCCGGTGGTCCACTTTTTAATTTGTCTGGTGAAGTGATTGGCGTAAATGTTGCGATGGCACAGGGGGCGGAAAATATCGCCTTTGCCCTGCCGATCAACCAAGTGAAGCGCGTTATTGATGAGGTGAAGACTACGGGGAAGATTTCAACGCCCTATATTGGCGTGCGCTATCTGATTCTAGATGAAGCTATTGCGAAAGAGAATGGGCTACCGCTTGATCATGGTGCCTTAGTCATTCGTGGAGAAAAAATGACCGACTTCGCGGTGATTCCTGGTTCACCGGCGGATAAGGCGGGTATTGTTGAGAACGATATTCTCCTTGAGGTGAATGGTACGAAAATTGATGCACAGCATCAGCTCACAGACCTGATCGGGGACAAGCGTGTGGGGGATGAGATTACCTTGAAAGTGTGGCATAAAGGTGACGCCAAGGATGTAAAGCTCCGGCTTGAGGAGCGGAAGTAGCGGAAAAGAGAATAGAGAATAGGGAATATTGAATAGTGGGATAAAGAGGCTTTTTAAAGCCTCTTTTAGTATTGACAAAAATATGTAAATATGCTATTTTCTCTTGATCCCTGAGTCTGTGCATGGGGCACAATAACTCTTTGTGATCAAGCCGTTCTTTGGCAAATCAACCCTTCTTTAGGAGAAATACCATGGCAAAAGCTGCCACTCAAGTACAAGACTCCCTCAAGCGCGTCATGCTGACCCTCGAGGGCATCCGGCCGCTCCTCATCAATACCATGACGCCGTTTGAAGTCATGGCGCTGAACAAAGATCTTGCGCCGGACGCTGTCAACAAGGTGAAGGCATTGAAGCAGATGACACTGCCCGAGCAGATCAAGGTGAAGTACGAGCTCTGGCGCGATCCGGAAACCGGCAAGGTCGGCATTTGGTCGCACATGCTCTACGCTGCTCTGGTCGGCGCCGGCAAGTTCATCAAGTACGAGGGCAACATGAAGCTCTCGACTTCGAAGAGTTCGCTCGTGCCGAGTTTCCTTACCATCGTCGATGAACACCTACCCTTCGTTGATCAGGGTTCGGACGGGAAGGGAACGCCGTATACGGACGACTACCGGCGTGGCGAGGCCAATCAGGGCAGCGGTGCCGTGTGCGTCGCTCGTCCCATGATCGGAAGCGGCTGGCGGGTCGGTGTGGATATCGAGGTGGAGACCACTCTTCTCGATCTCGTCCGTACCCGCGAGCTCTTCGACAAGGCGGGGCGCATGTCTCGCTTGGGCTCTTTCCGCACCAAGGCTGACTTCGGGATGTTCCGGGTCGCCGAGTGGGAAGTGATGAACTAATATCACTCACGCAACTGCGGCGACTTCGGTTGCCGCAGTTCTCAAGTGTATTTGCAAGAGTATACTTGAGACTCTGCTTTTGAAAGAGAGCAGGGTATAGAGAGTATAGCAATGTATTCTTGTGCTACATTCGGTTTCGCGGATTTTTGTTTTGGATCGATCCTCTGCTTCAGCACGATCGATCATCTTATAAGGATTCGCAAGAGTTTTTATAAGACTTCGCTTTCGAAAAAGAGTGAAGCGAAAGATGCAGTTGTGTCGTATGCTGAGCTGTTAGGTATTTTGACCCAGTGTCCTTTATTGGCTCGTACCTCTATGAAAATATGCACGAGCATCTAAAGCATTTTGGTGACAGAATGTTTTGGACAATCTCTTCGTAAGAGGGGATTGTAATGTTGTTATGCAGCGCCGTGTGTTCTTCTTTCCTATACTTTCGCGTATCCTAGTGGACCGAGCCTCTCCACCAACGCTCGGTCATCCCTGAATACTTTCAAGAAGAGAGTATTGAGGACAACATCCTCGCAAGAGGGGGTTGTACAGTAGTTTCGACTTAAGCTAAGCGTTGTTCTTTGACCTAATTTCCACAAGTGTTCTGGACTGAGCCTCTCCGTCAATGACGGACGCTCGGTCATCCTAAGCGCTTTTGTGAAAGAGTGTTTAGGACAGCATCCTCGTAAGAGGGGGTTGTGAAGTGTAAGTTCGGACTTGTAAAATTACGCAGTCCAAACTCCGCACGAGTTCTTTATATTACTGGAGCGAACCTCTCCGCCCAAGGCGGACGTTCGCTCGCTGTTCGCGGGATGTATGTCTCGCCTGATGAGCCGGAAACGGCGAAAACAGTCGTTCTTTGATACGGTATCCTACCGTAGAGCTAACAGAAGTTATCCTAATTCGCTTCCTGTTTTGGCTCGTACCTCTGCTTTGGTACGTACGAGCACCTTAAATATATTGGGAACAGTGTATTTAAGGCATCATCTTCGAAAAAGGATGATGTACTGGGTAGTGTTGGGTCTCGTCAAGCAACGAAAAGTTACCTTGGATCCTTTCCTGGATCAGCCCTCTGCCTCGGTACGACTGATCATCTTATGAGTATTCGCAAGAGTGTTCATAAGACTCTTCTCTTGGAAGAGAGTAGAGTGATTCCAGTTACATCCAGTTACGTACTGCTCTCCGTCGTAGTTTATGTTTCTGGCTCGCACCTCTGCTTCGGTACGTACGAGCATCCAAAGCATTTTAGAAACAGAATGTTTTGGACAATTTTCTTGGAAGAGAAAATTGTGAAGGGAATAATCTCCTATACCGTTGCGCAACGTACGGTCATGTAGCGTAGCGTAATGGACCGAGTCTCTGTATAAATTCATACACGCTCGGTCATCTTATGAATATTTGCAAGAGTGTTCATAAGACTCTGCTTTCGAAAGAGAGCGGGGTACAGTAGTGTGCCGTCATGCATAGTGCAGTAATGTTTTTTACTGGCTCGTATCTCTGTGCAAGCATGTACGAGCAACTTAAATGCATTGTAAGCAGTGTATTTAAGACTTCGCTTTCGCAAGAGAGTGAGGTGAAAGATGCAGTTTTGTCGCATGCTGTGTTGTTAGGTATTTTTATCTAGTGTCCTTTATTGGCTCGTGCCTCTACTTCGGCACGCACGAGCACCTTAAACGCATTTACAGAAGTGTGTTTAAGACTTTGCTTTCGAAAGAAAGTAAGGTGTACCAATCTCGTAGCGTGTGGCATAGTTTTCTTCGGATCGGTGCTTTATTCTAAAGGCTCGCATCTCTCTGTTTCGGCGGATGTGTGAGCATCTTAAGTGCATTTGCAAAAGTGTATTTAAGACTTCGCTTTCGCAAGAGAGCAGAGTATTTCTGTAAAGCACTGTGGCGTACTGTGGCGTGAACTTCTTTGGACTGAATTGGAGCGGTCTGAATTGCTGGCTTGCGTCTCTGCGAAAGTACGCGCGAGCACCAAAAGTATTTTGGTAACAGAATATTTTGGGTATTATCTTCGCAAGAGGGTGATACTTGTAGATACGTATTCTCCGGTCCTGAACTGTGTGTTAAATCAATGCAATGGCTCGTACCTCTCTGTTTCGGCAGACGTACGAGCATCCTGAATATTTTCGAAAAGAGAATATTGAGGACAATCTCTTCGCAAGAGGGGGTTGTCATAGTAGCATCGTGTTGAGCTAGGTCATCTAGTGCACGTGTATAGTAAATTACTGGACCGAGCCTCTTCGTTAATGACGAACGCTCGGTCGCTGTCGGTAGGTGTGTGCCTATCCTGATGAGCCCAGCACTTACATCATCCGATTCATTGATGGTGTAAGTGCATTCCGTAAGTGCTGGGCGAAACAGCGTCATGGTTCATTTCCAAGAGGAGTTTGCACATGCAAACACATATCATGCAGTTTTTCCCGTACGAGAAGTACGAGCAGCCGACAGCGCTGCAGGAAACAGCACTTGCCTTTATCGGCGAAAACGCTTCTTTTGGCCCCGTCGTCACTGAGCTCCCCACCGGGACCGGCAAGACCGCCATTGGCATCGCGTATTTGCGCGCCATGAGTCAGCCGAAACGTGTGAACTTCTACCTGGTTTCGAACAAAGTGCAGGCAGAGCAGGTGAAGTTGATGCACCCCGAGGTTGAAATCATGCTCGGCCGAAGCGAGCATCAGTGTCTCTATTACGAAGGTGAACAGGTGAACGCGGAAGAGATTCCGTGCATGGCTCTCAAGGACTGTCCGCATCGTGTGCACCAGCAAAGCGGCGAGACGCATACACTGGGCGCGATTCCGTGTCCGTACCTCAAGCAGAAGTACGACACGAAAAGTGCTCAGATCGTTGTTGCGACGGTCCCGTTTTATCTCTGCGCTGTTTTCTTCGGGAAGCAGTACGACGTGGGGGCTGTGGTGGTTGACGAGGCGCATAATATCGCCAAGATCGTGCGTGGGAGCTTGTCGCACCGTCTCTCCAATCACAAGTTGGAGCGGATGATCGGCGTGCTCGAACACTCAGGTTTCGGCGACGAAGCGGAAACGCTCGGACAGTTCCTCAAGCTGGTGCGTTCTACGATCACAAGGAATAAGAAACAAGAACGTTCGACGCTCGGGACGACGGAAGTGGAGAAGCTGCTTGGGACTTTGCGCGGGATTGATCGACGCAAGATTGAGGAAGCGATGTATGCTTCGCTCAAGCAGGGTATTCTCAATCCGGTGAGCGACCGCGATCTCTTGAAGCAATTCGAGGTGCTCTCGCGGGATCTCAAACGTTACATCAACTCGCTGGAGTTCTCTTTGCCGCAGGGTGATCATAAGCCGCTTGCGTATGCGTTTGGGTATCTGGATCCGGAGTACGAGGACGGGAAGAAAGACTTTGCACTGGTGATCAAGAATTATCATGTCGCTGGTCTCATCCACCACATGCTTCCGGAGAAGACACTCGCGTACTCGGCAACCATCGGCGACGCGGAATGTTTCGGTTTTGAAACCGGGCTGCGTGGCGCGTTCACTTCACTTGAGTCGGAATTTGCTCATGAGAAGACGCGTATCTATATGCCGACCGACACGCAGGATCTTGCGTACGACAGTCGTGGTAATCGCGATGTAGCACGTTCGCTCCGGCTTGTAGCGCGTAGTGTCGCCAAGTTCAACATGCAAGGGTTGCGATCGCTCGTGGTGCTCGTATCTGAAGACGAACGGCAGCGGTTCTTGCGGATGTGTCCGGAAGCAGAACTAAACGGCGGAGCTCTTGAAGCTGTTTCGTACGGCAAAGGGGTGACAGCACGGGAAGCCGCGGTGCGGTTTAAGGATGGCGTTGGCGATGTGCTTGTGGGGACGGTGTCGCAGTACGGCGAGGGGGTTGATCTCCCGAATCGCATTGCACCGGTCATTTTTTATCTCCGACCGGCCTATCCCAATCCCTATGAACCGGAAGCGCAGTTTGAAGCTAGTCGGTACGGATCGCGCCGGTTTGCGGTTTGGAACTGGCGGGTGATGAACGATCTTCTGCAAGTGCGAGGGCGCAATATCCGCTCGGTGAATGACGAAGGGGTCACCTTTCTCATTTCCCAGCAGTTTCGCAAGTTCGCCCGCCCGACACTTCCGAAGTGGCTCCTGCCGGCGTACGTGGCCGACAAGAGTATGGAAGAGTGCGTGGATGACGCGATGCGACTTCTCGTTTAATTTGGATCAGCTGATCCAATTGGCCTACTACTAAAATAGTAGGCCTTTTTCTTTTTCCTAAATTAGCACTCTAGTACTGAGATTGCTAATTTTTTATTGTGGTGATAGAGTAGTAATAAGAAAGATGGAGTACGGAGAAGGGAATAGATGCTATTTCAAGCGGGTCGATACATCTTCATCATGAAGAGAAAACGCAGATCCCTCGACAAGCTCGGGATGACAGATCAAAGGAATTTTATTCTTAAATCAAAAATCTTATATCTTAAATCTTTTTTCTTATGAACATCAACAAATTCACTACTAAAAGTCAGGAGGCGCTCCGGCACGCACAGGAGATTGCTTTGTCACGCAATAATCCGCAGATGGAGATCGCGCATCTTCTTTATGCGCTCCTCATGCAGGAAGATTCTATTGTGCCGGTGGTGATCGGAAAGTTAGGGATAGATATCGAGGTGGTACGAGGAGCCGTGCTGGATGAGATTGATAAGTTCCCGCGGGCTGAATCTGGGGCGATCGGCCAATTGTATCTGGCTCCGCATTTGGCACAGGTCTTTGCTGAGGCTGAAAAAGAAATGCAGAAAATCGGCGATACGTTTGTTTCGACGGAACACTTGCTGTTAGCTGTACTCTTGGTGCCGAGTCATGTGAAGTCGGCTCTTGAAAGTATGCAGGTGCGGTACGATGTCGTCTTGACGATGCTTAAGGAGGTGCGCGGTAATCAACGGGTGGAGAGTCAAGAACCGGAACAAACTTATCAAGCGCTGGAAAAATATGCCCTTAATCTTACCAAGCAGGCACGCGAAGAAAAGCTGGATCCTGTGATCGGTCGGGATGAAGAAATTCGCCGGGTGATGCAGGTCCTGTCACGGCGCACGAAGAATAATCCGGTACTGATCGGTGAGGCGGGTACGGGGAAGACGGCAATCGCGGAGGGTTTGGCGCAGCGGATCGTTTCGGGTGATGTTCCCGAAAGTCTTAAGGAAAAAGAAATTATTTCGCTCGACTTAGGGGCGCTCTTGGCGGGAGCCAAGTTCCGAGGAGAATTTGAAGAACGCTTGAAAGCCATTCTGAAAGAGGTAGAGCGTTCAGCAGAGCGGTTCATTCTCTTTATCGATGAAATCCATACGCTCGTGGGGGCGGGAGCGACCGATGGAGCGCTGGACGCTTCGAATATGCTGAAGCCGGCTTTGGCTCGAGGAAAGCTTCGGACGATTGGTGCTACTACGCTGAAGGAATATCAAAAATATATTGAGAAAGACGCGGCGTTTGAGCGGCGTTTTCAGCCGGTGTTTGTGAGTGAACCTTCAGAAGAGGACGCTATCGCTATTCTTCGGGGCATTAAGGAAAAGTATGAATTGCATCATGGTGTGAAGATAGATGATGATGCGCTGATTGCAGCGGTGCGTTTATCACGCCGCTATATCAGTGACCGCTTCCTTCCGGACAAGGCTATCGACCTGATTGATGAAGCTGCTTCGCTTCGGCGCATGGAAATTGATTCGATGCCGGAAGATTTGGATCAGTTGGAGCGGAATATCCGTCGACTGGAAATTGAGAAACGGGCGTTGGAAAAAGAGCGCGAGGCATCAGCCAAAAAGAAGATTGCTGCTATCAACCGGGAACTTTCTGAATTACGGGAACGCAGCCAGAAATTTTCTCTGCAATGGAAAGCGGAACGTGAACTGATCGCGGCTATACGGGCGCGTAAGGAAGAACTGGACCGCTACCGTTCGGAAGCGGATAGTGCTGAGCGGCGAGGCGAACTGGATCGGGTCGCGGAGATTCGCTATGGATTGATTCCTGAAACTGAGAAAAAGATGCGAGCGGAGGAAAAGAAGCTGGAAGGTTTGCAACAGTCAGGATCCATCTTGCGGGAAGAGATTACGGAGGAAGAAATAGCGGCGGTGGTCTCGCGCTGGACGGGGGTACCTATAAAGAAGATGCTTGCAGGAGAAGAAGAAAAGCTGGTGTATATGGAAAAGGCTCTGCAAGAACGGGTGATCGGGCAGGATGATGCCATCCGTGTCGTTGCACAGGCGATTCGGCGTTCCCGGACCGGTCTGTCGGAAGAAGGTCGGCCGATTGGATCTTTTATGTTCCTCGGTATGACGGGTGTTGGAAAAACGGAGCTGGCTAAGGCGCTGGCGGCCTTCCTCTTTGATGATGAACGGGCGTTGGTGCGGGTAGATATGAGTGAATACATGGAAGCGCATGCCACGGCCAAACTGATTGGATCACCTCCGGGGTATGTGGGGCACGATGAGGGAGGACAGTTGACGGAGACGATTCGTCGGCGGCCGTATAGCGTGATCCTGTTTGATGAAATTGAAAAAGCCCATCCAGAAGTTTTCAATATTTTCTTGCAGATTCTGGATGATGGCCGGCTCACCGATGCCAAAGGGCGGGTGGTGAATTTCAAGAATAGTGTCATTATCATGACGTCGAATGTCGGCTCCGATGTTCTGCTGAGGATGCAGGCACTTGGTTTCCAGGGGGAGCGCAAAGATCGGGATGATCCACGAGAAGAAGATATGAAGTCGAAAATTATGGCCAGCTTGAAAGAAACATTTCGGCCGGAGTTTTTGAACCGTATTGACGAGATCGTGGTCTTTCATCCGCTTTCGAAGCAGGCGATTCGGAATATTGTGGATGCTGAATTGAAAAAATTGGATCGTCGACTTGCGGTACAAGAGATTCGTATAGAATGGCCAGAGAGCGTGCGGAAGCACTTGGCAGAAAAGGGGTATGATCCGCTCTACGGTGCGCGGCCGCTCAAGCGGGTGATACAGAACGATATTCTTGATGTACTGGCTCTGGATATCCTGGAGAAAAAATGGGAGGCCGGCCGATGGCTTCGGGCTTCAGTAGAGAAGGGGCGAATAGCTTTCGGGGTACGCCGTCCGATTCAAAAGAGGAAAAAGATCTAAAGGAAGCTCGTATTTTGTTTTTTTGAGAGAACTGCTATAAGCTGAAAAGAGGAATCTGATCTGGCGAAATACCCGCATGATATTTCATTTCACGATACTTTTGTGGTCATTCATCTTCTCGGCAGGGCTGTGGTTTGTGGCCCAGGGAGAAGTGGTTTTGGAATGGAGTTGGTATCTCTATACCATTGGTCCGTTGGCGCTTATCTCAGTCATTGCGGCGCAGCGAGTAACACACAGGACTGTTGATGCGGCTATCCCGCTTCTTCTTTCCGTAACGGCCCCGGTGCTCCTTTCTTTGATTGATGCGCCATTGGAACGCCAGTTGTTTGTGATGATTGCTGGCTCTATGTACTATCTGGGTCTCTTGGCGCTCTACCGTTTGCGGCATACTCCGAGTGATCAAACGGCACAATCAATGCTGTCGGTAGCTGTTATGGCAGCGGTTTTCTTTTTCTATTCAGGAATCTACGGATTTTATGTTAATTTTAATTTCCCTCTCTGGGGACTGATACTCTTATTTGCTTCAGGAACAGCCGCAGCGAGCTACCAGACATTTGTGATTCGGGGTCGCAAGGAGCGTCGGCGAGCTCTGACATACAGCTTGGTAGTGGGTATCATCATGGGGGAAATGGCCTGGGCGCTTGGTTTTTGGCCGTTCGGTTATCTGACTACCGGAGCCATTGCGCTCATCCTCTATGCGATTCTTTGGGATATAGCTTTTGATGTCTTTCATCGAGAGCTTTCGCTCCGGCGTGCCGCCACCCGCATACTCTTTTTTTTAGCACTGATTTTCCTTTTGTTGTGGAGTACCCCGTGGCATATTCTTGCTTGATAGAAACAGGGAGATATGGTAGGGTGTGGCATCGGTATCGCTTGATAAGAAAACGATTATGACGCTGAAAAATGTAGTTCGAGGAGCAGTACTGGTGGCAGGGATCATGCTCTTAGGTGGTATAGGCAGCCTTATTATTGATCGGTCAATTTTGCCGTGGCTTTCTGCTCAAAACGGGTTGAGTCACTTCGAATTTTTGAAGCGCGCTGCGGACAACGTAACGATTGTAAATAAGACGGAACAGATAACCGTTCGTGAAGATGATTCATTGGAAAATATTGTGTCGCAGCCAGCCACCGCTGTGGTGACTCTGGTAACTCATCTGCCGGGTACAGCAGAACGGACGGGAGGAGAGGGTGATGTTGCATCAGGGGTACTCCTCACGAACGATGGTATTATCGCGACCTACCGGTCTTCGGATATACCTAAAATAGAGGGGCAGACATTCTCGGTCATTCTTTTTGATGGTTCAGTAGAGGAAGCGCGCTTTATTGGTTGGGATTCGCTTACGAATATAGCCTTTTTCCGTATTGAGGTTTCCGATGCTCCGGCTATTGCTCTGGCAGATTCAGATAGTGCGCGGTTGGGAAAAAAACTCATCGCTATTGCGCATGGTGACGAGGCTCGTCAGAATCGATTTCTGACGGGTACGCTAGATGCTTTTGATGCCACCTTTAATCTTTCGGGTAAGACAGTGGCGTCAACTGAAAAATGGGAGGGTGTCTTCCGAATGAATACGCCTCTCGGTGTTGATTTTGTTGGCAGTCCGGTTATCCAGTATAACGGTGAGATGCTAGGGATCATCGGAACACTCGTGATAGATAATGCCCCAGAAACCTTCATTATTCCAGCAAAAGCCATCCGTCAGTCGTTAGATTTTGTGCTTTCAGAAGAAGGGAAGAATGGGCGACCATCTTTAGGGGTGTATTATCTTCCCTTGACGAAATCAGTGGCGTTGCTCCGTGGTATAGCGCGCGATCAGGGAGCGCTCGTGTACTCATCGTCCGGTCGGACAGGGCTGGCACTTATCGCCGGGTCACCGGCGGAAAAAGCCGGTCTTCGAGTGAATGATATTATTGTGGCGGTAGCCGGAGAACCGATAACGCTTACTACTCCGCTGCCAGTAGCCCTCATGAAGTTTAAGCGAGGGGAAACCTTTGCTCTTACGGTGCTGCGCGACGGGACAGAGCAAGAGCTCCTGGTGACGCTCTAAAGAACAGGTCTAAATCCTTTTGACAGAGCCTTTTTTGAAAGGTATGATACGGGAAGATAATTCATACTTCCTGTTTTGTATGCGACAATCGCAACTCTTTACCAAGACGCTAAAACACGCTCCGAAAGATGAAGTCTCAAAAAACGCCCAGCTGTTGATTCGGGCTGGTTTTGTGCATAAGGAAATGGCTGGTGTCTACGCCTTTCTCCCGTTGGGCCTGCGGGTACTTGAGCACATCAAGAGTATTGTGCGGGAGGAAATGGATGCCCTGGGGTGCCAGGAGCTCATTATGACGAGTTTGCAACGGAAAGAGCTATGGCAAAAAACTGATCGTTGGGATGATGAGAAAGTAGATGTATGGTTTAAATCGATGTTCAAAAATGGAGCCGAGGTTGGTTTTGGGTGGTCGCATGAAGAGCAGATTACAGAGATGATGAAAAATTATCTTTCTAGTTACCGCGATCTCCCTGCTAATGTCTATCAATTTCAAACCAAGCTGCGCAATGAAACGCGAGCGAAATCTGGGATCATGCGTTGCCGGGAGTTTGTGATGAAGGATTTGTATTCTTATTCGCGCACAGAAGAGCATCACCAAAAGTTTTATGATTCTGTGACAAAGGCGTACCTGCGTGTTTTTGAAAGAGTCGGTTTAGGTGATCGGACATTTCTTACGTTTGCATCTGGCGGTGCGTTTACTCAGTTTAGTCACGAATTTCAAACGATTACGGATGCGGGTGAAGATATCGTGTATCTTGATCGAGAAAAAGGAGTAGCTATCAATGAAGAAGTGCTTACAGATGAAGTTATTGTTCAGCTTGGAGTCAATCGGGAAAATCTTGAAAAGATAAAAACTGCAGAAGTTGGTAATATCTTTAGTTTTGGCGGAACCAAGAGTGAACAGTTAGGATTGTATTTTAAGGACGATGACGGTGTGATGAAACCTGTTGTCCTTGGTTCTTATGGAATTGGAATAACACGACTTATGGGAGTTATAGCGGAGTGTTTTTCAGATGAAAAAGGGTTGGTGTGGCCAGAAAGCGTGGCGCCATTCCAGGTGCACTTGCTTTCGCTGGGACAAAACGAAAAGGCGGATGAAATCTATCGATCGCTTACTGAAGCGGGTTTTGAAGTGCTCTATGATGACCGTGATGTGACGCCAGGAGAAAAGTTTGCTGAAAGTGATCTTTTTGGTATTCCCTACCGTATGGTGATCGGTAAGCGTTCTCTTGAGAGCGGAGCGGCTGAAGTGAAACGGCGTATTGAAAGCGAGGCTATTCCAGTGGCTTTCGAACATCTCATTTCTTTCTTGAAAGAACACCTCCATGTCTCGGCATAACGATGAGCGTATCATTATTTCTTTGGGTGGATCGCTCCTGGTGCCGGAAGCGATTGATACGGCTTTTGTGAAGGTGTTTAAGCAGTGTCTTCTGAAGGAGATAAAGACCGGGAAGCGGTTCATTCTCGTAACCGGTGGCGGTAAGGTGGCGCGGCGCTATATTGAAGCGGCAGGTGAGGTGAGCCGGATTACTAATGATGACAAAGACTGGCTAGGGATTCATGCTACGCGGATGAATGCTCATTTCATTCGCACGGTGTTTCGTGCACATGCGCACCCAAAAATCAATACCAATCCGCATGATCTGGAAGATTTCTACGGGGCCAAAGAAGCGATTCTGGTAGCTGGCGGTTGGCGGCCGGGACACTCAACCGATTTCAATGCTGTCGTCCTGGGGAAATATCTGGGAGCGAAACAGATTATCAATCTTTCAAATATTGATGCCGTGTATGATCGGGATCCAAAACAATTTCCGGATGCGAAACCGATCAAGAGCATGCGCTGGAAAGCTTTTCGTAAACTGGTTGGTGATGAGTGGGATCCGGGTATGAATACTCCTTTTGATCCCATTGCGGCGCAATTAGCTCAGGAGGAAGGAATGGAAGTAGTGATTTTACATGGACGAAATATTGAGAATCTTGAGCGGTATTTAGCGAATAAAACTTTTGTGGGTACGGTAATCAAAGACTAATATGATGGGAAAAAAAGTTTGGTTGGCGAGCCCCAGAGGCTTTTGTGCTGGAGTAGCGCGGGCAGTCAAAACGGTAGAAGAAGTATTGGAAATATTTGGAGCACCGGTATACGTTAAGCACGAAATCGTCCACAACAAGCACGTTGTAGAAGCGCTGCAAAAAAAAGGGGCTATTACGGTAGAGGATATCGCTCTGGTTCCGGAAGGATCTGTAGTGGTGTTTTCCGCGCATGGTTCTCCGCGAGAACACTACGCACAGGCTCGGGTTCGGAATCTCACACTGATTGATGCAACCTGTCCTTTGGTTACCAAAGTGCATCTCGAATTACTTCGCTACCTCAAAGAAGGGTACCGAGTAATCTATATTGGCCATCGGGGGCATATTGAAGGAGTAGGCGTGTTAGGTGAGGCACCAGGAGTTGAGATTCCGATTGTTGAAACGGTGGAGGATGTTGAAAGGTTAGATATTGGCCAGCCAGATAAGGTGGTGTATCTCACCCAGACCACGCTTTCAGTGGATGAGACTCGAGGAGTGATTGAGGTGCTGACTCAGAAATATCCGAATATCATAGCTCCGCCGCTGCAGGATATTTGTTTTGCAACCACGAATCGTCAGGAGGCGGTAAAGGCTTTGGCGGAACGTTCCGAGCTTGTGCTTATTTTTGGATCACAAAATTCTTCGAACTCAAAACGGCTCATGGAAACAGCTCGGGCAGCCGGAGCCGAGGCATACCTGATTGATGATATTTCCATGCTTCAAGATCACTGGTTCGAGAAGGTGACGACTATTGGGATCAGTGCGGGAGCGAGCGCTCCAGAACATGTGGTGTTTGAGGCAACTGAATATTTCCGTTCCCATGGCTATACAGTAGAAGATCTCATTGCCCTCGAAGAGCATATGCGTTTTGCTCCACCTCTTGAACTTATGCAGCTGAAAGAAAAGTCTGCGTAGTATAAGAAGCGTATACGGTATTGGGTATTGCATGCCTGTGACCTCTTCGGATTTTATCCGTTGCTTTTTTCTTTTTCCCTCCGTACACTATTTGTAACGGTCGTGTGCAATTGTGTACACTTTTTTTCAAGTCTCACACTCAAAAGTCTCTGGATGGTTTTCCTTCCCAGCATTCCATTGTCTTCCTGTGGTGCTTTGCATCCAGCGGTCGCCAACGGAACGACCGGAAAGGAAAACGAATGCGGCTTGTTGTCAAACAAAAGAAAGGGTACACTAATCTTAACATTCCTAACACAAAACTATGTCTTTTCTCAAACCCAAAAAAGGTTCCGTCCTCGTCTTCTCCCTCATTATCTTGAGCATCATCCTCTCTGCTGCCATTACCGTCGCCACGGTTTCCGTCACCAATCAACGTTCGGCTACCGCTACCGGTAAATCCGTCCAATCTTTCCAAGTAGCTGATTCCGGCATCGAACTGGCTCTCCAAAAGATCTACAAAGGTACCTATACCTCTTCCGACTCTCTCGCTACCGCTATGACCGGTATGACCTGTTCTGGTACTACCCTCACCAAAAGCGATGTCGCCGGAGGCAATGTCTCCCTCACCCTCTTTGATACGGATGGTAACCCGATCAATTGCTCGGATACTAGCTGGAGAGACAAAGTGGTCAAAGTCAAATCAGAAGGCAGTGCTTTTGGAACGACACGAGTGGTGGAGACGGCGGTGGCGGCGACGAGTCCAGATTACAAAGTGTGTTATGGAGCCTATGCATCTCCATCATTCGCATCCGCATCTAATAGTCATATGTTTGAAACGGTAGTTCCTGATTCATGGACTAATGAGACTTGTCGTGCCCATGTGATGAGTATGAAAGGCGGAGCAAGCGAAGTCGTTTATCAATTAAAATGCTTTCTTTCCGGAGGCTCTATATCAACTGGTTCTACTTCATCTATTAATCCAAGCACAACAACAGGAGGAATTCCAAGTTCGAATTGCGGATGGTAGTTGTTGTAGAAAATTGGCTAGAATCTTTAATTTCATTTAAGAATATATTCAAGGGTTTGTTGAGCACAGGTATCCCAAGAGAACGCTCTCAAGCGTTCTTTGCCTTTTTGTACGAGTGTATTACGGAGTATTTCGTCGCCCCAGAGTCGCAGGAGCTGTTCGGTGATCTCACCGGTATCAAAAGCGCTGGCATAGAGGGCGGCATCGCCGGCGACTTCCGGGAGACTAGAATTGTTGGCGGTAAGCACGGGTGTGCCAGAGGCGAAGGCTTCGAGGAGCGGAATGCCGAAGCCTTCGTAGAGCGAAGGGAAAGCAAAGCAGCGAGCCCCTTGATAGAGAGCGGGCAGATGCGCGAAGGGAACCTGCCCAGTGAGCAGGATATCATCCCGATAGGGGGAAGATTCGCGAGCAGCCAAAATCGGATCCGATAACCAGGCGCGCTCACCAGCCAGCACCAGGATGGCCTCGGGAGCCGTATGTTTGAGTATACCGAAGGCTTCAATCAGGCGTACAAGATTTTTTCGCGGCTGGAGTGCACCGACATAGAGGATATATTGCTGATCGCGGAGCCCGTAATGCGTGAGAATCTCAAGTTTTTCTTTTTCTGGTACCGGAACAGAGAAGCGTGCTTGATCAAAACCATGATGAATAACGCGAACCTTTTCGGGTGGAAGCGCTGGAAAGAAGTGGAGGAGGTCTTTTTTAGTGGCTTCAGAAACGGCAACGATCTTGTTGGCACGCTGTACCGCTCTTTCAAGAAGAAAATTAAGCTTGAAACGAGTTTTGGGGGTGAAGGTTTCCGGGTAATGCTTCCAGGCGAGATCATGCACGGTAATCGTGACTTCGGAAGCGGAGGGTAGAAAGACGGGGACTGCCTGTACAGGGAAGAAGATTTTCTCCGGTTGAGTACGGAACATTGCGCGAGCGAAACGGGTTTGCATCCACTGACTCGGGAAAGGAAGGGTATGTACGGTGTAGTTAGGAAAGAGAGGTGGGGTGAGTTCGGGATTAAAACGGTGTTTGTGATAGAGGTGAAAGTCTGTCTCAGGGGCAAGAGAACCGAAACGTTTCAAGAGTTCCAGAAGATAGACGCGGGTACCGTCTATACGAGAGGCGTCAAGATCGGCGGCTTGAACGGCAAGAGTCATAAGTTTTACCTATTTTTTCGAAACAGGAATCCGAGGAGGGCAAGCAGGCATAGGATACAGCCTATGATGATAGGTGGAAATTTGATGAGTGAGAGGAGAACCAGTGTGCCTCCCCAGAGACCAAGGAGGGCGAGGAAGATGAAAAAGAAGGAGCGTTGTGGAGTATGAATGTTTTGGTGAAAGGCGGTGAGAAGGACTTGATGGAGCATAAAGAGTGTGAGAATGCCACCAAAACAGAGAGCCAGATTGATACGGGCAGATACAAAGGTTGGAAGCAGTATTTCGATCGAGAGGAGAACAGCGAAACCAAAGAGGAGGATGAAGAGGAACTCCGTGAAGAGCGCTAGAATGACCGGAACGGAGGGGTGTTTTGCTTTGATGGTTTTTATAGAAAAAGACATAGGATGTGGTTATTCACCGAGGCCGAAGCGATTAAGGAGTCGGGATTTGATTTGGCTGGCGAAGAGACGGAAATTATGAGGAGTCCGATCAGTGATAAGCGATACTGTGAGCGTGTCGATGTCGATGGCAGTGTTGCTGCGTAGAGCCAGCTGGAAAGCGGTTCCCCAGCCTGAGGGAAGTGTGCTCTCAGGAATATCACAGACGAGACTCTTCCGGTACCAGGAAGCCAGAGGTATACAAGAAAGAGTTTGATTGCGCGCAGCGAGTGAAACGCTGATAGGAGTAGTGTGTTCGGTGAGAAACTTGCGGTATTCCGGCGAAGTGATGGGGCGGAGCTGCTGCTGGTCTACAATGAGCAGGGTGCCGCTATCGGTATCCCGGAACAGTGTTCCATCAGATTGGGCCGCTCCGTAGAGAAGGATGCGTCCGCGCTTATAGATACCGATTTCTTCTTCGTGAGCCGGGATAACGTCTTCGAAACGGTAGCCCATGGAAAGGAAGATACCTGGATCTCCGAATGGGCGGATCTCATGCTCATTGACGACGAGAAAAATACCATCGGCGAATGAAATAAGGCTACCGATACGGAAGCCGATCCATTCTTCGGAAACCGGAAGAGAGGCAGCGAGACTCGAAGAAAGCGGGAGCGCCAAGGATTCTGGATAGCGAGAGAGGTAGGCTTGGGTGGAAACAAAGCGTTTGAGTACTCCATCCTCTTCGGTGTAGTAGATACCGTGCTGATCTCGGTAGAGGGGCGGATGCTCGAAAGTGGCAACGGGTATTCCATCGATCGGCAAAAAGAAGGCGCGGTATGAGCGAGAGAAGGATGCTTTGAGATCAGAAGCCGGAGCTGATTTCTTGTTCAGTGTGAGAGTTATCCGAATGCGCGAAAAAGTGCCCGGGCTATCAAAGTTGCCGATGAGTGTTTGATGAGCATTGATTTTCCCGTTGAGGAGTGGTGCTTGATTGCTGGCTTGCCGGGGATCAAGGAAAGTATTTTTAGTTGATTGCGGGGTGCGGAAATTGAAACTGAACGGTAGAGTGGGAAAAATAATACGGAGCGCGAAGAAAAGAGCGAGAGAAAAACATGTGAGGTAGAGCGCTATGCGGAGAAAGGTATAGCGCCGCTGTTCGGCTTGAGGGATAGGCAGAAAGGGTTCGGTAAATGACATACGGAATAACGGTATTATTGTATTTCAAAAATGACAGCCGTATTACTAAAGGGATTGGCCTCTGGAAAACGAAACCCTGAATGAGAGCTGGTGTCTCGAGGAGCTAAAGAAGAGGAAGTGAAGATGAGTGTGTGTCGAGGCGTGAGCGTGTAGCCAGAGAGGCTGTGCATCCATTGATGAGCTTGATCTTGAGGTACAACGAGCCAGGTGTGTTCGTAGAGTGAGCGGTCAAGTCGGGAAAAGTCAGCTGGATTGAAAAAATAAGCTGCGTTTTTATGGTAGAGAGAAGCAAGAGGACCGGCGAGCATAGCAAATCCGGACCCGGTAGTATTGCGGTCAATCAGCACGAGATCATGCGGACCAAAGAAGGTGGCAGCTTGCCGGGTTTCTTCCAGGAGTACTGGATTTTCTCGTGCCAAGAGCCCTTGATACCAGGCGTGCGCTTGAGAAGAGAAGAGGCTTATGAAAATGAGTATCAGGATAAAACGGCGCCGGGGACTTTCAGGGATATTAAGGGGAAAACGTTTGGTTTCAGCAAAGAAAAAAGAAGGACCAACTACGGCAAAGAAGAGGAAGACGGGATAAATGGTAGGGAGGTAACGACGGAGCATCCAGGGGTGATCTGGGGTGATATTCGGAAAAAAAAGATAGGCAAAAGTGGGTAAGGCAATGATCGCGGGCAGAAGTGTTGAAAAGCGTTTTTTCCAGAGAAGAAAACAGAATCCGAATATGCCGAGTATCCAGACAAGAAGGAGGCCGTAAGAAAAGAGAAGGGATGAAAAAGAAAGAGAGGTGGAAGTGGATGTGAGGGTGTTTGAGTGAAGAGTGAAGCTCAACAGGAAGTCTCTTAGGGCTTTACCAATAGTGATAAAAAACGGCAGCATGTCAGAAAGACTGGCAGCTAACGTAAGGAGAAAGAGGAGTGTTGGAGCAACAAGACTTTTGAGCGGGTACTGTTTCCACAGATTTCGAGTCTGTGGATGAAAAGCGAGGAGAGCGCAGGTGAGGGGGAGAATGAGCGTGCCTTCAATGCGAGTAAAAAAAAGTATGCCTGCAGCCGATAAAGTGGCGGCGTAGTGAAGGAATTTTCCTTCTTGACGGAAGCGGATAAGAGAGAGGGTGAGGAAGAGGAAGAGAAAGAGGGCGAGATTTTCGGTGAGGGTGAATTTTACAAACCACACTGGAAGGAAGGCGGTGCTTAAAAGGAGTGCTCCTAAGAAGGCGAGGAGCCGGCGGAGGAAAATCCGAAGGAGAAAATAAAACGTACAAGAGGAGAAGGCGAGTAACACAGCATTACCGATTTGAAAGCCATTCAGGTGGAAGAGCTGGTAGAAGCTGCCTAGCCAGGCGGTGTAGGCGAGAGGGAATTGTGTCAGGAGTTCGCCGTGTTCGGTGTAAAAAAAGCCAGGGAAATTATAAGCGAGACCGGGACCATAGAGAGAAAAAAAAGTGGTGGCAACGGGCGTGGAAAAATGAAAGGCATGATGTTCTGCGAGGGCGATGGCGGCGGTAGCGATGGCTCCCTGATCTCGACCGGTAAAGACCGTGGGCTCGGCAGAGAGAGCGCTTATCATCGCGAGAGCGGTGAGAACTAAAAGAAAGGCTTTTTCTGGAGCAGGAAGAAGGGAGAGTGTTTTGATGCACAGGAACAGAATAAGGGTGCTCATGAGCGAAAAACCAAAAGCGATGAGCGGGAGCATGAAAAGCCCGCTCACTCCGAGAGCCAGAGCGAACCAGATAAAAACGAGGATGGCGAGGCCGGTTAAAGTGAAAAAGTTTTGCGCTCGAAAGTGGTTACGGTGTTCGTGTTCCATATGTCTAGTGTACCGTAGAAAAGAGGTCTTTTCAATTTGCAAAGCGAGATGCTCCCGTATAGAATGAAGAAAACAAATTTATCCACATGACTCATCTGGCTTTTTTTGCTTGGTACTATCGTGAGGGTGCGCGCAATGGTTTTTCAAATGTGAAAAATCTTTTACGTGCGGTGCTGCATCGTTTCAATACGCGTGAGCTAGCACTCACTCTTTTTGCTCCATGGAAGCGGGATATTGAATACCGCACGTGGCGTGGTTTTCATCCTTTGCGAGCGTTCGTGCGTTTTATCGATAATACTCTTTCTCGGTTTATGGGCATGTGGGTACGCTTGCCAGTAGTGCTCTATGGTTTCGCATATCTTTGTGTGGCTTTGGTGATTTCTTTTGCGGTCTATGTGTGGTATCTCGGAGCGCCTCTTTGCTTGCTCATAGGGCTGTACGGGTTTTTTACGGGTTTCTCATTAGCTCCTGTTTTGGTGCTGGCGGGTATCTTTGGAATGCTTTTTGGATTCCTGTGCTTTCTTATGCGCACACCGGAACTCGAAGTGATTGGTAATATTGATTTTTTGGCTCTTCAGAAAAAACCTTGGTTTTATCGAGTGTTGGCGCGATTAGAGATGGATATCAAAGATATTCCGGCTGATGCACTGGCCAATGTCAGGGCGTTTATGGCGCTCCTTAAAATCCGCAATATTGATGAAGAAACCCTGGCCATCGCTTTAGATATCGAGCAACGAGCTTTTGTGCGGCAGGCCCGAGCTAAGCGTTTTTGGCTTTGGGAAAACCTGGAGAAAAAAACTCCTCTGGGTAAGGGGTGGCGTTTTGGGTACACTCCTCGACTTGATCGCTATTGTTTAGATCTCTCTCAGGAAGATCCAACGGAGTACCGTTCTATGGAACTTATCGGTCGTCAAGCGGAATTCCGAGTGGCAACTGTGGTGCTGGAGCGTCCTGAACAGAATAATATTTTCTTGGTGGGTGAGCCGGGTATTGGTAAAAAAATGTTTGTGCACTATCTGGCACGGTTGATTCGGGAAAGTGCCTTTCCCAAAAACAGCTCCTTGAATGACCTGCGCGTACTCCTCTTTGATCTTGAAGAAGCGATTGGTGAAATATTGAATCGAGGAGAGAATCCAGAAGATACGTTGCGCGGACTCTTTTTTGAGGCTGCATCAGCAGGGAATGTGCTCCTGGTGGTTGAGGATGTCGATTTGTTTTTAGGGACAGATCCACAGAAACTGAATATCGCGCATCTTTTGAATGAATTTTTAGCACTCCCATCCTTCCGTTTCATTGGAACAGCGGTGGCGGCTCGGTATCATGCGCTCGCTAAAAAAGATGAACAAATCCTCAAACTCTTTGAAACTATCTATCTTCGTCAGCCAAATGTGGCTGAGAACCGCGAGATCCTTGTCCAGTTTTTTGCACAATCAGAGCGGAGGCAGGTAGTGCTGACCCTGAAGGCGATTGAGACGATTATTATGTCATCGCGTCGGTACAATTGGGAAATGCCGTATCCGGAACGGGTGCTTGATTTAGCTCAGCAGGTGATGATTTATTTCCGTAATCAGCCAGGGCGTTTCTTGACGGAGAAGGTGGTGAACGAGTACGTGAGCATGAAGACGGGTATGCCGATCGGGGAAGTTGGTGCGGATGAACAGAAGAAGCTCTTAAATCTTGAAACTGAGCTCCATGAGCGTGTGATCGGCCAGAATGAAGCGGTGAACCAGGTGTCGCAGGTGCTCCGTAAGGCCCGAGCAGGCTTTCATGATCCAAAACGACCACTGGGGAGTTTTCTCTTTATGGGCCCAACAGGTGTAGGGAAAACCGAAACCGTTAAAGCCTTGGCCGAATCGATTTTTGGTGATGAGGAAAAAATGTTCCGGATTGACATGAGTGAGTTTCAGATCCCAAACAGTCTGGAACGTTTGCTTGGATCACAGGCCGACGGTTTGCCAGGCATTCTCACGAAAGCCATGAAAGAGCATCCATACTGCATCTTGCTTTTGGACGAAATCGAAAAGGCTTACCCAAAAATTTTGGATGTGTTCCTGCAGATTATTGATGAAGGCATGGTGACGGATAGCTTTGGTGAAAAGATCAATTTCCGTAATGCCATTATTATTGCGACTTCGAATGCGGGGTCAGTATTGATCAAGGAGCTCTCTGAACAGGGGATACCGCTCAATGTGCTCCGGAAACAAGTCATTGATCAGGTGGTACATGAAGGTATTTTCCGTATCGAATTTATGAACCGCTTTGATAATCTCATTTTCTTCGAACCGCTCTCAGCTCCGCAATTGACTGATATCGCGGAACTGAAGCTCAAGAAATTTGTAGATCAGATCAAGGCTGAAAAAAATATCGAAGTGGTGATCGCGCCGGGAGTGACGGAGCGTATTGTGGCCCATGGGTACGAGCCACAGTTTGGGGCTCGCTCGGTGAATCGGTACATTATGGATCATATTGAAGATATCGTGGTGCGCAAGGTTATTTCGGGAGCCGTGAAGTCTGGCGGCAGTGTTATTATCGGCCCTGAGGATATCTAGTTGATAGAGAGTCTTTGGAAGACCGCTCAAAAGGCGGTCTTTTTTTGTTGAATCCTCAAAAACTAACCCCTAAAAAAACTATCAGCTGTCCTTTGTTTTCCTTTGGGGAATAGGCTAATATAGAGGAGATTATGTCTGAAACATTCAAGAAAAAACTCAAAATTCTTGTGGTTGCTCCGACCCCGTTTTTTGCTGATCGCGGGACACATATCCGGATTCTGGAAGAAGCGCTCGCGCTGGAGCGATTAGGAAATGAAGTGACGATTGCCACGTACCATATCGGTAACGATATTCCTGAAAGTCTTGGGTCTTCCATTGATGTACGCCGTATTCGCCGGCTTCTTTTTTGGTATAAAAAATTGGAAGCGGGTCCGGATTGGCAGAAAATTGTACTGGATCTCTTGCTTATCAAGAAGACGCTTTTTTTGGCACGCACCAAACGGCCGGATATCATCCATGGCCATCTCCATGAGGGTGTGCTGATTGGTTGGATGGTGCAGAAGCTACTTTTTTGGCGCGGTATTAAGTTGGTCGGTGATTTTCATGGCAGCCTGGTAAAAGAGATGGTTTCTCATTCCTATCTTGGTGGGGGGGTATTGCGTAAGATATTTCAGTGGATTGAACACAGGATCGATAACCTCGGTGACGCAGCCGTGACGAGCTCGTGGGAAAACACGGAAGAGATTGCACGTATTCGCACCAGAGGATCAACGGAAGTCTTATTGGATGGTGTGCGCGTGGAAATGTTTGATCACCTTCCAGAAAAAAATATTTTGCGCCGCGAATATGGCATACCGGAAGATAAGATAGTTGTTACCTATACAGGTGCTTTGATTCCTAATAAGGGCATCCAGTTTTTTCTTGAGGCGATCCCTTTGGTTCTCGAAAAATACCCAGCGGCACATTTTCTTATTTCCGGATTTCCCTATGATCAAATAGAGCATCGTATTCGGGGTCAGGCGTGGGAAAAAAATGTCAGCGTTGTTTCGCCGCTGCCATACTTCATACTACCCAAAATTCTTAAACTTTCTGATATTGGGGTGGATCCTAAGGAGGCATCTGTGAGACAGGCCAGTGGAAAGACACTGCAGTATATGGGGGCCGGATTGGCTATTGCTTGTTTTGATACGCGTAATAATCGAGAGTATCTCGGTGAAGGTGGTTCCTTCGCTCAGGATATTTCTGGCGCTGGACTTGCGGAAGCCATTGGAAGACTCGTAGAAAGTCCTGAACGACGAGAACGATACGGGACAATGAACCGAGAGCGAGCCAAGCAATTCACGTGGGTGCAGCCAGCCGAAAAGCTCGAAACGATCTATAGACAACTAACAGCGAACAACTAACATCAATCAATGAACACCCAACAGCGCACAACTAAGAATATAAAGAGAGATATCTTGAAGGAAAAGATGGATGAGCTTGCGTATTCTGTATACAAAGAAACAAAAAGCTTTCCAAAGGATGAGATATTTGGTATAACTTCGCAGCTTCGTCGAGCGGTGCTTTCGATTGTTTTAAATTATATTGAAGGATATGCTCGGAATGGAGCAAAAGAATACAGAAATTTCTTGAAAATTTCCTATGGATCTTTACAAGAAACAAAGTATCTCCTCTTTTTTTCAGCACGAGAGAATTATTTATCAGAAGGGAGCTATGCGAAGCTAGAGAAGTTAACCGACGAAGTAGGAGCTCTCTTGTGGACTACTCTCGAGAGAATAAAGGATAGCATCGGGAAGTAACGTGATGTTTCGGATGTTTATTTCTCGATAGTGACTGGTTATTGTTAGCTGATAGTTGCTCGTTGTTCAGTGTTAGATGTTAATTGTTCGATGATGATAGTTGATTATTGTTAGCTGATCTATGAAATTGTGGCTGATTAATCTCGGAAAAGCATGGAGTACGCTCAAGCGTGAAGGAGTTCTCAGAGGAGCACAAAGAATCCTTGTGGGAGCCTGGAATCTTCTTCCACGTCGTTTGAATGGCGACATTTTGATTATCACGAGCGGTGTTGGGGACAGTGCACGATACCGAGGAGAATACGTAGCAGAGGAGTTGCGACTCAAAGGGTTCCGGGTGGCGGTAACCACGCAGCATAATCCTTGGCTAGCAAAGTACGCGGATGATTTCTCTGTTTTTATCTTTCATCGGACACTCTACATTGGCCAGGTAAAAGAACTCTTTGATCGTGTAAAAGTGTTGAAGAAAACCGTTGTGTTTGAAACGGATGACTTGGTCTACGATCCGACGTATATCACAAAGACGGAGTATTATCAGAAAATGAATGCGCTTGAAAAGAAGTTGTATGAGCATGGGGTGGGAGGGGAAATTCTCAATGATGTGCAGGTTTGTACGACCACGACCTCGTATATCGCTGAAAAACTTCGGGAGAAAGGAAAGAAAGTCTTTATTGTCCGGAATAAACTTTCTCAAGAAGATATTGCATGGATCGAAAAGCTATCCGCTAAAAACTATCCGCTAAGAGCTGCTCTACGGATTGGATATGCAAGCGGTACGGCTACGCATAATAAGGATTTTGCAACCATTACTGAGGCACTTCTCAAGCTTCTGGAGGCGTATCCGGAGATACGACTGGTCATTGCTGGGCCATTACTGCTGGATGATCGTTTTGCTTCCTTTCATGAGCGGATCGAAAGATTGCCGTTTGCTAGTCGACGGCAGCATTTCAAAAATCTGGCAACATTAGATATCAATCTTGCGCCACTCGAAGTTGGTGCGCCGTTCTGCGAAGGGAAGTCGGAACTTAAGTGGTTTGAAGCGGGAGTTCTTGGTGTGCCAACGGTTGCCGCGGCGACAGAGACATTTCGCGAGGCAATCCGAGATGGTGTGGATGGTTTTGTAGCGCATGAGCGTGATGAATGGTATGCGAAGCTCGAGCGATTGATCCAGGATCCGGTCTTAAGAAAAACCATGGGCGAAGAGGCTCGGAAGACGGTGCTGGATGAATATGTGACCCAGGTGAATGATAATCAAGCGTATTATGATTTTCTGCATGGAGCGATAACGCGAAACTCATAAGGATTGGATTTTACTGTTGCGATTATGCACAAGAAAGAATGGTTGGAAAAGATAGAGAGACAAGGAAGAGATCTGAAAAATAAAATCAAACACTCCCCACGCTTGCTTAAAAAGAAGAAGGGGTTTTTGTGGGCAAGTTTTCTCGGATGGGGCTTAGTGGTTTTTGCTCTTGTTTTGGGCGTTTGGTTGCAAAAATATTTCTCCTTTCAACCAAAACCTTCTCAGGTTTCTAAACCAGAACCAGAAGCAATTGTGTTAGAGCGTGCGAGCCTGCTCAAAGTAGGCTTTGTTACGGATTGGGAATATGCAGATAAGATTCGTCTCAAGCAAAAAATCACCAGTGAGGCCCCGATTGAGCTTCGCAAGGTGGTGAGTTATTTTAATACGACATTCTTGCCGGATGTGGTGGTGGGAGGTGGTGATTATATCGAGTCATCCAATGCCAAACCGGAGCGAGCCAGACGGCAACTGGCAGAGATGAACGCTATTTTTTCCAAAGTCACAGCGCCAAGACTTTATGCTTTTGGAGATCATGATTTCCGATCGTTGACGCAGGAGGAGATCAAATCAGTGCTAGGACTTGCCGAAACGCACGATTGGAAAGATATTGGTGACTGGCGCATTATTACCATCGATCCGAACTATGACCGGGATGATAATCATCGCAATGCGAAGCCGTATGTTTTCGGGCACATGAGTCCTGCGGAGATGGATTGGCTGCGGGGAGCACTGCAGACAGAGCGGCCGGTGCTGGTGTTTTCTCACTATAATCTGATTCCGGTACCGAATTCCAAGGGAGCCTATATTTACAATGTCGATAATGCGGATGCAGTACGGACACTTCTTGAAGAAGCCGGGAATGTCGTGGCGGTGGTTTCCGGGCATAATCCAATGGGGTATTATGAAAAGCGGAACGGCATCCATTATTTCGTTGTCGATACGCTGGTGAATCGCAAGGCGATGGGAAGCTTCGCAACCATTGAAGCGCGCTATGTCCGTGAAGAGCATTATGCGCATATTTTTCTTCGTCAGTACGGAGCCAACAAAGTCCAGTATTCGGTAGATGGAAAAATCGGAAAGTCGGATACCCATTTGATCACGAGCCCACCGTTTGCATTGCAGCTTTCGGATGAGGTGACTGAGGCAGAATTGATGGATCAGTAACTGAGTAACATAAAAACACTATGAGGATTCTTATTACAGGTGGAGCGGGATTTATTGGAAGCGCGTGTGCAAAAGCGTTGATGGAGCGAGGGGATATGCCGATTCTCGTCGATAACTTCAACGACTACTATGATCCGCAACTGAAGAAGGACCGTATTTCGAAGTTTCTCAAGGCTTATAAGGGAAAGTTCGTTTTGCGGAAGGGGGATATCCGTGACCGGAAGTTCATGGAGCGAGTGTTCAAAAAGGATCAACCAGAAAAAGTGATCCACTTGGCTGCTATGGCCGGAGTGCGGAATTCATTGCGCGATCCTTTGCTCTATGCGGATGTGAATGTGATGGGCACAACGAATCTTCTGGATCTCTCCGTGAAGTACAAGATCAAGAATTTCGTCTATGCGTCTTCGTCCTCAGTGTATGGTACGAATACGCCGCCATTCTCCGAGACAGATAATGTTGATACGCCGATCTCTCCGTATGCCGCGACTAAGAAAGCTACCGAATTGATCGCGCATACGTTTAGTCATATCCACGGGCTACCGACGACAGGGCTACGATTCTTCACGGTCTATGGGCCATGGGGCCGGCCGGATATGGCGCTCTTCCATTTCACCAAGAGCATTCTCGAAGGGCAGGAAATTGAGGTCTACAATTTCGGCAAGATGTCACGTAATTTCACTTACGTCGACGATATTGTGTCAGGGACGATCGCTGTGCTCGATGCCAATTTGTCCTGCGATATCATGAATATCGGTGGAGATCGTGAAGAGACGTTGCTGGCTTTTATTGCGACGATCGAGAAGCATACTGGCAAGGAAGCGAAAAAGAAACTCATGCCGATGCAGCCGGGGGATGTGCCGAATACGGTGGCGAATATCAAAAAGCTCCGTAAACTCGGTTGGAAGCCGACGACGCGCATCGACCAGGGCATCGGGAATTTCGTCGCGTGGTACCGAGAATATTTTAAAGTGTAACTCTGTTAGAGGGCGTAGAAAAAAACAACCCCGGTATCATTGCTGATGCCGGGGCGGGATCGTGTTAGATCTAATTTTGTTGACGCCGGAGGATAGCGACGCAGGCGGACGCTACCTTGTCTTGTGCTTGCAACCGATCACGGATGGCATAGGCCAGGCAAACAGAGACCATTTGTCGGAGCAAATCCTCGCAGTCGCCGGTGAAATGAACCTGCCGAAAAAGGTCTTCTTTGCTTGCCATGACGTCACCGATCTCGAACGCAGTCATGATCTTCCCAAGCGTTGCAGGGTTCATGTCACGGACATCGCCACTCTCCAAGTCAAGTTGGATATGAGACAACAGGGCATGAGAATCCAGGTTGTGTTGCAAGAGGTCGCCGTAGCGATTCTTCTTGATGAGGTGACTCGTGAGATCGAGAATATATGGGCTCATTTTTATCTCCTTTCGAGAGATTTCCCGCTCCCAAGATTGGATCACAGCAGCCAGATGATTCTGGAAGATGAGTGATGGGAACCAGAGCAGGTTCCTGGGCGGCCTGTTAGTCCGTAAACTAACAATATTAATATTATATCAAAATTAGTAGTAAATGTCAATATTGCTTTGAATCTGGGGAATACGTACCATTCGCTATGGTATGATTTTGTATAACTGCTTTTTGGAGGAGGAAGAGATATGAAAATCGCGTTGGTACATGATTATTTGGTGCAGTACGGAGGAGCGGAGCGGGTGCTTGAGGCTTTTACAGAGCTTTACCCGTATGCGCCTATCTATACGCTTATCTATGATCCGGATGCGATGCATGGGGTTTTTGCAGCGAAGCGGATTTATACCTCGTTCCTTCAGAAATCACGCCTCGTACGGAAGCATCACCGGCTCTTTCCGCCGCTCATGCCGCTCGCGATCGAGCAGTTTGATTTTTCAAAATACGACGTCGTGCTTTCGGATTCCTCGAGCTACGCCAAAGGCATCCTCACACGTCCAGAGACGCTGCATATTTCCTATATGCATACGCCGATGCGCTATGCCTGGGATGATTGCCAGAAGTATACGTCTGATTTTGGTTTCCCACGTTTCATTAAGAAACTCGTGCCGTTCTTCATGAATCCGATCCGGATTTGGGATCGGGTGAGTGCTGATCGGGTTGATCGGATTATTGCGAACTCGAATTTCGTAGCGGCTCGGATTCAGAAGTACTACCGGAAGGATTCCATCGTGATTCATCCGCCCGTGGATATTAATCGCTTTTCGATCGCACCAGTGCAGAAGGATTATTATCTTATGGTGGGGCGTCTGATCGCCTACAAGCGGCACGATATTGCTATCGAAGCTTTTAATCGTCTCAAGCTGCCGCTCAAGATTATCGGTCGTGGACCAGAAATGGAACGGCTGAAGAAGCTCGCTGGACCAACGATTGAATTTTTGGGTCGGATCGATGAAGAAGAGCTTCCTCGCTACTACTCAGAGTGCCGCGGATTTATCTTCCCGCAAGAAGAAGACTTTGGCATCGTGGCGATTGAGGCGTTGGCTTCTGGCCGGCCGCTCATCGCGTATCGGGGTGGAGATATCCCGGAACATATGGAAGAAGGGAGAATGGGAGTGTTTTTTGATGAGCAGACGAGCAAAGCGATCGTAGAAGCGGTGCAGAAATTTGAAACGATGACGTTTGACCCGGAGGAGATCCGGTCACAAGTGCTTCACTTTGACAAAGATCAATTTAAGGCTAAGATAAAAGACTACATTGAGGGGGAGGTAGCTAGACACCTAGCCCGAAAAATGTAGCAAAGCCCAAAACAAAGAACAAAAAGCTTAAGCCTCTTGGATGAGGTAAGTTTTTGTTTTTTGATGATCAGTTTTTGTTGTTGTTTGGCTGTAAAAGAAATTTTTCTGATGCCGTGTTCCGACACCAAGCAAGGAAAAATTTCTTTTACAGTCAAACAATACCTCTATTTAAAGAAGAAAAGGAAGAAGATATGGAATTCCGAGATATTGTAAAATTATATTGGGAAGAGCGTCGATTGTTTTTGTTAGTGGTTGCAGTCACAGTGTTTATGACACTGGTTTGGCAGGTGAATCAGCCAGTGATGTACCGAGCATCGCTTCTCTTAAATATCGGTCGTGAAGGCGCGAAAACAACCGTTGATTACACTTACGATAATTTTTATCGTCTTCAGGCGGATGAACGCTTTGCGGATACGGTAGTGCGCTGGCTGCAATCACCGCGCGTGGTATCGGACATTCTGACTGAGACGGGTATTCGCCCAGAAGCCGCTTCCGAACGTGAGCTCCGGAGCCGTATCGGAGCAAAGCGGCTTTCATCTCAGGTCGTGGAGGCTTCTTTTGTGGCGGGAGAAAGGAGCGTTCTAGAGAAAGAATCAGAGGTTATCGTCAAGATACTGAATGCGTATGCATCTGGTCTGAATCGGAATGGAACGAGTGAAGGCTGGTTCGTGGTGGTAGGAAGTAATCCGGTTATTCTGGATGCTCGTACAGCATCAGGAACAGCGATTGCTTTTGGTCTTGCTCTCGGTGTATTTTTGGCTTTTTGGGGCATTGCACTGAAGCGTTATGTGAACGGATAAGACGACAAGGAGAAAGAAAGATTGGGTTGTTGACTGAGAATACTATGAGAATTGGCATTGATGTACGCTGTTTGCAGGATGGAACCCATTCGGGTGTGGAAGAATATGCCCGGTCGTTGCTTGAGGAAATTTTTGCTCAGGATACAAAGAATAAGTATATCCTTTTTGCGAACGCCTGGAATACATCACGGGTAGATTTTTCCTGGGCCACGGTTTACCCAAATGTGACGGTTCGACTCTCGCGGTGGCCGAACAAACTATTGAATTTCTGTTTTTGGTATCTAGGATGGCCGAAAGTAGATCGTATGCTCGGCGGGATGGATGTCTTCTTCATGCCGAATCTCAACTTCATCGCGCTCTCCCGGGACGTGCGTTTCGTGCTGACGGCGCATGATCTTTCTTTCGAATTGTTTCCGGAGACGTTTTCGTGGAAACGGCGACTCTGGCATGTTTTTGTGAATTTTCGAGCCTTAGTACGGCGGGCCGATAAGGTTATCGCGGTATCGCAGTCGACAGCGGATGATCTTCGAGCAGTCTATTATACCCAGTTAGAGAAAATTACAGTGATTCCAAGTGGTATCCGGGATATCTTCAAACCGGTCGACCGTAATGACACGACGTTGCTTGCTATCAAGGAAAAACATGGTTTACCGTTCAAATTCATCCTTTCGCTCGGTACCATCGAGCCGCGCAAGAACCTGATTTCTCTCCTCCGAGCATTTGAAGTGATGCAAGCGAGTGGTCATTCGGAACTGATGAAGTATTCACTGGTGATCGCCGGGACTGAGGGCTGGGCCTCGCGTGATTTTTTCGACCAGGTACGGCGATCGCCGGTGAGGGATCGCATCATTCTGACTGGGTTTGTGGAGGATCAGGATAAACCAGGACTCTATTCGCTCGCGAGCGCTTTTGTCTATCCGTCGCTCTACGAAGGCTTCGGCTTTCCGCCGCTCGAAGCACTCTCATGCGGGACGCCGGTGATTGCATCGCATTCGTCATCGCTACCAGAAATTATCGGTACTGAAGGAATACTCATCGATCCATACCGACCGGAGGAAATTCTGCAGGCATTGCGGCAGTTGCTCCTCTCGAGAGAGCTACAGGAAATGCTGCGTGACGCCGGTCCGGTGCAAGCCGCACGTTTTTCTTGGAAACATACGGCTACAGCGGTGTTGCATTGCTTGACAGAAATCTAGGAAAACGTTCAGTGGGCTGATATACTATGGGTAGTGCAACGGACTCGAGTGGAGGAGTGCGTGAGCGCTACCTGGTTTGACGCGGGGCGTTTACTAGGAGAGAAAAATTATTAAGGTAAAATAAATTTTTTTATGGACAAACATCGTTCTCAGGCTGTGTCATTGCCAGCCGCTCTTATGATAGCCTTTATTTCTTTAGGAGCCTTTACGGGCGTAGCTAAGCTCGTGGCTCCTGACAAGCATTTTGGACTTACTTCTTTTTCGTTCGCGAAGGATGGTGAAGATGATAATGAAGGTGATAGCGAAGATAATAATGATGATAACGATGGTGATAGCCAGGATAAGTCTTCTGAAAAGGCCAAGAAAGACGCTGAAAAGCAGAAAAAAGATGCTGAACGTCAGCGCGAGACGCTGAAGAAAGCTTCTGAACGATCGGGATCGAGAGTAGTGGAAAACGAAAATGAAGATGATACCGCTGATGTTAACGGTGATGACGCTGAAAATGATGATGATACCGCTAAGGTAGAGGATGACACTGAACATTCAGGTTCATCGGAAGGCATGTATAAGGACAAGAATAAGACGCTTGAAAAGCTCAATGAAGAGCTCGCTAAAGCTGAGGAAGATATTCTTAAGCAGCAGGCAAAAGGGGCAAATGTCTCGGTACAGCTTGCAGCTTTGGCTGCCTACAAAGATCAATTGAATGCCGTGGGAGGGTCCTTTGATGCCAATAACTTAGATGCCGCCAAAGCTTTGGCCAAGCAGATTAAGAAAGAAGCACATTTCTTGAAGAAGGATGCTCAAGATGCTGAAAAAGTAGCTAAGGAAATGGCAGATGTTTTGAAGCGTTTTGCTAAGGCCGAAGCCAAGGTAGCTGAACTCGAAGCGCTTGGGGGAGACGTGACTTCTTTGAAGAATCAATTGTCAGTTCTAAGATCAGACTATGCGGTGCTTCAATCAACGATTGATTCGGCTCCAGGAACTATCTCTCGGGAAACCGTGAAGGCGTTGGGAAAGAAAGTGCAACGGGTGAAGAGTTTGGCAGAATCAGCTATCTTCGCACTTGGTGGCGATGATGATGGTGAACTGGCAGCAGATCATGAGGACGAGTCTGATGATATCGCTGAACACCTGATGGATGTAGCAGAAGTGGAAGATGGGGATCATACCGATGTCGCTACCAAAGTTCGCACGGTGGCTACGAGCCAGAAGCTTGCTGCTCAGACCGTAAAAACTTCTCTCCAGAACTTTGAACGACGCAGTAAAGTAACGAAGTTTTTCTTGGGTGCTGATCAGACGGCATCGGCTCAGCTGACCGCAGAAGTGAATGCGATGCAATCGCGAGCAGCTACCTTGGAAACCTCGGCTGCCGCTCTCACTGATCCAGATATGAAGCAGATTCTTTTGGATCAGGCAGCAGCGCTTAAGTCTGAGGCCACAAAGCTTGCAACCTACCTCAATAGTCAGAATTCAGACTTCAGCCTCTTTGGCTGGTTGTTCCGGTAAAGGAAGTTTAAGGAAATATCACCTCACTTCAAGTGGGGTGATATTTTTATAGCGAAGAAAATGTAAAAGAAAGTCTCTTTTTAAGAGACTTTCTTTATGATATTATGTAAAAGAGTGATGAACTTTTTATTGTGTTATGAATATAAAATCAAAAATCTTACTGAGCCTTTTTGTTATCTTTGCTCTTGCGTGTGTAGGCTTGACGTACTTTAAATTGATGGTGAAGAAGGATTACGTTATTGAGGCTCAGGCAAGTTGTGATCCTTCTGTAGAAAAATGTTTTGTAGCTATGTGTGATCCGAGTGCCGAAGAATGTACGGGTAATGTTCAAGAGGATACTTCTTATTATAAAATTATTCATCGAAATGCTGAGAATATGCCACTCTGCAATCCTGAAGAAGAGGGTTGCGAAGCACTTGTCTGTCCAGTAAATGAGTTAGGGTGCGAGATTATTTTTTGTGATGAAGAAAAAGCGGCGGAAAATGGCACAACATGTAGTGATCCAGAAATATATACACTGTTGCGTGAAGAGCAAAAAAATGTTGTTGATACAGAAGAAAATTCAGATTCAGAAGTATCTCATGAGAATCTCATTGATGAAAATTCACAAGATCTTCAATAGTAGGGTCTTTCTGGTAGTATATTTGTTAGTAACGGTTTTATAAAATAAATTAGAGGATATGCATTTTGGCGAACATTTGACCATTGACGGCTATCAAGGGGAGTACACAAGGTTAAATGATAAAGAATTAGTTTTGCGCTGTTTAACAGAATTACCAGATATATTGGGGATGCATAAATTGGCTTCACCAGAAGTGTATTTTGCTCAAGGGAATAACGGAAAAGACCCGGGCGGTTGGAGCGGATTTGTAGTGATTGCCGAAAGTCATATTAGCGTGCATACTTTCCCAGAGCGAGCTTTTGTGAGTATTGATGTCTATACCTGTCAGAATGGTATTGATGCCAGTATGATTACCAAGTATTTTGTTGATATGTTTCAGCTTAAAGAAACAGAGGTAAATTTTATTATTCGTGGAAAGAAATATCCCGAACAGAATATAGTCTAAAAGTAAATTTGAAAATGTATACCTGCTATGTTTTGGGATAACTGGTTTGTTATGGCAATGATTGTGCCATTCCTCACTGCTCTTGTAAATGTTCTGGATATCCATTTTGTAAGCAATACTTATACAGATGAATGGGACGGAATGGTAATCTCTGGTTTTTTTCAGTCTCTTCCGTGGCTTCTTGTTCCGTTTGGATTTATTAGTTTCCATTTTCCTGGTCTTTGGATATCCAGTCTGGCTCTATCGAGTGGAGGATGTCTTGCTATAGCATTTTATTTTTACTTCAAGGCGTTGTTTCACACAACCGACATGGTGTCGGTACAGGTTTTGTCTAACCTTAGTATTCTTCTTGTCCCGTTTTTGGCCTGGCTATGGATTGGAGAAGAGCTCGTGTTGGTCCATTACGCTGGTATCTTCCTTGCTTTTCTAGGAGCACTCATTCTGTCTTTTTCGAAGCAAGAAGTATCAGGGGGGTTTAAGAAGTTCTCAATGATTATGTTAGGATCGATAACGGCATTGTCGATTAGTATGGTATTACAGGAAGAGGCGTATCGAAGTGTACCGGGTGATTTTTGGACAGTATTTCTCTTATTTGTTCTTGGTTCAACGAGCACTTCTTTCTTACTCCTGATTTTTGACAATAAAAAGTTTTTTGATCGCATGAAGCATATTAGTATTTTAAGTCGAAAAAACTTTTTAGTCTTTCTTTTGGCGGAAAGCCTAGCTCTTTTTGGTGTGCTTGCATTACAACGATCTATTGATTTGAGTCCAGAAGTTTCCTTGGTGGCAGCAATAACAGAAGGGCTTTCCCCTGTTTTCGTACTTTTGATAAGTGGAGCGTTAGTAGTCTTGTTTTGGTTATCGAACAAAAAAAAGGCTTTGAATATTTACCAGCAACAATTTTCCTCATTGTGGATTAAAGCGCTTGCTTCTCTGGTGGTGATCTTTGGTATTTATATGATTAGTTAATGCAAAGAAATGCTTCAGAAGGACAATGTTTTAAAAAATAATTCCCATGTTCGATCAACAGCAGACATGACGGATATATATTTCTCTCTAGAGCAAGCAAAGCAGGAGATCCATCGTCGGTGGAACGATAAAGAGCTGAGAGAAAAAGTAGAAAAATTCTTTAATGGGGGTATCCCTGAGATTTTTCGTGATTCACCAAAAGCGATTTTAGGTAGACAAATTGTCAGTCCGAATTTTGAAGCGCTTAATTTTCTAGAACTTGCGAAACAAATAGACTTGGCACCATATTGTTTTGGCTATCTGGACGATAAGCTAGTGACAAAAAATTTGGATAAATACTTTCTTTGTAAGATGTACTTTGATAGTGGTATTGGACGGAATGGGGGCAAGCGACTATCGGCAATTACAGTGGTTGATTTCAATCTTTGGAATGGAAAAAGTCTTCGGGAAGTTAAAACTATCTTTGGATCAAATTTTTTTCAGTTTCATGAAAGCTTGATGGGTGCTTTAGATACAAAGCTAGAATTTTTTGATGCCTCAAAATTTCTCAAAAAAAATGGAGGACAGGGAAGTCTTTATTACCAGTATTACTTAGCTCTTTTTATTTGTCATGGTGTCCTTTTTGAAAATTATCTCCTTGGGGGTGAATATGCTGTTTATAGCGATCAGGTTTTTTCACCAAGTTATCAAAAAGTGGTCGATATGTTTGGGGTAAGGCCATTGATTGTTCGGGTTGCTCCGGTGGAAAATGAAGAAGATGTTCGGTGGCGTCATTATCCCGGTGCGTTGTATGGTAAAATAAAAGAAATGTCGAATAAGAATAAATAAAAGCATATGGGTTTTAATGTAGTCACAAATCTTGAGAATTGTTCTCTCATGATTCAATCGTTTTTAAGCGAAAGCCCTCTTCTTTACTATTCTCATATTCCAACCGCTCTCCTATCATTCTTTTTTGGGCTTTTTGTTCTCTTAAAAAGCAAAAGAGATCTCTCGAGTAGATTATTTTTTTTAGTGACTCTCCTTTTTGTTTTTTGGTCAGCATTTGATTTAATTCTCTGGAGTAGTCCAGATAGTCGGAAAACAGTTTTTTTCTGGTCTATTATTAATTTTATCGAAAATCTCATTAGTGTTTCCACTTTCTATTTCGCATATACTTTTCTTGAAAAGAAAGACTTGGGATTTTACTCCAAGGTAGTTCTTGTGGGACTTCTTCTTCCATTCTTGGTGCTGATGCCAACCCGGTATAATATTTCCGGGTTTAACGCTACCTTATGTGAAGCGCAACAAGGCTCTTTAATTAATTACTTTTATTTTCTTGAAGTCACATTTTTTCTTCTTTTAGTTGCATATCTTGTAAGAAAGTTTTTTACAGCCAGAAAAGAGGAAAAGGGGAAGGTTTTGTCCTTTGCTTTTGGTTCTTTATTGTTTATTCTTTCCTTCTCAGGAGCAAATATTGCTGGGAGTATAGCATCAGTGATGAATCCGGATAATCCAGATAACTGGAAGATTATTCAGTACGGGCTTTTTGGAATGCCTATTTTTGTTGCTTTTTTGTCATATCTGATCGTGAAGTATAGAGCTTTTAATGTGAAGCTTCTTGCGGCTCAGGCTTTAGTTATTGGTTTAATTGTACTGATTGGTTCTCAGTTTTTCTTTATCAAAACTTCAATTAATTTTGTTTTAACAGGGATTACTTTTTTCCTGTCTATTGGTTTTGGAACTATTTTAATCACATCGATTAAAAAAGACTTTGAGAGGAAAGAAGAATTGCAGATTATGTCGGATAGACTGGCGGTTGCCAATCAAGAATTGAAGCGGCTCGACAATGCGAAATCGGAGTTTATCTCGATCGCCTCACATCAATTGCGTACCCCGCTCACCGCCATCAAAGGATATACTTCTCTTATTCTTGAAGGGAACTATGGGAAGATTGATCATCAGCTTGAAGACGTCATCAATAAGATTTATGGTGCCAATGCCCGGCTGATCGATTTGGTTGAAAACCTTCTTTCTATTTCGCGTCTTGAATCGGGTCGCATGCAGTACAATTTTCAGCCAACGCAGGTAGAGGATATTGTTCGGGACTTAGGAAATATGTTTATAGTTATTGCAAAGAAGCGCGGTCTGGATTTTTCCGTGGTATTGCCGGAGTCTCCGCTACCAAAAATTAGTCTTGATCCGGCTAAGATTCGTGAGGTGATGTCGAACCTTATTGATAATGCTATCAAATACACGGAAAAGGGGTCGGTATTGGTGAGTCTCTGGCAAAATGGTGATCAGCTGCGGTATTCTGTAAAAGATACGGGTATCGGTGTCACGGCTGAAGATAAAGAGCGTTTGTTTTCTAAATTTGCTCGGAGCAAGGAAACCGAGAAGCTTTATGTAGGGGGTACGGGGTTAGGGCTCTATGTGGGAAAAACCTTTGTAGAGAAACACGGCGGGCATATCTGGGTGGAATCAGATGGCCATGGACGAGGATCGGAATTCATCTTTGAGCTTCCGATTTCGCGGGATTCCCTGTAAGATACATTCACCTGTTAATACACTGTTTTATGGCAAAGATTCTCTTGGTAGAGGATGACCCGTTTATTGCGGATATCTATAAGAAGAAGTTTGAATCTTCTGGGTTCGAGGTGCTCAATATCATGAATGGACGTTCGGTTTTGAAAGCGGTTGAAGAGCAGCATTTTGATATTATTTTGCTTGATCTCGTGATTCCGGAAATGTCTGGATTAGAGGTTTTGAGGGAACTGCGTGGACCAAAGTACCCAGCAGGTCTGAAGATTGTGATTTTTAGCAATCTCTCCAATCAGGAAGATCGAGAGCAGGCGGTAAAACTTGGGGCGAATGGTTTTATTTCCAAAACAGAGTTTTCTCCGTCGCAGGTGGTCGAAGAGGTGAATCGTTATCTCCGTCAGTTCGGTGAGCAGAACAAGAACGAAAATCGCCGGTTGGTGAGTGATATTGCGGCTGACTTTGGTATGCGCCCGGGTAATGAACGAAAGCGCATTTTGTTTATTGAAGATGAAGAGGTCTTTGTGGATATGTTTGGGAAGAAGCTTTCTGATGAAGGTTATGAGGTTTTGGTAGAAAATGATGGAGCCAAAGGGCTTGATCGGGCCTTACGCGAGGAGCATTTGGATTTAGTGATCACAGATGCTATGTTGCCGGGCATGAATGGAAAAGATGTGGTGGAGGGTATTCGGGCGCATGAGAAGATTGCACGTGTGCCGATTTTTGTAATTTCAGCTTCAGTTGACGATGAGGATATGCATGATATGCTGGCTGCCGGAGCAACAAAGACCTATTTAAAAACAAAAATCGTTCCGAGTCAGCTCGCGGATGAAGTACGAGATTTTTTTGCAGGTAAATAATGATTGATGATTTGGTGGATATGGAACGAACGTTGATACGGGAGACCCTAGGAAAAGTAGGAGAGGAAGTACAGCTGTCTGGATGGGTGAGCGTACGACGCGATCATGGCAAGCTCGTGTTTTTGGACGTGCGGGATCGTTCAGGATCGGTGCAGGCAGTTGTGTTGCCGCAGCATGCGGAAGCCTACGCAGCGGTGCAGGCAGTGCGTAACGAAACAGTCGTTTCGATTCATGGCAAAGTGAATGAGCGCCCAGCGAATGCTAAGAAAGAGGGGGACGTGACGGGTGGTGTAGAGATTGAGGTCCTTGAGTTGACGGTCGTAGCGAAGGCGGCTGAGGAATTGCCCATTGATCTCTCCCAGACGGAACTCGATCTTAATCTGGATACGCTGCTCAATAACCGGACGGTGGCTTTGCGGCATCGTAAGATTCAGGCGATTTTCAAACTTTACTCTCTTTTGCTCGAGGGCTACGATGCTGCCTGTCGAACGGAAGAGTTTGTGGAAATTAAAACCCCGAAGATTCTTTCTGCGGCTACCGAAGGCGGAGCGAACTTTTTCAAGATAAAATACTTTGATCGAGAAGCGTATCTGGCCCAGTCTCCACAGTTTTATAAACAAGCGGCAGCTTCAGCTTTTGAGCGTGTTTTTGAGATTGGATCGGTATTCCGTGCGGAGCCACACTTTACGACGCGTCATGTGAATGAGTATGTGGGTCTGGATGGAGAAATGGCGTTTATTAACGGAGTAGAGGAAGTAATGATGACTCTTGAGAAAATCATTCTGGCTACATTGGCTCATGTAGGATCACAGGGGAAAGAATTTCTTGATCTTTATAGCCAGGTCGCGCCACCACAAATGGCTATCCCGCGTATCCGCCTTTCAGAAGCACTGGAAATTCTTGAAAAGGAATATGGAAAGACGGTAGAGAACGAAGATATTGATGGTGAGGGTGAGCGTATGATATGCGAGTATGTGTCAAAGACGTATGGATCAGATTTTGTCTTTCTGACCCATTACCCGATTCACCTCCGACCGTTCTACAGTATGCCGAGTGCGGATGGGAAGTATACGGAGACGTTTGACCTCCTTTTCCGGGGCGTGGAGATTGCTTCCGGAGGGCAGCGTATTCATGATTATCAGATGCTGGTGGATTCCATTCGGCGCAAGGGTCTAGAACCGGAATCTTTTAAGGATTATTTGGATATTTTCCGTTATGGAGCCCCGGCTCATGGAGGGTGGGGATTGGGTTCCGAACGTATTATTCAAAAGCTTCTCGGTTTAGGGAGCATTAAAGAAGCTCTTCTCTATCCGCGAGATGTCAAGCGCTTGGCGCCGTAGTCGATTGGAATAATTTTTGAAAACAGGGTAGAATGGGCTATCCTGTTTTTTCTCTATATGGCCCCATCTCCATTTTTTCAAAAACTGAATAAAGAGCTTATAGACCGTTTTTTTGGACATTTGGCTCCGGATATCGGCATTGATCTTGGTACTGCCAACACGCTCGTCTACGTGAAGGGACGAGGTATCGTCATCAATGAGCCGTCGGTAGTTGCGGTCAATCAGCGTACGGGTCAGATCTTGGCGATCGGCCGTGAGGCTAAGAAGATGGTTGGAAAGACACCGAGTCATATTGTAGCGACGCGTCCTTTGGTGGATGGTGTCGTAAGTGATTTTGAGGTAACACAGCAAATGCTGCGTTATTTTATCCATAAAGTGAATCAGGGCCGTTTTTCTTTTCTGAGGCGGCCACGAGTGTTGATTGGTATTCCGTCTGGTGTGACCGAGGTAGAAAAACGTGCGGTTATTGAAGCTGCTATGAATGCCGGTGCTCGCCAAGCTTTTTTGATCGATGAGCCAATGGCCGCTGCGATCGGTGCTCGTCTCCCGGTGACAGAGTCGATCGGTAATATGGTGGTTGATATCGGTGGAGGAACGACGGAAATCGCGGTGATTTCACTTGGAGGCGTGGTGGTCTCGCGGAGTCTGCGCATTGCTGGCGATGAGATGAACGAGGATATCGTTCGGTACTGCCGGGATGAATTCAATATTTTGGTAGGCGAAAGAACAGCGGAAGAAGTGAAGATTGCCATCGGTAGCGCCTTCCAGCTACGTGAACGCTTGACCTATCCACTGCGGGGGAGGGATCTGGTTTCTGGGTTGCCAAAGGAAGTGGTGGTGAATGATGAGCATGTGCGAGAAGCGCTGTCGCGTTCGATCCGGGTCATTGTTAATAACGTCAAAACGATCATCGAAGAAACGCCACCAGAACTCCTTTCGGATATCATGCAGCGGGGGATTATCCTGGCAGGCGGGGGTGGTTTGATTCGCGGGCTTGATCGATTATTGGCTAACCAGACCGGGATACCGGTACGGATGATGGAAGATCCATTGACGGCAGTGGTGCGTGGTACCGGACTCGTGCTGGATGATATGGAGCATCTGCATGAAGTTTTGATTGAAGAAGAGGCAGCCAGGGCCTTTACTGCTTGATAAAGACAAGAAGTGGTGTTTTGAAAAAGAATACGTGTGTGAAGAAAACATTTTTTCAAACAAAATTTTCAAAGGCATTAGGAGCTCTTTTGTTGCTGGCTGGATTAGCCTGGTGGCATCCTGGTTTTATAGTGAGGCCAGTAGCGATAGTGGTGCAGGTGATGGCGCTTCCTTTCGAACAAGTATTTTCTTTTGTAGCTTTTGAAGTGAGGGATATTGTAAGATTTCTTGGTTCGATCGGTGAATTGAAAACGGAAAATGAACGTTTGGTCGGAGAAAATCGTGATCTTATGATGGAACTCGCTCTCTTGCGGGATATCCGTGGTGAGAACGATACTCTGCGTAAAGAATTTAGTTTGGCCCCAAGAGAGCAGTACGAACTTCTCTCTGCCGAAGTGATTGGCGAAGACGTTTCTGATCAAGGTCAGTCCCTCCTTATCAATCGAGGGAGCGGATCAGGAGTACAGGTAGGCATGCCAGTTGTGGTTGGAAAGGGAGTGTTGGTAGGGAAGGTTGATGCGGTATTCTTAGGGAGTGCTCGGGTCAGGTTGCTTTCGCATCCCGAAAGTCTTGTGGCGGCAACGACGGTTGAAAGAGGCGCTAAGGGAGCAGTACGAGGAGAGCATGGATTAGGTATACTGTTTGATGTCGTGCCAAGAACTGATGTGATTAAGCGCGGAGATTCTCTCATTACCTCTGGTTTAGGCGGAGATTTTCCTCGGGGACTGCTTATTGGAACATTGCAGGATCCGCGGTATACCACGGACAAATTGTTTCAGCAGGCTTCAGTAGTAGCTCCAACCCGCTATGAGGATATTCGTTTCTTATCCGTTATTCTTGCGTCAAAGTCATGACTTTTTGGATCCGACTCCTTACGTTAGTGATACTCATCGCGCTGCACCTTTCTTCGGTCCAGATTATAACAGCACATACATTCCCGCCAGTGGTGCTTATTGCTAGCACGATTGCTTTGACGGTTATCCTCGGATTCCCTCAGTCACTCCTGCCTATTCTTTTCTTGATCGTGGCAACAGAAAGCATAACCTCGGGTAGAATACCTTTCTCTGCGACGTATTTTATTCTGGCAGCATATACGACGAGTTTTGTAATGAAACGCACCTTAATTGGTGATCGAACGGGCTTAAGCTTTTTTATGCTAGCTGCTTTTGCGGGTGGGGTGAGCATGGGATTCCCGATTTTTCAGGAACTTCTCTGGTGGTTTGGTTTACAAGAAAGTTTTTTGTCTTTATGGTACTGGTTTTCCTGGGGGACACTAGCGACAACGTGGTTGAGTGGTTTCTGTGCCTATCTTTTTATTTTTTGGGCTCTTAATGCATGTGAAAAGGTGATTCAAGATATTCGGCAAGATGCTCAATTTTCTCTCCGATAAAGTATGAAGCTTTTCATCAGTCGTCTGATACATCCTTCCAAGCGTGGTCGTGAAATTGATGACGCTGTTTTGACAGTGACCGAAGACGAGGCAGCACGGTTGGAATGGCCGCTGTCTAAATATTGGTTTACACTCATCTGGTGGTTTGCGGGTTTCATATTGTGTCTGCTTGGAGGGCGGGTGTTCTACCTTGCTGTCGTTAAAGGAGAGGAGTATCAGGACATGGCTTTACGGAACAGTTTACGGGCTATATCTATTCCGGCTCCGCGGGGTATTATGTATGATCGAACTGGACAGGCGTTGGTACAAAACATTCCTACGATTGATCTGGCGAGTATTCCTGCGGATTTACCGAAAGAAGGGAGTGTTCGTGAACAAGAGAAAAATTTCTTAATGACGGTTATTAACCTTGACCCGGCGGTGCTTGAACCGGCCTTTTCGGCAGCGCAGACTTCTTCTGCACCTATATTGATAAAATCAGGACTAACGCAAGAAGAAATGCTGCTCATTCTTGGCCGGCAAAACGAATTGCCGGGAATTGTGCTGGTGAAATCAGCCAAGCGCGAATATACCGATGGAGCTATTTTTTCACACGTTCTTGGCTATGAAGGTAAACTGAAGCAAGAAGAATTGGAGCAGTATCCGGAGTATGGATTGGCGGATATCGTAGGGAAGCAGGGTTTGGAAAAAGCGTACGAATCTGTTTTGCGGGGAAAAAATGGTGCTGATCGGGTTGAGGTGGATGCTCTCGGCAAGGTAAAGAAAGAACTCGGAACGGTTGATCCGATACCAGGGAGCGATATCATTCTCAATATTGATGCGGGACTTCAAAAGAAGATGTTCGATAGCCTCAGTAAGCTCCTCGAAGAAAAGGGTTTGAAGCGGGCTACGGCAATTGCTCTGAATCCGGAAACAGGTGGAGTTTTAGGTATGGTGAGTTTGCCGAGTTACGACAATAATCTTTTTTCTGGCGGAATCGATCAGAAGCATTATCAAGAGTTGATCACTGATGAGACTAAGCCGCTTTTCAATCGAGCGATTAGCGGCGAGTACCCTCCGGGGTCGACGATTAAGCCCGTAATTGCAGCTGCTGCTCTTTCTGAACGGGTAGTAAATGAACATACGGAAATTGAGAGTCGTGGTGGTATCAGTGTGGGAAAATTTTTCTTTGGTGATTGGAAGGCACATGGCTTTACCGATATACGGAGAGCAATCGCTGTTTCGAGCGATGTGTATTTTTATTCTGTCGGTGGTGGGTACGGAAATATACCAGGTTTGGGTATGCGGCGTATGAAAGCCTATGAAGAACTCTTCGGATATGGCAAGGAAACAGGAATCGATATTCCCGGTGAAGCCAATGGTTTTCTACCGGACCCGGATTGGAAGCAACAGCGTTTTGGTGAACGCTGGTATATTGGGGATGACTACCATGCGGCCATCGGACAGGGGTTTGTGACGGCTACCCCGTTGCAGATACTGAATTCCGTCGCGACCATTGCGAATGGCGGGACGCTGCGTATGCCGCGTATTGTGGCGCAGATCCGTGATGCCTCGGGAAAGCTTTCGAGTGTGGAAGCACCAATAATGCGCAAAGATTTCGTTGATGCCAACATTCTCAAAATCGTGCGTGAAGGGATGCGCGAAACCGTGACAGAGGGTACGGCGCAGATGCTTCGGGACCTTCCAGTAGAGGCAGCCGGGAAAACAGGGACGGCGCAGTTCGGTACCGGAAAGGATACGCACGGCTGGTTTGTGTCGTTTGCGCCGTATGAGCGTCCGACAATCGCTATGATTGTTTTGGTCGAAGGCCAAGGAGAGGAGGGGTACAATGCCGTACCCGTTACCAAAGAGGTGTACCAGTGGTATTTTGGTGAACGTAAGGACTCAAATTAAGTGCTAGAATAAGCCACAAATATGCATATTTGACAATTTTTTTCTGTCTGGTACTATGAAAACGCTTTGAGGATGAATTGCTGTACTGCACAGCAGTTTTTCTTTCATAAAGAGCAGATATCATTTGTAAGAAAAAAACATGGCAAGGATGTATACCGAGGAGGGCCTCAAAAAACTCCAGTTTGAACTTGAAGAGCGCAAAGGGAAGATGCGTCATGCGATTGCTGAGACGATTAAGGAAGCTAAGGAGCAAGGGGATCTTTCTGAAAACGCCGAGTATAGCGAGGCTAAGCATCAACAGAACGAGAATGAAAGCCGTATTGCTGAACTTGAAGCGTTATTGAAGGATGCGGTACTGGCGGATACGAAAAATGGTAAAGGTTCCGTGATTGGGATGGGGTCCAAGCTTTCTGTTAAGCTCGGCCATAAAGAGTTAGCTTTTGAGATTGTTGGATCAAATGAAGCTGATCCAGCTCATGGAAAAATTTCCAATGAATCTCCGCTCGGGAAAGAATTCATGGGGAAAAAGAAAGGCGACAAGATTGAGATTGTAGTTCCAGCCGGGAAAGCCAAGTACGAAGTTCTTGAAGTGAAATAGAGGTTTGTTGTCTGAAGGCCGCTCTGTGAGAGCGACTTTTTTCTTGCCTTTCCAGTGGAAAAAGCCTAAAATGAGGCTATTCTGTTACATTGTGAAATTATGCGTGAAGATATTATTGAAACGAAACAAGAGAAACTGCGGAAGTTAGAAGAAGTTTTTGGAACGGCGTATCCAGAAAAATGTAATCGAACGCACTTTTCTTCCGAAGTACTTACTCAGTTTGATGCTCTGGTAGAGAATGCTCAGGTGGTAACTGTAGCTGGTCGGGTGAAATCGTTACGCATGATGGGAAAAATCGGCTTTGCTCACCTTGAGGATGCAAAGGGGAAACTGCAGATCTTTCTTTCAGAACAGACTACCGGAGGAGATGGACTCAGGCTTTTTTCTGATACGATTGAAATCGGTGATTTTGTAGAGGCTACGGGTAAGGTGTTTTTGACGAAGAAAGATGAGAAGACGCTGGATGTAGCTACGTGGCGCGTACTGGGGAAATCCATGCGGCCGATCCCGACGGAACACTTCGGTCTTCAAGATGAAGAAGAAAAGCTGCGACGACGTTATTTGGATCTTTTGACGAATCCAGAGGCGCGAGAAATTTTTATAAAGAAAAATCGTTTCTGGCAAACCGTGCGGACCTTCCTGGCTGAGCGCGACTACCTTGAGGTGCAGACGCCAGTACTTGAGCATATTCCTGGTGGCGCTGAAGCCGAGCCGTTCGTGACGCATCATAATGCGCTGGACCAGGATTTCTACCTGCGTATCTCCCTTGAGTTAGCGCTCAAGCGATTGTTGGTGGGCGGGTATGAGCGAGTCTTTGAGATCGGTCGAGTCTTTCGTAACGAAGGGATTGACCGCGAACATTTGCAGGAATTCGACCACATGGAATGGTATGCGGCATATATGGATATGGAAACCGGTATGCAGCTCGTGGAAGACATGTATAGAAACATTGTCCGTGCTGTCGCTGGGGAAAGCTTGGTAACTGAATATGAAGGGCAAACCATTGACTGGTCCAAACCATTCCCGCGAGTGGATTATTTTGAGGAGCTGAAAAAAGAGACAGGTCTTGATCTTTCTGGTGAGGTGTCTCTTGATATGTTGCGTACAGAATTAGATAAGCGCGGTATTCGGTATGATGAAAGTGCAGGTAAAGGTCGCTTAATTGATACGCTCTACAAGAAAACGGTACGCCAGCGACTTATCCAACCGTGCTTTCTCGTCGGACATCCGCTCGAAGTTTCACCTTTAGCCAAGATTGATCCGAACAATCCGAATCGTGTGCTCCGTTTCCAGCCCGTTGCCTGTCAGAGTGAACTCGGGAATGGTTTTGCGGAATTGAATGATCCGAGCGATCAGCGGCGGCGTTTTGAAGAACAGATGAAGTTGCGCGCGGCAGGGGATGTTGAGGGTATGATGCTGGATGAGGATTTTCTCGAGGCCCTAGAATATGGTATGCCCCCGGCCTGCGGCTTCGGTATGAGTGAACGGTTTTTTGCCATACTTCTGAATAAATCTATCCGTGAAACGGTTATCTTTCCACCGATGAAAATCAAGAACTAGACCTTGCTGGTTTAAACATAAAAAAGTCCCACCCCGGTGGGATTTTTTGTTCAGCAAAGAATGTACTATAATACATTTCTTAAGAGAAGGTTCATTTTTTCTTTGTCACGAACATGCAGGAGAATGCTTTGGAAATAGAGAGTCTTGAGAAAACCTACGCATCTGGTACGCGGGCGTTGCAGGGGGTCTCTTTCGCTATTCCAGTAGGAGGATTTCATGCACTGCTTGGTCCAAACGGTGCTGGAAAAACAACGATTATCGGTATCGTGACGGATCTTGTGAATAAAACAGCCGGGAAGGTAAAAGTCTTTGATCATGATATCGACAGCGAACCAGAGACAGCGAAGTCGCTTATCGGGCTTGTGGGACAGGAAATAAACTTCAATCCTTTTGAGAAGGTTATCGATATTGTTGTCAACCAGGCTGGGTACTACGGTATTCCTCGGCGCATGGCTATTCCTCGGGCGGAAAAACTGCTTCGAGAGTTGGGTTTGGGAGAGAAAATGAACCAGACGGGATTCACGCTCTCCGGAGGGATGAAACGTCGATTAATGATTGCGCGAGGATTAATTCATGAGCCTCGTCTCTTGATTCTTGATGAGCCGACGGCTGGGGTGGATGTTGAACTGCGACGAAGCATGTGGGAGTATCTCCGCGGGTTACACAAGGAAGGTTTAACAGTACTTCTGACGACGCATTATCTCGAGGAGGCGGAACAGTTAGCATCTCACGTGGTTATTTTGAATAAGGGGAGTGTGGCGGCAGATGGTACTATGGCGGATATATTAGCTTTGCATACCGGGAGTGAAGACCGGGGAGGGGCTTTCTCGGGGGGTCGACTTGAAGAGGTTTTCATGAAACTGATTTCAAACAAAGAGAACGTATGACTCCTTTTGCACAATGGATTGCCTTCTATACCATGATCCGTAAGGATATCGTGCGGATGTTCCGTATCTGGGTGCAGACATTTCTGCCCTCAGTTATGACGTCGGTTCTCTATTTTCTGGTTTTCGGAAAAGTACTGGGCGCGCAGATTGGGGAAGTGCAGGGTGTTGCCTATATGACATTCGTTGTTCCGGGGCTCGTGATGCTATCGATTATCACAACATCCTATGCAAATACCTCGTTTATGTTCTTTACTTCCAAGTTTTTCGCCCGTTCCATTGAGGAACTCCTGGTGTCGCCTATGCCGGCCTGGCTATTAATTGCAGGATTTACGGTGGGCGGGGTGGTACGTGGAGTGTTCACTGGAATGCTTGTTTTTGCTGCAGCACTCTTTTTTACCGGATTAACGATTCCGATCGCTTCTGTTTTGATAATTCTCGGGTTTGCGATTTTGACCGCGCTCTTCTTCTCGTTGGCTGGACTGGTGAACGGAATCTATGCCAAATCTATCGATGGTATCAATATCGTGCCGACATTTGTGCTGACCCCGCTCATCTATCTCGGAGGAGTGTTCTATTCGGTGCACGGATTGCCGGAGTGGTGGCAATCGCTCACGTATATGAATCCACTTTTTTATATCATCAATGGCTTCCGGTTCGGGTTTCTCGGGATCACGGATGTATCGCTTCCTGTCTCTTTCGGGGTCTTGTTGATGATGACGGGGGTGCTGGTAGCGACGAACTGGTATCTTGTCCGTAAGGGATTGGGACTGAAACAGTGAGCATAGGAAAGCCTAATATGGTGCGTTGCTATATCATCACTCTAGACAAATGGTGAATTTCCGTTAAGATAGTTCTGTTAGCTTCGGTCGCATAGTTCAGTTTCCGCCAAAGGCGGACAAGGGTGAGAGCATTTAATTTGGATGATTAGCTCAGTTGGTTAGAGCACAGCATTCACATTGCTGGGGTCACTGGTTCGAGTCCAGTATCATCCACATCTAACCTTTTCGTCCCATTGGTTCTGCGTCCGAGGCGCATCTGCCTTTGGCGGAGAGTCCCCGCCCGCAACGCTTCGCGTAGCGATGCGGGCGCGGCAGGTGCGACCACTCAGAAATGCCCGTACAAAACGGGTGTTTTTTATAGTTGACAGGGGATAATGTTTACGATATCGTGGCTCCGTTGTAGTACCTCTACCTTTTATCTTGAAGGAGTATTGAGATGGGTGAAAAGACGGGTGGGTCAATGAGCGGAATTTCTTTCCTGGATGATTTTCTTTCGCGGTTGGCGAGTGTGGCGGATTCAGACGTGATTCAGGCTGAACCTTTGAGGATATTCGATCCGGAATTCGAGGTACTGCTCGGCGAGGCGGATATTTCGTTGCGACGCATCTTTGTTCTCATGGCCAGGTTGCGTTCTGAACGACCGTTCTTTACGACCGCAATAATGCTGTCTGGAAACCAATCTGATCACGGGAAGGCTGAATTTCTGGCGCGTACTGACTGCGTGTCGGAATCTCTGGCTCGGGCAGCGACAGAAATATTTCAAGCATCTGTCGTGGTCGCTTTTCCGGAATTGCGGGATATGGATGCGATTGAGCACATTGGGATGCGGCGTAGGTGGCAGGTGGTCCTTATCAAAAAACCTATCCGCTCAGAACGTCGTTTTGAGGGAAGGTCATTTTCTGAGGACTGAAACGAAAAAAATGTCCGGGTGAGAAACTTCACCTGGACGTTTTGCTTTTTTTCGGGTTAGGCGATAAGCTATCAGGTGTACTTGAGGCCTTCAATAGGTTTATTTATAAGCTAAAAGATTAAGTAGCTAAAAGCCTGCTCTGTATGCTTGATATTCGTTTCATCCGTGAAAATGAAGCCTTGGTCCGTGAAGCGATCGCTTTGAAAAGGAGTGATTTTGATGTGGACGCTTTTCTTCAGCTTGATCGTGAGCGGCTTACCTTGCTCCAGGAACTTGAAGAACTCAAGTCGCTTAAAAATGATATTAATGATCTTATCGCTCGGGCGGCATCACCAGAAGAACGGGCTGAAGTGATTGAAAAAGGGAAAGAGATCAAGGAAAAAATTGAGAGAGCTGAACCGCGTTTCCGTACAGTGAATGAATGTTTCGAAAAGCTTTCGGCCTTGATTCCGAATGTGGTTTCGTCAGATACGCCGCGTGGCAAGGACGATTCTGAAAATGTCGAGGTGTTCCGTTCCGAAGAGCCGAAGCAATTTGCCTTTACGCCGAAGGATCATATCGCTCTCGGGACAGCGCTTGATATCATTGATTTTGATCGGGGTACTAAAGTAGCTGGTTATCGGGGCTACTACTTGAAAAATGAGGGAGCGCTCCTTGTGATGGGGCTGATGGCGTATGCGTTGCAGAAGATGGCAAGCAAAGGATTTCTTCCGATGATTCCGCCAACTCTGGTAAAGTCATTCCCGCTTTTTGGATCCGGGTATTTTAAGGGGGCGGAATATGATTCAGAAGTCGATGAGATTTATCGATTGGCTTCAGCGGAGAAGGAAGCGGATGGCGCCGTGAATCGTGAAGAGAAATTTTTGGTAGGGACCGCTGAACCCTCGCTCCTTGCGTATCACTCCGGTGAGGTATTGGATGGGAAAACATTGCCGTTGCGACTTTCTGGATTTAGTCAGTGTTATCGGAGCGAGATTGGTTCCTATGGCCGTGATACGAAAGGTATGTATCGGGTCCATGAATTTTTCAAGGTAGAACAGGTAGTCTTGTGCGCTGCGGATACCAAGCAAGCAGACGCATTGCAAGAAGAAATGATGAGTATTTCCGAAGAAATGCATCGCGAGCTCGGTATCCCGTATCGCAAATTGCAGATCTGCACGGGAGATCTTGGGGCGGGTAAGTATCGCCAGTTCGATCTCGAAGCCTGGATGCCAGGACTCGATCGTTGGGGTGAAACCGGATCATCATCTAATTTTCTTGATTGGCAGTCGCGACGCCTGAACGTGAAGTATACTGATCCTGAGACCGGTGAACGTAAATATGTGTATATGCTCAATAATACCGCGCTGCCGAGCCCGCGTATTCTCATTGCTCTTTTGGAAAACTATCAACAAGAAGATGGATCAGTCATGATTCCCGAGGTATTGCGGCCGTACGTAGGCAAAGACCGTATTATACTAAAAACAATCAGTAAATAAGAGTCAACAAAAAATCCCAATGACGAATTGGGATTTTTTAAATGCTGGTGGGTGCGGGGGGGATCGAACCCTCGACCGTTGGCTTAAAAGGCCACTGCTCTACCGACTGAGCTACGCACCCAAAACAAAAGAATTCTACCCTTTTTGGGTGAGTCCGTCAACAGCCTTTAAGGAAAGGGTATGCTATACTAAGGAAAAAGAAGAATGCTATGCTCAAGAAAATATTTTTGATTTCGTGTGCTTGTTTCATCCTTTCTGGTTGTGGTCCAACAACAACGAAAACAAGCAGTGCTCCCCAGCCGCCAGTACCCGGGAGTATTTACAAGACCTTTGATGCTGGCCGTTCGTTTACGCCAAAAATTACGGTCGATGAAAAACGCCGTATTACTTCGGCAGATATTCTTTCGTGGGCTTTTCAGCCGAATGATCCGAATACGATGTATATCGGAACGGTGGCGGATGGAATTTTCCGGACACGAGATGGGGCTGAGCATTGGGAAAAGTTAACTTTTCCTCCCGAGCGAGTCTACGGCATAGCGGTTGACCCGACCAATCCGGATCGAATTTTTGCAACCGGAGTGTATGAAAAGGTGGCTAAGGTGTATCGTACCGAAGATGGCGGGGCGAACTGGAAAGAAGTGTACGTTGAACCTGGTCCGGGTACGGTTATTTCCTCGTTCGTTATGCACCCATCTAATCCGCAGATTCTCTATGCAGCCACCGATAAAGGAGTAGTTATCAAGAGTATTGATGGAGGTGAACAATGGAAAAATGTGTATGAAGCTGATGGACCGGTAACAAAAGTGTTGGTTGGTTCAAAAGTACCCGAGTCTGTCACACTCCTTGTTTTTCAAAAAGGAATTATCTTTTCTGGGGATGGGGGTACTACATGGACTGATTACGCAAAGGGCGCTATGACGGCTACGCCAGGTACCGACACTGTTTTGAAAGATCCGGTGTCACTCGTGGCCGACCCGCAGGCGCCCAATATACTCTATGCCGGAACCATGAGTGGTATGTATCGGAGCGTGAATTTTGGTCAGTCTTGGGAAGCGGTAAAAGTTATTGAGAGTGCCAAACAGTATCCGATTCGCGCTATAGCCATCAATCCTCAGAATGCAAATGAAATCGTCTTCGCTTCAGGATCGGTATTTTACCGCTCAACCGATGGAGGACAACGCTGGGCGGTCACCGAACTCGGTATCAAAAAAGGGGTGAGTGTTATCGTGTATGAACCGGGAAATTCTGATACTATATACTTTGGGATACGGAGCTTTAAGTAATACAGGCAAATTTTATGGTGAAGGAACAGATACAGGCGGGACGGGAGCATTTTGAACAAGCCGTCGAACATTTTATAGAAGAAGCGGCTAAATTGCGGAGTGGTCGAGCGAACCCGGCTCTCCTGGAAGGTATTCTGGTTGATTATTACGGAACCAGGACGCCTCTCAAGCAGATTGCGAATGTTACTATACCGGAAGCGCGCCAAATTTTGGTGCAGCCTTGGGACAAGGGGGCGATGCAGCCGATTGAAACGGCGATCCGTGAGTCCGATCTCGGTCTTAATCCAGGCAATGATGGTAATGTGATTCGGATCACTCTACCACAGCTCACTGAAGAACGTCGCCGTGAACTTGTGAAGGCGCTGAATGCTCGAGCCGAAGAATCACGCATTAGTATTCGGTCTACTCGTGAAGAAATTTGGAAAGAGATTCAAGATCTGGAAAAAGCAGGCACTATCGGTGAAGACGATAAATTTTCTGGTAAAGATGAGCTGCAAAAAGTAGTGGATGAATACAATGCAAAAATTGAAGCATTGCGCGAGAAGAAGGAAAAGGAAATCCTGACAGTGTAACAAGAATGTAGATTTTTGATGTTGGATTTTCGAATGAATGTCTTTTCAAAAATCAAGAATCAATAATCAAAAATCATAGTATGTTGACCATCCTTATTTTTATCATCATTCTCGGGTTGCTCGTCTTCGTCCATGAGTTCGGGCATTTTATAGTAGCCCGGCGTAATGGTATTAAGGCAGATGAATTCGGGTTTGGTTTCCCTCCACGCTTCGTGGGAGTAGTGAAGAATGATACGACTGGGAAGTATGATATAATTTGGGGTAATCAGGACATTGCAAGTCCACATACTATCTATTCTTTCAATTGGATACCCTTAGGAGGATTCGTCAAAATCAAGGGGGAAGAAGGTGGTCAAACAACTGATACGGATAGCTTTGCGAATAAGCCAGCTTGGACACGGATCAAGGTGTTGGGGGCGGGGGTGGCTATGAATTTCCTTTTGGCATGGGTGTTAATTTCTCTGGTGTATATCCTTGGGCTTCCACAACCGATTAGTCCAGATCAACGCGGAAAATATCCGGATCAGAAAGTGCAGATCCTCGAAGTCAAGCCGGGCACCCCAGCAGCGGATATGCACCTGCGGCCGTTGGATGAAATTATTTCAATCGATGGTAAGACGGTGGTGACCACGGAAGAGGTGACGAGTGCTATTGCGGCCAAAAAAGGGCAGGAATTCTCTCTTGTTATCAAACGCGGTGAAAGCGTGATGACTCTCCAGGGTGTGCCTCGTACGGAGTACCCAAAAAATGAGGGGGCCTTGGGTATCTCGCTCTCCGAAACCGCTCTTATGCGGTATCCATGGTATGAAGCCATTGTTGAAGGTGGTAAAACAACCGTGAAGGTAACAGAAACTATTCTCGTGTATCTCGGTAAGATGCTCGCTTCACTGGTGGGCGGAGCCGAAAAAGTAGCGCTCGATGTCACAGGTCCGGTGGGCATTGTCTACTTGACGAAACAGATGACCGAAATGGGTTTCTCCTACCTGCTCTGGTTTGCAGCCCTTCTCTCCATTAATCTGGGTATTTTTAATATCCTTCCTATTCCAGCGCTCGATGGCGGTCGTATCTTCTTTATCTTGATTGAGAAGATTAAGGGGAAACCAGTGTCGCGTTTCATCGAGAACCGTATTCATCAGGTAGGGTTTATGCTACTCCTGTTTCTTATGTTGTTGGTAACGATTCGTGATTTCTCGCAATTTCAAATTCTCGATAAGTTGAAGGGACTCTTTATCTAAAAAATCTGGATATCAGTTTCTGAAGATACGAGAAAAAAAATTTATCAAAACACAGGCCTTCCAACAGGGCCTGTTTTGTTTTTTAAGGGGAAGTGCTTTTAAGGTCCATAATCAGGAGTGTGAGACTCTTTTAAGAAACATAAAAGCACATTTCCTTTTCTTTAAAAAAAGAGTTTATTTTTTCTTTATAAGAGCTGTAACTATTGACAAAATAGCTAAAATAAGCTATGGTACTCAGTTATCAGTGGCCATTCATATTGAAGATTATATTTATGCAAAAGAGCTTATTTAAGGTTTTTTTGTCGTCATTACCAAAGGGTATCCTTATTGGTCTGTGTCTAGCTCTCCTAGGGACAGGACTGCTTTTTTTGGTGCAAGATCGCTATCGATCGAGTGCTGATTTTCTGGTAACCTCGTCTCAGGGAGGCCAGGATTACTATACGGCGACTCGTTCTGCTGAATATATGAGTCGGGTGCTTTCGGAAGTGCTTTATAGCGAACGCTTTATGAATGCGCTGATCGAAACGGGTAAAGTGAACGAAGCTGCTTTTCCACGGGATAAAAAGGAACGATTGGAAACTTGGGCGAAAACACTCTCTGTTAAACGGAATTCCGAAATTGGTTTGGTGAGTGTTGCGGTTACCGGCCAGAATGATCGGGATGTACTTCGACTTTCACAGGCACTCGTCCAAGTGCTCGATACCAACAGTGCGGTCGTGTTTGGCGAGGAGACGCAGAATATTAAAGTGCGTTTGCTTTCTGGACCGATTCTGGAACGTAATCCGAGTGCCTCGCAGTTTATGACACTTTTGATAGCCGGTATCGCCTGTGGGATTTTCGGAGTCTTTTCGGCACGCTTGATTCAAAAAGAGTTTTCATTACCAGAGGCAGTTGATCCGCGTCAATAATCGAGGATCTCGTGCTCTTCTTCTTAAACAAAGAAGGGGAGTCGAGATGTCCGATTCGAGGGTTCTTTCATAACTCGGCATCAGAAAGGAGTTGTCTATGAGACAGTTCAGGCTTTGGGTTACCCAACGCTGGGCTGCCTCCTGTGGTAGCCCGCCTTGGTTCATTGAGGTTTCCGAAATTTCAATCTGCGAAGGAGGTTATCATGGCATTTGAAGTGCGTTCCCCGTACCATATCCGGGATAAGAGTCCTGGGGATGGTATCGATGACGGCAGTCGCCGTCTCGGCAAGCGGACCTGGTTCCTCTTGCTCACTACCATCGTCCTCTCGATGATTGCTTGCTATCAATACGGCGTGTTCAATGTCGATTGGTCGTGGCGGTCTCCGAAAAAGGCGGAAGTCATTATCGCAGAAGCTGCCGAACCGGTCATTCCGGATCTGCGTGCTTCGCAACCGCAGCTCACACCGGAATTGGCCGTGGTTCCCAAGGCTACTCCAGCGGTAACACCGGCACCCATACGTACGGAGAAGGTGTATGTTGTCCAACCGGGCGATGTGCTTTCCCGTACGTTCCCCAAGGATTGGCAAGCAGTTTGCGAGACGAACAATCTCAAGGACTGTAGCCTAATTTATGCGGGACAGGAACTCAGACTTCCTGGCACGGTGGAAGCGAGTCAGATGGTGCGGAAGCCGGTCGAAAGGCTGGCCGACGGATCGCTGCCGATCGCACGTCTCAATGTCGCTCCGTATCGTTCGTATACCAGCGCCGAAAAGGATCGCCAGATCCTGGAGTCGCAAGGGTATACTTCCGACGAGATCGTGGAATACTTTGGTTTGGTCTCGAGCGGTGGATGCGTTGCGGAAACCTTTGGTAAAGGTACACGCTTCCCGTGGATGTCATTTGGCAATGCCAAGGTCGTTAAAAACCTGGTGGCTGTGTGGCATGAGCCAGAAGTCGGCAAGGTGTGTCAGCTGTCGAGTGGCCGGAACGTGGTCGTGCTCGAGAAGTGTGGCAACCTGACGGAAGTCCCATCTCGTCCAGTAATCGCTGTTTCCGTTCCGCCAGAACCGTCTCCTGAGCCTGACGATGCCCCGGTGCTCCCGGTGCATGCCAAGGAAGGTGACGTCATTCCGTGTAACCTGCAGGCCGGCGCTGGTGTCTACCAGAATCGTGTCTATCAGGGTGTATGGGGCTATGGCGAGGGTATTTGCTATATCTTCAAGAACGGTGAGTGGCAACACGGACCGGGCTTCTACGCTATGGCCGGCGGCGGCGAATCGCGCGTGTCTACGTACTCCAACAAGGAAAGGGGCTTTGGCCTCCAGTACGGTGTCCAGCGCAACTGGCTCGGGGACCGTGGTCCGGCTACCTTTGAGCTTAAGGCTCGCTGGTTGCTTGATCATATGTGGGGCTCGAACAAGGAAGGCTACTGGGTGGACCAGAAAGGCCAGAAGTTCGGACTCTACGGTTCTTACTACGAGCGGCATGGGGACAACCTGGTGGGGGCGATCGGCGAATACTGGCAGAGCTTCGGCTCCAAGGTGAAGTCGTCCTGGTCCGGCCAACAAGCGCAGGATCGCGGCAGTGTCGGCGTCTACGGGGTCTATGAGCATCCGCTCGGTGATTCTGGAGATTGGCGTTTGCGCTGGATCGCTGGGGTGCAGCATACGAACTGGGATCAGCAGAATTGGTTCCGGCTCACTCCCGAGTTCCGTTACCAGGAATGGCTGATGTTCGGTCCGCAAGTCGCGGTTCCGATCGGCATCAGTGCACCCAATCAACCCCTAACCCACGGTGACCTGACCACGGTTGGCGCGTTTGTGCGTGTCGAACTGGGGACGGAAATCCGCCGGGCTGATGCTGAACAACGGGCAGAGCAGGTCGAGTACGTACCGGCGGGCGAGGCAGCCATGCCGATCCATCCGGGAGCGCTCGCCGAAGCTCTGCCAAGAGAAGTTGTCGCCCCGGCTGAATAACGCCGGTGCGACAAGAATCGTTTGATCAATCTCAGGTCGCTAAAAAGGGTATCCTAAACGCGTAAGCGTGTAGTGTGAGATATCGGCCAGCTCTGAGAAGATGATTCTGCTTCGCAAGATGTATATTGAGAGGGGACGAGTTGCCAGCGCGCAGCCCGTCCCTTTCACTTTTTTGGGATGGATAATTAAAAAAGAAGTTTTTTGTTTCCTGGTCGCCCTGTATCTTCAGAAAGATAATGGTTAACCAGAAAACAAAAAACTTCTTTTTTCCCCGAGTACTTGAAGAAATTTTTTTGAGTTAGTCTTGACAAAACAGGTGTTTAGGTGTACGATGGGGAGTCATCAATACCTAAGAGATGGCACCGGTTTTTTGTGCAGTACCTTAAGCGCCTTGGATAGTTTTTGATTCTGAGGCATATCGATTGCTCTTTTCTCATAGGAGGTTAGCATGCGCAAACTCATCGTGTTTTTCTGGGCCATCTTCGCCTTCGGTCTGGCCAGTGCAGAGGTGTTCGCTGTTTCTGGCGGCACCGTTACTG
>CAZOKB010000001.1:160712-194356 GCA_964580285.1 uncultured Bdellovibrionales bacterium
GCCTTCGGTCTGGCCAGTGCAGAGGTGTTCGCTGTTTCTGGCGGCACCGTTACTGCGACCAAGCAGGGGAATGACGTCGCAGTCACTGTCGAAGGTTTCTCGGCGGCTAAGTTGGTCCACTTCCGCAGCCATGGGGACAAGGATGGTTTCATCCATTACGATGCCATGCCGAATGGCAAGGGTGTCCTGAAGGATGTCGCCAAGTACGGCGGCCGCTTCCAGGTGATGGATGCCGCTGGTAAGTGGCTCCTGATCACGCCGGCGAACAACCCCTACAAGCTGGTGGGGGTGACGCAGGAGTGCAAGAAAAGCAATAAGGGCTGTGCTCTCGAGGTGACCCTGAAGTAGGGCTTCTCGATGGCCTCTCTCACCCCGGAATCCAACTGGATTTCCGGGGTTGACTTTTTTATATAAAAAGAGTATAATAACTGTTCAGCATCGTGCCGATTTTTCGTCCACGAGCTGACGAGTACTTGATCAACTTTTTCGAAAGGAGGCCGCCATGCGCGCCTGGATATTGGCAGTTTTGATTTCAATTTTCATATCCGGGTGTACGACGCTCGGAACGAACAAGGTCTCTCTCGCGACCGACGAGGGGCAGAAGGTCGAAAAGACCATCGAGCCCATCGGGTTTATAGGTATCGAACTGACGGATAGGGTTCGGAGTGGGCAGTATCAGGCCTACCTGGCAACCTTCCCGCCGGAACTCTTTACGGAATTCCATCCGCTGCGCGTGCGCTATCCGGCGCTCGCCTATGGCGTGCATACCGGGAAGGAATATCCGGCGCAGGCGCTCTATGTCGGCTATGCCGATTGCGCGCTCCGGGTCGTCTTCATCGTTGAAGGCAATCCGGGCGAGCCGGTGGTTGGCGCGCTCGCGACTACGCGTTTCACGAAAGTGTTTTCGCTCTATGGCGATGCCATCAGCGTGAAGACCCCGGAAAAGCTCATCTCCGATGCCAAGTATCGCCAGGAGGTGGTACTTGGAGGAGGGACGGCGGTGAAGCGGCTCAAGAGTGTGCCTCTTTCGGGGCCGAACGGTCTCCAGAGGATTTTTGCTTCGTGGGGGACTGCTCGGGTACCAGGACTACTTGATCAGGCGACGCCGCTCTCGGAGAAGTTTGTCCGTTTGGTGGCGCGAGAGAATCCCGAACTCTCCTTTCAGGAGAAGCTCGTGGGCAACGGCCAGTTTGGTCTTTCGCTCAGCTGGTTCTCGATTGCCATGGGCGCCGCACAGGACGTCTTGATCGCAGCCGGTGCCACCGACAAGGGCGTGGATGAACAATCCGAGCTCAGGCGGGGATATCAAGGCATGATCGCTCAGGTCGTCGCGGCACAGTACCAGTCGGCGCTGGATGCGGGCATGGCCTGCCGAGGCCGACCGACGGTGACCGTCAAGAAGTGATCAGTACAGTAGGCGCGGGTTCTTTGGAGTCTCAAGGGATCCGCGCATTTTTTTACATACAATATTTGTGGATACCTTAACAGCATTCCGAAGACTTCCTCGGCGCCCTGTGGTACTGCGTATCCAGCGGTTACCGAAGAAGCTTCGGAATGCTGTTGCCAGTCATAAAGGTAGTTTGTCTCTAGTATGTGTCATGGTATCGTAGATGTATCTGGTATGTCAGAGAAGATGATGCACAGTGTAAAACAGTTTTTAACCCCAGACATGCGGGCGTTCTGGGTAGTGTGTTTGGCGTACGTAGTTTTTGGTGGGTCGCGTTGGTTTTTTGGTCATGTGCCGGGCTACATGGTATTTTTAGTGCCCATATTTTTGATTATTCCTTTAGTGCGACCGAAAGCAGGCCTATGGGCCATTATTTGCCTGACGGTGCTTTTTGAGCGTTTCTTTACGCTCGAACCACTGCAGTTTGGTCGGTATGCACTTAAGCTCTACCCACTTGATCTCGTGCTGCTCGGTATGTTTGGAGGGGTGTTGGTGCGTATCCTGGCTCATCGGACCAAGCTCTTTCTCGACCGATCGATGCTGTTCTTAGGAATATTTTTTGGTATTGCGACTCTCTATTTTCTCGCGAGTTTTTTGGGTTTCGGGGAGCGTGACTTGTCGGTGGCGCTAAGTACCTGGAAGAATTATGTTTTTTACGGGATGCTAGCTGTAGTGTTGCCGCAGGTGGTGGTGTCTAAGCGGGACATCCGTTTGACGGTTAAGATATTCCTCTGGTCAGTAGCCTTGGGCCTGATCTTTTTGGTCATCGGTATCGCTCGAGGGAACGGGCTGTGGACCGAATTTACACCACTCTCAACCGAAGGTGTCCGTCTTTTGGCCTTTCCGCACGCTTTCTATTTCTCGCTGGCGGTGATGACTCTCCTCGTCTCGAATGATTACTGGGATCCTTACCGGAAGAGCGGATTTGTTTGGTTGCTGATGGGTATCTTGATGTTTGGTATTCTCTCGGCGCTGATGCGACATATCTGGATCGGTATGCTGTTGGCTGCCGGCTTTGCCTTTCTCTTTTTCATGCGACAAGAAGCGCGCAAGAAAATGATAGCGTTGTCATGTATCGGGATTGGTGTGGGTACGGCACTCTTCTCAGGAGTGCTTATTATAGCTACACTTTTTCCATCATTAGGAGTCAGTCGGGCAACGAACTCTATCCAGGCAGTAGTGGCTGAACGTATTGCTTCGATTGGAAGTTCAGCTGATACCAGTATCTCGTGGCGGGGGACGACGTGGCGGAGCGCTTTGGCGGAGATCGAAAAGCATCCGCTGTTGGGTACCGGCTTTGGGCGTCATGTGGCAGTGGAAGCGGATGCCTATCATGATTTTGTTGAAGTACGGAATATTCATAATTCTTGGCTAGCGCTTTTTGTACAGATGGGTTTGTTGGGTGGTTTCGCTTTTGTAATGGCTTTTAGCAGTGTTGTTTTGGCGCTAGTGCATCTTCGACCGTATGGTACGTGGCAGCATTCGATGCGAGTGGCTTTGCTGAGTCTTTTGGTGTATGAGTCGCTTCTTATGTTGGCACAACCATATCTTGAGACTAATCTGCTCAACATTCCGATTTGGATCACGCTGGGCTTAGCCCTGGCTCTGGTGCGTGTTGCTCAGTCTAATCCTGCTTTGCCGGCATAAAGAATAGTATGAAGATACTGGGAGTGAATAAATTTTTTTTCGAGAAACGTGGAGCTGAGCGGCATTTCTTTGATCTGTGCCGACTTTTGGAACAGCACGGAAATACGGTAGCGGTGTTGGCTATGGAACACCCGGAGAATCAATCGTCTCCATGGGCGAAGTATTTTGTTTCGCGTGTTGGCTATAACCGCGGCGATGCAACTTTTTGGGAGAAGCTCTTGGGTATCGGCCGACTCTTCTGGTCCTACGAAGCGCGGACGAAGATGCGAGCGCTGCTATGTGATTTCACTCCGGATATCGTGCACGTGCACAATGCCTATCATCAGCTCTCCCTCTCTTTCTTTCCGTTGATACGGGAGGTTGGCGTACCACTTATCCTGACCGCGCATGATTATGCGGCTATATCACCGGATAAGGATGCTTATTATCCAGAGGTCGGCCGGCAGTATTGGAAGTTTCTCTTTGTTCGAAAATACAGTTTTGGAAAACGATTGCTCCTGGTGCTGAAGAAGTACTGGGAAGACTGGATGGGGTTTTATTCGCTGGTTGACCGGTTTATCGTACCGAGCGAGTTTGTAGCGCGGACTTTTGAGGCAGCTGGTATCAAGCAGGAAAAGATAGTGGTCTTACCACATTTTCTTGTTTCAGATCGGCCAGCACCTCTTGCTCCTCATGCGGTAGTCTTACCCGAACGGTTTATGCTCTCTTTTGGAGCCATTACCGAAGGGAAGGGAATCAATGAAGCGATAGGCATAGCGGAACGCTTGCGTATTCCTCTTGTACTAGCTGGAAAAAAGGATGGGAAATTCGTGCTGCAATCTGGGCCTATGACTACGTATATCGGTCCGAGAAGTCAGGGAGAACTGCGATTTTTGATTGAAAAAGCTGAGTGTGTCATCAATGCTTCGACACTACCTGAAACGTTTGGTTTAACAGCGCTTGAAACAATTGCTCTGGGGAAGCCGTTTTTAACGCTCGCGAGCGGTGCCTTGCCGGAAATTATTCATCAGGGTGAAAATGGTTTTGTGGCTCGGGATATCCATGAATTGGAGATGCTGGTAAGTGATTTTTTGGCGGGAAAGATACGAATTGATTCGCCGGAGACTATCGCTCAAAAAGCCAAGGATACATACAGTGCAGAGCGGTATGCTGAACGTTTTGAAAGTTTGGTGAAGGAAATGCAATAGACCTCCTCAATTTTTTTAAGAAGAGCCCTCAACCAACCGCTTCTAAAAAATCTCTCTGTCCCTCTTCCATCAAGCTATCCCTTCGGGAGCCTCTCGTCCGCAGAGCGACGGACTTCATTGCGTGAAATCCAAGTCATCCGTCATTCTGACGGAACCATACTGACTTGGCTTTCAGGCCTCCCGAAAAGATTCTTGAGGAAGAGTGACTTGGTTCCTGGTAACAAACCATCTCTCTAAAGTCCTTTCGTCCCATGTCGCTCTCAAGTCGTGAACCGTTTCCGACACGAGCGTCGCTCGGAAATTTCCGTGACGCGAGCGGAGTCGTAGCAGGACAGGAAATTTCATCGGCGTGACGTCGTGAAATGGTCGACTGAGAGTGCGGGACGAAAGGGTTTTATGGGAGAGAGCTTGAACTAATGTATTTTTTATTCTGAAGCGATAAAGGGCTAGTCGGCTTCGATGCGGATGCGAGCATCGAGGGTACGGAAGTCGACGGCATCCTTGAAAGCGAGAAGAGGATTGATATCCAGTTCGACAATTTCTGGGAAATCAACAGCGATGCGAGCGAGGCGCCCGAGAGCATCGATAAGGGCTTCGTGATCAACACCTGTCTGGCCGCGGACGCCTTCGAGAAGAGGAAAGCTCTTCAGCTCACGGAGCATGGCCTCCGCATCTTCACGGGTGAAGGCTTCAGCAAAGCGGAAGGTAGCATCTTTGAAGACTTCAACGAAGATACCGCCGAGACCGAGCATGATGAGTGTGCCTAAACCTGGTTCTTTTTTGAGCCCAAGAATAAGCTCTCTACCACCGGGTTGTGCCATTTCAACCACGAGCGCTCCTTCGAGTTTGGCATCGGGTCGTTTTGTGGAGACGGTAGTCATGAGTTTCTCATAGGCCTTCCCAGCTTCTTCCGGAGCGATATTGATGAGAACACCACCGGCATCGGACTTGTGAGTGATATCAGGAGAAATAATCTTGAGGACGACAGGCTTACCGATAGTCTGAGCCGCTTTGAGAGTCGCTTTGGGGGATGTAGCTATATGATTTTCAAGGAAGCGAAAACCGTAGGCAGAAAGGAGTTTGATACATTCGGATTCTGGAAGCTGGAGCTGGTTGTTTTTTTTGGCAGTACGAATAACTTTTTTAACTGCTCCGGCGTCAATATCTGAAAAATCAAATGAAGTAGTTCCAAATTCAGCGCGGAGTCTGGCGACATGGAAAAGAGAGCCAAAATGGTGAGCCGCTGCCTCCGGTGAACGGAGTGTGGCTACCTGATGGTTTTCGAGAAAATCCTTGGCTTCCTTGAGGGCCTGGTCGCCAGAGAGTGAAACGATAATCGGCTTCTCTTTAAAACGATCGCGAGCACTGACGATAGCCTCGGCAGTCTTAGCGGCTTCGGTCATCGCCTGAGGCGTAATGATCACCAGTAACATATCAACATTCGGATCAGAGAGAATCGTGTCGAGCGCGCGCTCATAGCGGTCAGCGCGAGCATCGCCTAAGACATCAATAGGGTTATGGCTATTGGCAGCAGCAGGGAGGAAGGATTGAAGGGTGGTAATAGTTTCGGGTGTCAACGAAGCAAGCTCAAGGTCTTGAGTAACGCAAGCATCAGTCGCCATCACGCCGAGTCCGCCAGCGTTGGTCAGGATAGCAACACGGTTGGATTCAGGAAGAGGATTTTTGGAAAAAACTTCGAGAGCCGCGGTCAACTCTTCGAGTCCATTGACTCGGATAATACCCGCCTGTTTAAAAAGGGCTTCATAGGCCGCATCGCTACCTGCGAGTGCTCCGGTATGAGAAGAAGAAGCGCTGGATCCCGCGCTGGTTTTTCCGGATTTGAGAGCAATAATTGGTTTTGGAAGAGCACGGCGTAAAATAGCGCGGCCGGTGTCGATTAAGCTCTTGGCATCGATCAAGTCTTCTGAGTAGAAACTAATCACTTTGGCAGCTTCATCAGCAGCAAAAAAACGTAAGAGTTCATTCTCTCTCAGGAGGGCTTTGTTCCCTGTGCTGATACAGGCTCGGTAGCCGAGTTGATGGCCGCTCATATCGAGCAGGGCGGTAAGGAGGGCGCCGCTTTGAGAAAAAAAAGCGATAGAGCCTTTTTCTGGTAACGCTTTTGCGAAAGAAGCATTCAATCCTTCGTGAGGAGCGAGAAAACCAAGACAGTTGGGCCCGAGAAGGGTAATAGACGCTTCTTCGGCAATCCGAATGATTTCTTCTTCGAGTTGCTTTCCCTCGGTTCCTGTTTCTTTGAAGCCGGCTGAAATAATTACGGCTGCTGGGATGTGCTTTTCGGCACACTGTTTGAGTACAGCAGGGACAACGGCTGCTGGAACAGCGATGACAGCGAGATCTATGGTGCCTTCAATCGAAAGGACTGAAGGAAAACAGGGTTTGCCGAAAAGTTCAGTGGCTTTGGGGTTGATAGGGTAGCTGGGACCGGAAAAATGTTCGATGATGTTTTTTGCAAGACTCCAGCCGACACTTCCTTCTTGGGTAGAGGCACCAATAATAGCAATCGACTGTGGTCGAAACAGGGTAGAGAGTTGCATACGAAGCGTATTGTTTAGAAAATGAGGAATTTTCTCTTGTATTGTAACCCGAAAAGTTGACTCTTGACAAAGAATGGCTTATTTGCTATTATATTATGTTTAAATCTCTGATGTTATGGCATATGCGATTTGCAAATTTAAGGCTTAATCAAGGTGTTTTTTTTGGTGCGGTGCTGGCTGTGCTCGTGGTGGCACCTTTTATCGTTTTCGGAGGCGGCAAAACATTGTATGTAGATAAAAACCATACAGGTACTGAAGATGGTTCTCGAGAGAATCCGTATAACACTATTGCGGAGGCTTTGAAGCATGCCGATAACGGTGATGAGGTGGTGGTAGCCAAAGGAACCTACAAAGAAAATATCACGCTTCCGAAAGAAGTCTGGTTACACGGTGAGCGAACGAACCGAAGTGATGTGACGCTTGAATCCAAGAACGATGACAAGCCGACGGTAGAAATGAAACACGGGAGCAAGCTTTCGTATCTGACGGTAGATGGTGGACGTCATGGCGTGCGCATCCTTGAAGACAGTAAGGCGCATATTTACAACATTCGCATTAAAAATAGCGAGCGCGATGGTATCCATATCGATGCTGCTGATGTGACGAAAAAGAAGCGAGTGCTGATTGATAAGGTTGAAATTAAAGAAAGTGATCGGGCAGGTATTTATGCGGAGAAGCGGCTGATTACAGTTATCAATTCGGATATCCACGATAATCGTGGTGATGGTTTGGACCTGGCTCTTGGTACGCATGCCTGGCTGGAGAAGAATACCTTCAATGACAATCGGGGGAGCGGTGCCAAGTTGGTATTGGATGATGCCAGTATTTGGTCCAAGAGTAACGAATTCAATAACAATAAGCGCGAAGGCATTGAGATTAGTTCGTTGGGCGGAAAAGGGACCATTGGTTTCAAGAAAGCTAAGATTTCTGGAAATGACCGTTATGGGGTCGCTCGTTTGGGAAAGACCGCGAAAGGTATGACTCTGTTTGGCAATGTGAGTTTTGGTACAGGTATCAATCAGAGTGTCTTGAAGAACAATACCTTAGGAGATGTTTCCCCGGTACTTTTCGTGCGGTAAATTACTCATTGCTTAGAGGAGGCGCACTATGAAAATTGCTTTCATCGGACAAAAAGGCATTCCGGCTCATTCGGGTGGCGTTGAAAAACACGTCGAACGACTTGCGGTCTCGATGGCCAAAATGGGTCATGAGGTGACCGTCTATGCTCGGCCGCACTACCTTAAGAGTCGGATCAAAACGTTCCAGGGGGTGACTCTCGTGTGTTTGCCAAGTATTCGTACGAAGCATTTGGATGCGCTTTCGCATACCTTTGTAGCGACTCTGCACGCACTTTTTCAGTCCTATGATGTCGTGCATTTTCACTCGATCGGACCGAGTATTTTTTCCGTATTCATCCGCATTTTTCGTCCAGATATACGGGTGGTAGCAACCTTCCATAGCCGTGATTATTTTCATCAGAAATGGAATTGGTTTGCTAGGGCTTGTCTGCATGGAGCGGAATGGATTACGTGTACGCTTCCGGAAAAAACGATTGTTATTTCGAAAACGTTAGCTGAGTACGCGGAAGCAACCTATCATAAAGCGTTTGTCATGATTCCGAATGGTGCTGATGTTCATGTGTCAGAAAAAACGGATTACTTGAAGGAACTCGGACTCAAGGAAGGGCGTTATATTTTGTCGGTCTCTCGTTTGGTACGACACAAAGGTATCCACTATCTCATTAAGGCTTTTCAGGCGCTCAAGGAAACTTCCGAACTGCCTGGGAATGGATGGAAGCTGGTGATTGTGGGTACGCATGCCGAAACAAAGGAATATGCCGAATATTTGAAATTCTTATCAACTGATGACACGGACATCCTCTTGGTTGGGGAACAGTCAGGTGAACCCTTGGCCCAGCTCTATACGCATGCGGGAATTTTTGTACAGCCTTCCGAAGACGAAGGACTTTCGCTAGCGCTCCTGGAAGCGCTCGGGTATGGTTTGCCTTGTGTGGTGAGTGATATCCCGGCAAATCTCGAGGCTATTCAGCAGTGCGGGGTAAGTTTCGCATCGAAAAATATTTTGGATCTCAAACAGAAGCTTTCTTCACTGATTAATCGACCCGATATCATGCAATTGCTTAGCCGGCTGGCTCGTGAACGGGCTCAAGCAGAATACGATTGGCAGGCTATCGCACAACGGACAGTGAATGTGTACGAAGAATTACTCACTCAAAAATCAGATTTCTCTAAAGCTCATTTAGGGTGGCGAGAGAAATAAATTTTATATGATACGACCATTACCAACCACACTTTTTTCTATTATAGCGCTCTTTTGTATGGGAGTGGTGGCTTTTGGGTCTCTTGATTCATTCCGGGAGTATCGAGCAGAGGTTTCCATTATCGTTTTACCGCAAGGCAATGCCTTTGGGTCGGAACAGGTGGTTGAGAATGTGGCAGCACTCCCGAAAACCCTTGATTTTTTTGATGCCCTCTTGGCGAGTGATGCGCGTCTTACGGAGTTTTCTGATATCGACGAAGCCCCAGTAGCGATGCGAAAAGCGGCCTGGAAAAATATGCTCGAGGTGAAGCGTCAGGGCCGCAGCGGTATTGTAACCTACACGCTTGAAGCAAAGAACCAGGAAGAAGCAGAACTTTTAGCGCGTCAAATGACCAAGGTGCTGTTTGAGAAGGTGGGTGTGTACTACGATATCCGCTCTCAGATTTCTCTGCGTTTGGTAGAGGGGCCTCTGGTGAGAACTTCGGTGGCTTCTCCAGTACAGTGGATTGGTCTGAGTCTTTTGCTGGGTACAGGAGCGGCTCTTGCGGGTACGGCGCTGCTCATGAAGCTCGAAACGGTTCTTCGGAGACGTTCTAAAAATATTCCTGAAGAAGAAGGGGGATCGCTGCGTTCTTTCGAATCAGCCGTGTCACCATTACGCCCAGAAACGTTTGTACCCAAAAAACCAGCCGTGCTCTTCAGCGAAACCGGTGAAGCCCGAGCGCGTGAAGAACAGTGGAATCAGGCGTTGGCGATGCAAGAAAGCGAAGCACAACGAGTCAAAGAAAAAGCAATAGAAAAAAAAGCAATGCCCCTGCAGAGAGAAACGGTGGCATCCGCACCCGTGGTTACTCAGAGAGCTACTGCCGGAGCACCGGCTAATCTTCCGGTGATGGATGAAGCGACGTTTTTAGCTCAGTTCAGCACAGTGAATACAGAAGAGACTCCTGAAGAGCCGGAAGTGATCGAACCAACACCAACGCCTGTGGCGCCTTCTGAAACGACAGAAGCTTCGCTCTCTACAGAACCAACGGTTGAGGAATATCGCCGGCGGCTGAATGAACTTTTGCGTCAGGGAAAATAATCACTCAGGATTTTGTGCGTATGTCACGTCTGTCAAATCTTACCTACTGGACACGCTTTACCATTATCGCCGGACTGTTTCTGTGTGGCTGGTTTGTATTTTGGGAGGTCAAGCATCAGGGTTGGCTCAGGCTGGCGGATTTTTCATCGGTACTACCGGTACCACGTGAAGAACGAACGGATATTGAAACACTGTCGCTCTTAGCGGATCGGTTGATAAATACCCAGGGCGAGACGAAAACATTTCTGATTCTTTTTGAGAATAACCTCGAGCTCCGTCCCGGGGGCGGATTTATCGGGTCTTTTGGAATTTTAAAAGTGCGGAATGGTAATATTGTAGAATTCTCGACGCATGATACGGGTAATTTTGATGGCCGTATTCCGAATACCGTGAAGCCTCCGTATCCGATGGGAGAACTCTTGCATATTGATTCCTGGAAACTGCGCGATTCAAATTTTTCTCCGGATTTTCCTACCAATGCTCAGGAAGCCGTGCGTTTCTATGAGTTAGGAGGTGGTCAGGAACACTTTGATGGAGTGATCGGTGTGACGGCACAGGTACTGTCTTCGCTGCTTGCCGTGACTGGCCCGGTAACGGTGGAGGGTTTTCCGGGTACCTACGGAGCAGATAACGCTATTCTTGATCTCGAATATCAGGTTGAGAAAGGCTATATTGATCAGAACATTGCAAAAGGGGAACGTAAATCAGTGTTGAAACTCTTGGGGGATGTGGTACTGACTAAAGTGAAGACGCTGCCGCTTTCTCAGAAGTATGATCTTTTTACAACGCTTCTCGCAGATCTTCATCGAAAAGATATCCAGATATATTTCAATGACGAAGAACTTGAGGATATCGTGGCTGGCTCAGGCTGGGATGGTACGGTAGTTTCTCCTTGGAAAGATGACTTTTTCATGCTGGTGGATGCGAATCTTGGAGCGCTCAAAACGGATTACCGCATGGAGCGTCGTATTGAATATCTGGTTGACCTCTCGCAGTCGACGCCTAAAGCTACCCTGAAAATGATCTATCGGCACACGGGCATGGCGCGAGATTGGTACACGAAAGACTATGTGAGTTATCTCCGGGCTTATATCCCGGAAGGGAGCTATGTCACGCGGGTCACGAACGGTAATACGCCGGTCTATGGTTCTGAACTCGGCAAGAAATATGTTGGTGTGATTGTGGGTGTGCCGTTGGCGTCTGAAAAGACGGTGACATTCGAATATACGCTGCCAACGACCGTGACCAGAGCAGAGGAGTATGATCTTAAAGTACTCAAACAGCCGGGCACCAAAGATATTCCGACAGCGATTACGATTATTGAAAAAGATGGTAACATCAAAACGTACAATGAGACTCTCGACCGTGATTTCATTCTGAGCGATCGGATAGAGTGATTATTTTTTTCTTTTGCTGCTTGCGGAAATCGGTATTTCCGAGCAGAAGAAAAGGAGTGGGTGCATGTGCCTATCTGCTCCTTTTCTTCTGCTATTGCAGAAAGTTCTTTTTTATCATTGTTTGTTCAGAGGAGACATGCCATGGAGTTTATTTTTGGATGTGAACTGGTTGGACTTGCTGCGATCATTATTAGCACGCAGACGATCTGTCTTTTGTTTTCCTACATGCTTGAGAAGCATGTGCCCGGATTGGATATTCGACTTCGTTTGGAAATTCTCAGGGCTTTTTGGGAACAAAAAAAACAAGCGAATAACTTTGTGGGGGCAGTTGCAATAGCGGCAATTGTTGCAGGATCGTTGTTATTGTTTCGTGTTTCATCAACAGTTCTGGAAATGGCTTCTATCATTATACCTATAATGGTAATCATTTCATGCTCTATCACGTTTACCAAGATAGAAGTATTTTTCAAAAGGCTCAACTGGGCAATCGGGGTTAATGAAAAACCATGGATTATTGGTTCGATCGTTAATCAGAGACCTGCTAGTCCGAAAGCAAGTTACATTATCATTCGGGATAACAACAATAAAGAACAGGAATTCTACACCCCGAATGATTTTATTTGGGGTATAGGGTCCTTACAGGAACACATGATCGCCTTTTATGATCCGGAACACCAGAGTACGCCGGAGATCAAATTTCTGGCACTTGTCTCTACTTCTCGCAAAAAAAGCGGGTAGACCTGTCTTTTTTTCCGCTACCACAGTCATGGCTGTCGTGGCGGTTTTGCTTTTTTGAAGCCTTAAAATATGGTACTATTTGATTAATTCAAAATCGATTGTGATTTTCTTAAGAGGCTTGTCGGTAATTGTTTTTTGTTAGTTGATTGAGTATGCGTTTTGATATCGTATCTATTTTTCCGGAAAGTTTCACCTCGTACTTCGGGGTTTCTATGGTAAAACGAGCTCAAGAGGCTGGAATTATTGAGATACAGACACATAATCTTCGTGGCTACACCCATGATAAGCATCAAAGAGTCGATGACACGCCATATGGCGGCGGTGCCGGAATGGTGATGAAGGTGGAGCCATTTGATGAGTGCCTGACCCGCCTTAAACAAGACGCTACTTCTCGGACCAGGACCATTCTTTTTTCTGCCAAAGGAAAATCATTCAAACAACAAGATGCACGACGGTTGGCTCAGGAGTACGATCGACTTATTTTGCTCTGCGGGCGGTATGAGGGAATTGATGAGCGGGTAGCTCTACATCTGGTGGATGAAGAATTCTCTATTGGAGATTTTGTGCTCACCGGGGGAGAGCTGCCTGCTATGGTGGTAACGGATGCCGTGACGCGTCTGTTGCCAGGGGTACTCGGAAATGATATGAGTGCGGAAACAGAATCGCACAGCGAAGAAGGAGTTGTTGAATACCCGCAGTACACCAAGCCGGAAGTATACCGAGAGTGGGGTGTACCAGCAGTGCTCCTTTCGGGGCATCATGCTGCTATTGAAGAGTGGCGACAAGCAGAGTCAAACAAGAATAGTCAAAAAAGAAAAGCGTAAACATGAATTCAAAAACACAAAAAGTATTTGATCAGCCCCTGCTCTTAGCTATTTTTGCTTTGCTGGGTATCGGACTCCTCACAATCGCAAGCGCCGGAGTGGCATATGGACAAGTTCGTTTTGGAGACGAATACTTTTTTCTCAAAGAGCAGAGCTTGGGATTTGTCGTCGGGCTACTCTTTCTCTACATTGCTGCTAATATTGATTACCATGTTGTAAGAAAATTTGTCGTCCCGATTTTCTTCATCGCGATTCTTTTTTTGATCCTCGTCTTTATTCCTGGTTTTGGAACCACCGTGTACGGTGCAGCGCGCTGGATAGAATTGGGCCCGCTCTCTTTCCAGCCCTCAGAGGTTATGAAACTGGCGATTATTCTTTATCTGGCTGCCTGGCTTTCTAGCAAGCGCCAAGAGCATAATGCCGATTTCTTTGAGGGGTATATTCCCTTCATTGCTATTCTTTCGCTGGTGGGATTTTTGATTATCAAACAACCAGACACTGGAACGCTCGGGCTTGTTTTTTGTATCGCTCTCGCTGTTTTCTTTGTTTCTGGAGCTAATCTTTCGCATATTCTTGTAACGGTCCTCGGAGGTATCGGCACGCTTATCCTGTTGATTCGGTTGGCACCGTACCGAATGGAACGTTTCATGGTGTTTATGAACCCGGAACATGACCCGTTAGGATCGGGATATCAACTGAAGCAGGCTATGCTCGCTCTTGGATCAGGTGGGTGGTTGGGTGCTGGTCTTGGGCAGAGTCGTCAAAAATTCAGTTATCTACCTGAACCGGTAACTGATTCGATTTTTGCGGTGATTGGAGAAGAAGTGGGTTTTATCGGTACATCCGTCATCGTCTCTCTTTTCCTCTTTATCGCTTGGCGTGGACTCAGAATTGCGAAAGCGGCCCCAGATAGTTTTGGTCGTTTGGTAGCGGTCGGTATCGTCTCGTGGATTTTTATTCAGTCGATGATTAATATCATGGCTATTTCGGGATTGATCCCGCTTACAGGTATTCCGCTGCCTTTTATTAGCTATGGCGGTACCTCACTCGCGGTGCTGATGACGGGTATCGGTATCTTGTTGAACATATCGAAACAGGCTAGACTCTAAGTATTGCAGACTGAAATTTCAGATGGTAGGTTGGACCTTGAACAGGATTTTGATTTTTCAATCTGAAATTTGCCATCTTATATCTAAAATTCTTTTATGGCTCATCTTCCTCGTGTAGTCCTTACGGGTGGCGTTTCTGGAGGACACACGTTTCCACTGATTGCGGTAGCACGTGTACTGCGTAAGCGGTATCCACAAGGCATTGAATTCCTCTTTATCGGTTCAAAGGGGGTGTTTGAAGGTGCGGCCATGACAATGGAGAATATCCCGGTGAAGCATGTGTTGTATGGAAAAATGCGGCGGTATTTTTCTTGGCTCAATTATGTGGATATCTTCAAGCTCCCTATCGGTTTTGTGCAGGCATTGTGGCATCTCCTCTGGTTTATGCCGGATGCCGTTTTTTCAAAGGGTGGAGCCGCATCGGTACCTGTGGTGCTAGCTGCCAGACTGTATCGTATCCCGGTACTTATTCATGATTCTGATTCTGTGGCGGGGCGAGCCAATGTATTGTTAGGGAAATGTGTACAGAAGATTGCTATCGCTTACCCGAGTGCCGCACAATTTTTCCCCAAAGAGAAGGTTGCGCTTACTGGAAATCCGGTGCGACAAGAGGTGTACTCTGGAAGCATAGAGGGGGCTTTAGCTCGTTTTGGTTTGGAAGCTGAGAAAAAAACGCTTTTAGTGATTGGGGGGAGTCAGGGAGCTCGTGGACTGAATATCGCACTGTTGCGCATTTTGCCACGATTACTGGCAGAAGACGTGCAGGTGATTCATCAAATTGGAACCGCGCACCAAGATGAGGTCAGGGGACTAGCTTCGGAACTGGGTATTCCTTTTGAGGGGGGCACCTATCATCCAGTAGGATTTATGGATGCAGAAGCATTGGGCGATGCCTATGCGGCGGCTCATATGGTCATTTCACGAGCTGGGGCTGGATCGATTGCCGAGATTGCTGCGAACAAGAAAGCCTTGCTTCTTATTCCGTTGCCTCGAGCAGCGAATGATGAACAGCGGAAAAATGCTTATGAGATTGCTGGCTTAGGCGGGGCCTTGGTGCTTGAAGAGGCGAATCTTGGAGAACATTTGTTCCTCGAAAAAATCAATGAGCTTCTTCGTAATGATGGTCTACGGACTGAAATGGGAGAGAAACTGTCTGTATTTTTTCATCCGGATGCAGCCGAAAAAATCGCTGATGGTATTATCGATCTCCTTCCTTAAGGTTTTCTTATGCAAGCGCCTCTTCTGAAGACATTTGAGCGGATTCACATGATTGGCATTAAGGGTGCTGGTATGGCGGCACTGGCACAGGTTTTGGTGAAGCAAGGAAAGAGAGTGACCGGATCAGATACAGAGGAAATTTTTTTTACTGATGAAATTTTGTGCGGAATCGGTGTAACTCCTTGTGTAGGGTTTGATCCGAAAAACATTCCTCATGATACTGAATGCATTGTCTATTCCACATCGTATACTCCTGAACGGAACACGGAACTTGAGGCTGCGTTCCAGGGAACCTTGCCGGTGCTGAGTTATCCGGAAGCGATCGGTTCGCTGACGCACGAATATTTGACGCTCGCGGTTTGCGGAACGCATGGTAAAACTACCACGAGCGCGCTCCTGGGGCATACGCTGGCTGTTTTAGGTCAAGATCCGACGGCTATTGTCGGAAGTAAGATTGCAGCATGGAATGGCGGCGCTTTAGTGGGTTCGGGGCAATATTTTGTACTGGAAGCAGATGAATATCAAAACAAGCTCAAGGAATATCAGCCCTTTGCAGTGATTCTCACGAGCGCTGATTGGGATCATCCAGATTTTTTTCCTGATACCGAAAGTTACTCTCAGGTTTTTAGAGCCTTTGTGGAAAAACTTCCTCAACATGGTGTGCTGGTCTACTGCAGCGATAGTGCGGCGGTCACTCAGATTGCTGAGAGCGCGTCTTGTCGTAAAATTTCTTACGGTCGGCTTGAGGGAGCGGAGTACCGGATTACCGATTATGTGCCACGAGGAGGGGATGCTTCCATGGATTCGGAACTCCTTCAGTATTTTTCCGTGCTACGAAAGGATGAAATGTTTGGTCGCTACGCACTTCGCTTAGCGGGTATACACAATGCCGAAAATGCCACGGCGGTTATCGCTCTTTTGGATTTTCTGAAACAGGACGTAGCTCAGGTGGGTGCAGCGCTGGCTACCTTCCCTGGAACAGAAAGGCGCTTTGAGTTTATCGGAGAGCTTTTTGGTGCCCTCTGCTACGATGATTATGCTCACCATCCGGAAGAAATCCGGGTAACGCTAAAGGCTTTTCGTGAACTATTTCCCGAAAAAAATATGACCGTGGTTTTTCATCCGCATACGTTTACCCGGACAAAGGCCCTCCTTCAAGAATTCTCTCAGTGTTTTGAAGATGCTGACCGAGTGTATATCTTAGATATATATGGTAGTGCCCGCGAAATCCAAGGAGGAGTGGCTTCAGAAGACATTGTGGCTCTTATGGAACGTTTCTCACCCGGAAAGAGCTCTGTGGTGCATGATACGGAGGCGCTCATCGGAGATCTTGAAAAAGCAATGGGGCGGAACGATGTTATCATTTCTATGGGTGCGGGAGACGTGTGGAAGGTGAGTCATGCGCTAGCTAAACGTGAGGGTTGAGGTTCAGAACATTTTTTTAAAAAACAAAAATATGATCCATACCAAGAAAAACATGCCGCTTTCCCACTATACTTCGTTTGCAATTGGTGGGCCGGCTGATTATTTTATCGAAGCTTCTGGTCCGATAGAAATAGCTGAAAGCATTGAATTTGCTGAACGGGAGAAGATTCCTTATTTTGTTATGGGGGGAGGAACAAATATCCTGTTTTCGGATGCTGGTTTTCGGGGCGTGGTTATTAGGATTGCTGATCAGAGTTTACTTGTGAACGGAAGCGTGATATGTGCCGGATCAGGGATTAGCTTGAAGCAACTCGTGGAAACCGCTCGTGATCAGGGGCTTTTGGGTATGGAAAACCTGGCTGGTATCCCAGGGAGTTTCGGTGGAGCGGTCCGGGGGAACGCCGGGGCTTTTGGTACGGAAATCGGAGATCTTATAAAAAGCGTGAAAGCTTTCAATAAGGAGACGAGCATGGTACAGGAACTTTCTCAAAAGCAGTGCGCGTTTGCTTATCGGCAAAGCGTGTTCAAAAAGAATCCCGAACTCATTGTGCTGTCTGCAGAGATTGAATTAGTACCTGGCGGTGAGCCGAAAGCTATCGGGAGGGCTATGGAAAAAATTATCGCTCTTCGCGAATCAAAGCACTCGCAAACGGCTAAGTGTGCTGGATCTTTCTTTATGAATCCACAGGTGAAAGATGAAAAACTTTGTGAAGAATTCGCGAAAGACACAGGAACGGCGTCTAAGGACGGTAAGTTGCCGGCTGGTTGGCTCATCGATCATGCCGGCTTGCGAGGGAAGCAGATCGGTAAGGCCAAAATAAGTGATCAGCACCCCAACTATCTTTTGAATACGGGAGGGGCCACGGCTGAAGAAGTCATTATGCTCGCGAGCTTGGTGAAACGGAAAGTGCGAGATGAACTCGGGGTACAGCTCAGGGAAGAAGTGCAGATGGTTGGGTTCTAAGTACTGAATAATACAAGAGTTACTCTAAAAAACTTATGGATGAAACACTTTTCAAGAAAATAGAAGAATTAGAGCGAAAAATTGATGCAACTCGAGAATCAACCGAGAAGATTCGTAAATACTTTTTCTGGTTTCTTATCCTTTCCCTCCTAGCGCTTTTTTTGCCACTGTTCGGTATGATGATTGCTCTCCCGTACTTCCTCAATCTTTTTTCTGCTAGCCTTCCGGCTGGTCTCTAAAAAGCACGTTTTCGTTCCTGGCATTCGGGTGTATACTAGAGGCGTAAATCCGTAAGAGCATGAGTATGACAACACGCTTTCTCCTCCAGACAAGTGATGCTAATGATAAGGCACGCGGATATATTCTGAAAAGAATGGCGAAGTTGGAAAAGTTAGCGGATGAGGCTTCAAAAATTGAAATCGAAGTCGACAAGACTAAGCAGGGGAAATATCGGGTGGAAGTCATGATCCGGGCCCCGCGCCATCTCTATCGGGCTGAAGAAACCAGTGAGAGTATTGAGGGATCGATTGATTTGGTGGTTGAGAAGCTTTTAAATGAGATCACCCGCGATAAGGAAAAGCATCTGACCATGAAGCGCCGCGGTGCCCGCTCGATCAAGAAGAAGGCAGTCTTCGACAAAGACGCACGGTTCTAACGAGTACGCATATCTGATTCTCTCACTACCGACCCACTAAGGCCGGTAGTTTTTTTGTACCTCTATTTAGAAAGAGGCGCTTCGACCGGCCGTCTCATTTTCGGAGTACGTGCGCTCCGCTCAGCGGCTCCGCTTACTCATTACCAAACGAAGTGAGTGAAAGGAAAGTTTACTTTCGTTTCCGAGCGAGTGTAGGTAAAATCAGGGTGTATGCCTGTTATTTTTTGTCTGAGCTCTTCCGTGCAGAAGCACGGAAACCATGCCCGCTCAGACAAAATGGGCCCCCGAAAAAGAGATCAATCGATCAGACGCCGATGCTCGACTTTTGGTCTGATCTTTCCAAAAACTGATTTCTGTGGTACAATTTCAAATCATTACGTGATCATTCTCGGGACCGGTATGGCTATTCATTCCGCACAATTCGTCAAAGCCGTGACCGGGACCGAGGGGTTGCCGGAGGCTTCGTTTCCAGTCGTCGCCTTTCTGGGTCGTTCCAATGTTGGTAAGTCGAGCGTCATCAATCGTCTGGTCCGCCAGAAAAAGCTCGCCTACTCGAGTTCGATGCAGGGGCGTACGACCGCTATCAATTATTTTCTCATCAACAGTTCCGTCTATTTCGTCGATCTGCCAGGCTACGGCTATGCCAAGCGCTCCAAGGCGCAGCAGGAAAAGATTGGTAAGCAGCTCTCCTGGTTCGTGAGCGAGCCGACCGTCCCAGTCCGCTTCTTCGTTCTTATCATCGATGCAGAAATCGGCCTCAAGGATTCGGACCGTGAAACCTACGCGCTCCTCACCTCTGCTGGCCACCGGGTCGTCATCGTCGCCAACAAATCCGACAAGGGGAGGCGGAGCGATGTCATGAAGCATGTCGCCGTCCTCAAGATCGAATTTCCAGAATCAGAAATCATCCGCTACTCCGCCAAAACCGGCGAAGGCAACGATGCCTTGCTCGCCTTGCTCTTGGCGGATTGATTATGTGAATGTATTACGTAACTCGTTACGTAATTATCATGCTCTTTGATTTCCGGCTTGTTTTGTGATAGATTCCCTTGTCCGGAAATATGGGACGTTTGTAGCTTGAAAACCTTAGTGGAAGGAGAAAGCGATGTTTAATAAAGAAGCGTTCTTGGTGGCATTAGCTGTCCAATGCGAGACATTTAGTCTCGAACATAACAGCCTGTGGCAATTGGCGCCGAATGTCTTTGCGGCACTGATTCGTTCACGGGATACTCATGAATGGTCGGTGGTGTACTATTTCGATGACCGTGAAGTGAAGGTGCGCGACAAGGACAGTAATGAAGGCTGCATGGACCGCACGATCCAGCTCTTTATGATGGGCGGCTTTATGGTCGGACCGATCATTGACAGCGAAGATGAGTATGCGCGCGTGGCGTATTTCGAAGAAGATGTGGTCAGTCCGTCAGATAGAAATATCCTCAATTGTGCTACGCAGCTTTTTGCTCGGACAGACAATGGCGAGATCGAATGGTTGGAGCAGGCAGGATCCATTATGGTCGCTGGAGAAGTTACATAATTCTCCTGTGTACCCACCCGCATCTTTGGGGCCAATAGGCTCTGGGATGCGGTTTTTTCTTTGCTCAATAGTGATTTTCTGCCTATTTTTCAATTTTGACTCTCATCGGGGCTGGTGGTAGAATAGACAGACATTTGGCTTTATTAAAGGAATAGTTATGTCTTTTCTGCAGAAACTGTTTGGTTCGAATGAGCGGGTGATCAATCAACTCAAACCACTCGCTGAAACTATTGATGGCCACAGCGTAACCTTCGAAAAACTTTCGGATGAAGAACTGCGTGCCAAAACGCAAACCTTTCGAGAACGTCTCAAGCAAGGCGAAACACTAGATGATATTTTGCCAGAGGCGTTTGCCACGGTGCGTGAAGCGGCCAAGCGGGCTATTGGAGAGCGGCACTATGGTGTGCAGCTTCTTGGAGGTATTGCCTTGCATCGTGGAAAAATTGCTGAAATGCGTACGGGTGAAGGAAAGACTCTGACATCGACTCTACCAATCTATCTCAATGCTCTGGAGGGCAAAGGAGTACATGTTGTCACGGTGAATGATTACCTGGCGAAGCGCGATGCCAACTGGATGGGACGTGTGTATGCGTTTCTCGGGTTGTCGACTTCCTGCATCTGTCATCAGAGTACTTCGTATCGCTTTGAACCTAATGTCACGGATCAAGACTCGGTGAGCGTTGAGATGGAAAATTTGATCCCGATTACTCGGCGCGAAGCTTATCAGACGGATATCACCTATGGTACCAACAATGAGTTCGGTTTTGACTACCTACGGGACAATATGGTGTCGAATGTTGAAGAGATGGTCCAACGAGAACTGAACTATGCGATTGTTGATGAAGTGGATTCGATTCTTATCGATGAAGCTCGAACCCCGCTGATTATTTCAGCTCCGGATACGGAATCGACCAAGCTCTATGAACAGTTTGCCTCTATTGTTCCGCGCTTAGCACAGGAAGAAGACTATATCGTTGATGAAAAGATGAAGGTGGTGACCCTGACCGATGCTGGCATGGACAAGGTTGAGAAGCTGCTTGGTATGGGGAATATTTATGCTTCGGGTAATGTCCAATACGTGCATCACCTTGAGCAGTCGCTCAAGGCGCAGGTGATTTTTAAGTTGGATCGGGACTATGTTGTCAAAGATGGCGAAGTTATTATCGTGGATGATTTCACAGGCCGCTTGATGCCTGGTCGCCGCTACAGCGAAGGTCTCCACCAAGCCATTGAAGCAAAAGAACATGTCACGGTACAAAAAGAATCCCGTACGCTTGCAACCATTACCTTTCAGAATTATTTCCGTCTTTACAAGAAGATTGCTGGTATGACCGGAACTGCTTCCACATCGGCCGAGGAGCTTTTCAAGGTGTATAAACTCGAAGTACTGGAAATACCAACGCACCGTTCGATGATTCGTCAGGATTTGCCAGACATTGTTTACAAAACCGAAGAAGCGAAGTTCCGAGCCATTGCCGAGCGTGTCAAAGAATTGAAAAAGACCGGACAACCGGTACTGGTTGGTACCGTCGCGATCGAAAAGTCGGAATACCTTTCGGCGCTGTTAGAGCGTGAAGGCGTAGAGCACTCGGTACTGAATGCTAAGAATCATGAAAAGGAAGCGGCAATTATTGCTGGTGCTGGGCAGAAAGGATCGGTAACGATTGCAACCAACATGGCGGGTCGTGGTACCGATATCAAGTTGGGTGAGGGAGTGCGCGAGCTCGGTGGTCTTGTGATTATTGGTACGGAACGGCACGAAGCGCGCCGTATCGACAATCAGCTCCGTGGTCGGGCTGGACGCCAGGGTGATCCCGGTATGTCACAGTTCTATGTCTCGCTCGAGGATGAACTGATGCGGCGTTTTGGAGGTGACAAGATGAAGAGCATTATGACTTCGCTTGGTCTGCCAGATGATGAACCCATCCAAAACGGGCTTGTCTCAAAAACGATTGAGAGTGCTCAATCGAAAATCGAAGGGTTTAACTTTGATCTGCGTAAACACGTGCTGGAATATGACGATGTCATGAACAAACAGCGTGAAGTGGTGTATCGTCGGCGTAAGCAAGCGCTCTCGCTGAAGCAATTTCATGACGAAACACTTTCGCTGATAAGTGAAGAATTTGAACGCATGATTGCTTTCCATTGTGTGGCTGAAGAAGCCACGTGGAATGTGGCTACCATTGCTGCGGAAGCGAATGGACTTTTTCCGACCCTAGATGAAAAGCTCGCTTTAAGCAAACTTGAAACGCTCCGTGATGATCGTTCTAAAACCGAAGCCGAGAAGAAGACGGCTATCAAGGAATACTTGGTTGGTGAAGCCAAGGTAGTGTGTATTGCTAAGGAGCAGTCTTTTGGTACTGAACTCTGGCAGCAGATTGAAAAGGCACTGTACCTACGTGCGCTTGATCAGCTTTGGATGAATCATCTCGATGAAATCGATTATCTCCGTCAGGGTATCGGTCTTCGTGGTTATGGCCAGCGCGATCCGCTCATCGAATACAAACGCGAGGCTTATGATCTCTTTACGCTTCTCCTGGATAGCGTGCGCAAGACCTACCTTATGACGCTCCTCAAGCTCGAACCAGCTGCTGCTGCACCAGTCTCAGTTGCTCCGCAAGCCAATCTTGAATTCCGTGGCGCTGATGAAAGCGTAGGACAGTTTGGAAACAGCGAACAGCGAACAGCGAACAGTCAACAGAGGAGTAACTCAGGATCTCAAGCATCACAGAAACCAATCGTTAATACGAATACTATTAGTCGAAACGATCCTTGCTACTGCGGTTCAGGGAAAAAATTTAAACGCTGTCACGGTGCTTAAAATATATTCGGTTATACTATTGAATCTTTACATAGCTCATATGAAAAAAATTGAAGAGAAGATTCTGAAGCACTTGCAGGCAAGAAAATGGGATAACCTTCGTCCATCCGATATTGCCAAGTCGATTATGATTGAAGGAGCAGAATTGCTTGAGCTCTTTCAGTGGGAAAGTTCCGAGTTGGAAACAGTGAAGAAGGATAAAGAGAAAATAGAGGCGATTAAAAAAGAATTGGCCGATGTTTTGATTTATTGTATTGAAATGTCGGTATTGCTCGGTTTGGACACGGAGAAAATCATTCGTACCAAGCTGGCAGCAGTGGCTAAAAAATATCCAGCCAAGCTTATCAAGCAGTCCAAGCAAGAGTCCGACCCAGAGCGTGTCTACTTGAAAATCAAAAAGGAATATAGGATGAAGGGGTTATAATTTTTTTTACAAGAGTTTCTTGTGGTTGATTGGAAACAAATATTGATTTTACATGAAAACACTGAAATTCAAAGAAAATTTGGTGCCATTGATACTCTCGGGAGAGAAGACTGCAACCTGGCGGATGTTTGATGAAAAGAATCTTACAGTAGGAGACGAGCTTTCTTTTGTGGATCGATCTACTGGCAAACGTTTTGAGCAGGCTCGTATAACGAAGACGAGAGAAAAGCTTTTCGATCTGATCACAGAAGCTGATTTTAAAGGACATGAACGCTATGCGAGCCGAGAGGAAATGCTCGCTACCTATCGGTCGTATTATGGTGACCAAGTGAAAGAGAATACCTTGGTATTGATAGTCGATTTTGAGCTTTGGCATATTCCGGAGCATGGGCTTTTTCAAGAACTGAAGCGACTGAATCTTCCGGAAGGTGAGTATGTGGTATTTGGGAGTGGTCCCTTATGGGTGCGCGGAATACGCGAATCAAGCGATATTGATATTTTGGCATGTGGCAGTGCTTGGCAGTGGGCAAAAGAAAATGGAAAAGTCGGTATTAAAGAGTATTCTGGATTAGAATATGCCTCATTTGCTGATGGAAATATTGAAATATATAATCGCTGGTACCCAGGGGAATGGGATGCGGACTCCTTGATAAAGCATGCAGAGATAATTGATGGTATTCCATTTGTACCGCTCGCTCAGGTTATGAATTGGAAAAAGGTTATGGGTCGTGAAAAGGATGAGAAAGATCTAGTCTTGATTAAAACCTATTTGTCGAAAAGCAAAGTATAACTCTATGAGAATCACGCTCTGTGGCAGTATCGCGTTTATCGATGAGATGGATGCTATCCGGAAAACATTGGAGTCGCTCGGACATGAGGTAAAGTTGCCACCGCTTGAAATTGTGAGTGAGGATGGTACAATGATGCCGGTCAAGAAATACTATGCGATCCGCAAATCCGCCGCAGACGATGCTGAGTGGATCTGGAAGAAAAAGGCCGAAGCGATGCATAACCATTTCGACAAAGTCGCCTGGTCCGAGGTTATTCTAGTCTGTAATTATGACAAGAACGGCATCGCTGGATATATCGGCGCCAATACACTGCTCGAAATGGGGCTCGCATTCCATCTGAAGAAGCCGATCTACTTACTGAATCCTCTCCCGGAAGTTTCGTATACGGAAGAAATCCTCGGCATATGGCCGACTGTTATCGATGGTGATTTAAAAAGAATATGAATCATAGAGAGATTATCGAGAAGACGGCGGCGTTCGTGAAGGAAACGCTTGGCGGCGCAGAGGGCAGCCATGATTGGTGGCATGTCTATCGCGTCTGGAAGATGGCGGTACGTCTCGCCAAAGAGGAGAAAGCTGATGGGCTTGTTGTGGAACTTGGGGCGCTGCTTCACGATATCGCGGACGCGAAGTTCCATGGTGGTGATGAAGAGATCGGGCCTAGGAAAGCAAAAAAATTCCTCGAGAGTATCGGGGTCGAAAAGGGGATAGTTGAGCATGTTGAGTGTATCATCCAGAATATCTCATTTCGGAAGAGTCTTGAAGGGCAGGAGTTCCGGTCGCTTGAGCTGGATATTGTGCAGGATGCCGACCGCCTGGATGCGATCGGTGCTATCGGCATTGCTCGGACATTTGCGTACAATGGCGCCAAGGGCAGGCAGCTCTATGATCCTGCTATCAAACCGAACCTTCATATGACGAAAGAAGAATACAAAGCAAGTACGGCGCCGACAATCAATCATTTTTACGAGAAACTTTTGTTACTGAAGGATAGGATGAATACTGCTGCTGCAAAGGTAATAGCCGAACATCGGCATGCATATATGGAGCGATACCTGGAAGAGTTCTATAGGGAATGGGAAGGCGAAAGATAAAACCGTATGCCATCGAAACTCGATAGGATTTTGAATTTTACGGGAATGCTCGATGCTTTCCGGCTGGTGGAACGCGTTATCTATGTGAATGGCGCGGACCGCATGGAAAACGACTCGGAACATAGCTACAATCTAGCGATGCTGGCCTGGTATATTGCCGATGCGGAAGCGCTCGATATGGATAAGGATCTCATACTCCGGTATGCGCTCGTGCATGATATTGCGGAGGTCTACGCTGGCGATACCTATATCTACTCGACCGATGAGGCATTGCTCGAGAGCAAGAGCGAGCGTGAGCGAGCAGCGCTTCTGCGGCTCGAGGGAGAGTTTCCTGATTTCCCTGATATGGTAGCTCTGGCGCATCGCTATGAGCGACGGGAAGACCGTGAGAGCCGGTTTGTCTACGCGCTCGATAAGCTGGAGCCAGTGCTGCATATACTTCTGGATCATCGAGCGATCTGGAAAGAAAAAGGGATTACGCTTGAAAGATTGCTCGAAAGTAAGCGGGACAAAATCGCGCTCTCGCCGGAAATCGAGCCCTATTTCGATGAGCTTGTCAGTCTGCTGACTCAAGAAGAAGGCCGACTATTTGCTGAAAAAAGCACTGAAAAAGAGTAAAAGCGCTTCCGATCGGAAGCGCTTTTGTGATAGAGGGTACGTTGTACCGGGGTGCGAGGGGAGAGGGAGGGGTGAAAAGAAAAAATCTTTTGTGTGTCCGTTTGGACGCGGGTACCCCTGGCTCTCACGTCCTCGCACTTTCAGTATAGTTCCGCCTACGATGGTGGTCAATCTCGGAGGGAAGCGACGAGCGAAACGAGGCGGATAGAAGCCGCTCCGATGACCTTGTCAGCCCCACCGTAGTAGATGACGAGCTTGTCGCGGACGATGCAGGCACCGCACGGGAAGACGACGTTCGGGACCACGCCTTCGCGCTCGTAGGGCTCGTTCGGAGTGAGTATCGGATAACGGCTGCGGCCGATCATCTTCTCCGGATGCTTGAGGTCGAGGAGCAGCGCGCCGAGGCTGTACACGCCGGTATCCGAGACTCCGTGATAGAGCACGAGCCAGCCGTGATCGGTCCTGATCGGTACGGTGTTGATGCCGATCTTCTTGCTGTCCCACATGCCGCGCCGTGGGAAGACTACCGGCCGATGCGCGAGGAATTTAGTTGTCCCGTCGAAGTCGAGCTTCTCGTAGGCATTGATATCGATGGCGGGCTGGATGCGGTGGAGGATGTAGTACTTGCCGTTGATCTTCTCCGGAAACAGGCAGGCGTCCTTGTCATCGATGCCGGGAGGGGAGATGAGTACCGGTTCGGAGAAATTGTGGAAGCGCTTGGCGAAAAAATCGTCCTTGCTGATGGTGGAGAGGGCGACACGCGGCGGCTTGGCCGGATCGACAGCCGTGTAGAAGAGATAGGCGGTATCGTCGATGATGGTCAGGCGGGCATCCTCACAGCCGGAATTGCCCGGGGCGGTCTTCTGCTCGAAAGGAGCACGCGGTGCGTAGACTGGATCAGGGAAGCGTGAGACGAGCTGATCGATATCCGTGAATGAAGCGTAGCCGAAGCGTGAGGTATCGTCGGATGACGAAGCGCGGTAGAGAAGATGAGCCTCCTTTCCATCGGAGATGACAGCAGGATTGAAGACGGCTTTGCTTTCCCAGTCATGCTCGGCGATCGGTTCGAGGAGCGGGTTATGTTTGGAACGCTCAAAAGTCGGCCGTTTGGATGGCGGGGTCATGAGCTCGTGGAGGAGCCGGGAGAGGCTCGCGGTCGCGACGCAGGTAGTCGTATCGGCGGCGCCGTAGTAGAGCATGATGGTATCGCGCTCTATGGTCACGCCGGTCGGAAAGACGACGTCAGGGATCTTGCCGTAGAGCTCGTATTCCTCCTCGGGGACGAAGAGCGGCGCATCGGTGCGGCCGATGATGCGGGCGGGATTCTTGAGATCGAGCAGCGCGGCCTCGACCGTGAAGAGCGGCGTACCGCTCCGGTAATTGCGGATATAGGAATAGAGGATGAGCCAGCCGTGCTTTGTCTTGATCGGCGGAGCACCGAATTCTACCTGATCATCCTCATGACGAGAGAGCTTGAGCGTGTGCTTGTCGAGGGATTCGTACCAACGCTTCCAGCGTGGCTGATTCCAGAGATCTTCGATCTTCGAGAAGGATGCAAGAGCAATTTTTGCTGGCGGACGGTCGGTATCTGGGGTCACAAGCGCGTAGTATTTTCCCCCGATCTTCTCTGGGAAAAGTGCCATGGCTTTGGAATTGAACGGCGTGACGAGATGACGCTCGTCAATTTTTTTCATATCTTTAGAGAGAGCGACGGCAGTCTTGATACCTTCGGCTCGGAATGGAAATTCTGAAAGGGCAGTGTAAAAAATAAAGTAGGTATCATCAATTTTGGTAATACGCGGATCCTCACAGCCGAAACGCTCCCATTTTTCTTCCGGAGTAATCAGCAGGACATGTTTCTTAAAATGAATTCCGTCAGCACTGGAAGAATATCCGATGGAAGAGATCGAAAGCCACGGACCCTCATCGTGAAGCAAGGGGAGTGATTGGGCCCGATAGACGATATGGGTCTTACCTTTGTCTCGCCATACAGAACCATTAAATGCACCTTCTGCTTGCCAGGCGAGATCGCTTTGCGGAACGATGATTGGATTTTCGTACGAACGCTTGAAGAAACTCATAGATAAGAATTTAGGCTTACGATTTCAGAATGACAGCTTTGACCTGAGGCACTCGATGTTCTTTCAAATCACGCAAGAAACTCTCGATCGGGGCAGTAGCAACCGCTACGGTCTTGTCTGAAGCGCCATAGTAGACAAAAAGGGTTTTATCTTTGATCACTGCTCCACAGACGAAGACAACGCCCCATTTGTGACCATGATTCTCGTATTCTTCTTCTGGTTCGAGAATCGGCTCTTGTGATCGGGCAAGCACGATCTCTGGATGATCGAGATCAAGAAGCATGGCTCCGACTTTGTATTTATTCGGATCATGAGCATCCATCGCGTGATAGAGTACGAGCCAGCCATGCTCAGTACGCAGTGGTGGAGCGCCTGCGCCACGCACTAGGTTATCCCATCGGTGAGCATTATCAGTTTGACGTGGAGGGCAGCTATCAATCACCAGTGTTGGAGCATCAAGCTCATCGACGAGTTCGATCATGATGCGCGGAGTGACGTTGTGGAGGATAGCGATTTTCCCGCCGATCTTCTCAGGGAAGATCACCCAGTTTTTCTGGATATGACCAAAACGTGAAATCAAACGGGGCTTTTTCCAATGAAAGCGTTTGGCAAGAAAATCTTGAACAGCTATGGAAGTGAGTGCCACTCCTGGTGGTTGCATGCCATCAAAGGCAGTATAGATAAGGTAAAGTCGATCATCAATGCGTGTGATACGAGGGTCCTCACATCCACCAGTACCACCACCGGAAAGATAAGGGTAACGAGTAAGATCCATACTAAATGTTCTTGGAGTACCTGAGATGTTGGAGGGGTCATAAATCGGCTCTTCAAGGCGTTCATCAATGGTGATACCATCCGTGCTGGCAGCATACCCTAGTACAGAGTGTCCATTATGCCCCTGTGCCCGGTAGAGAAGATAAATGCGTTCATCAAGTGAGAATGCAGCGGTATTAAAGGTTGCTATGGCTTCCCAATGATTTTCTGTACGTGGCTCAATAATAGGGTTAGCATGGAAGCGCACTAATTGGAGAGTGGTTTGTGATTTTTGAGCTTTTTTAGTCTGGATAGACTTTTTTGTAGCGGGAAAAATATGCTGTTTGCTTGTCGCAAGCGCAAGCTGGTAGGTTTCCCAGAGCTTAGGGATGGGGAAGCTTTCAATGGGATGACCGGGGCGCTCAAGAAACAGTGTCCCGTATTTTCCAAGGAAACTCATACCGAGAAATGTAATGAGCGAACCATACCAGGTATGAGGAACCTTCCAGAGCGGTGACGATGTCCGCCATAATACCTCGGTTGGATCGGCTGGATTCAGGAGAGCCGCTCCAATAGATACGTGATTCTCGTTGTTTTTTGCAGAATAGACCAGGAGAAGACCTGCAGAAACTTTCGTAAGCGCAATCGGTTCGAGATGAGAAACATCAAAAGAAGAGGCTCGGCCTTCAAGTACGGTGCCATATCCTTGCCACTGATCGAAATCTTTATTCCCAACAAAAAAATCAATATGCTTACGACCAGTACTCACGAAAGCCCCGATACGTCGTCGTCGTTTTTCAGTGGGTAGGTCGGTGTATACGGGAGGGCGCGAAAAGAAAGATACATCTCCGAAAGATTTCCATTGTTTTAGATCGTCAGAAAAAACGAGTTCAACAGCCTGATGATCAGGGTCTTTTCTGAGAAAACTGACCCATTGTCGGCCGGAAACTTCGCTAGCACGAAACGTAGAACAAGTGTTAAGATGACGTTTCTTTTTTCCGGAAACACGAAAGGTGATGTCAGAATGTTTTTCCTGGAAAAGAGTCTTCTCTGTATCTTGTGCAAGCAGTAAAGAAAACAGAGTATTAGTCACTCCTCCTAAGGTGGTAACTAAGTACGTCTTTCCTTTTGAATCAAAAGCAAACATGCCCCTCCTTGTTGCTTGCTCTCTTTGCATATTGGTTTTTACTTTTTCTCCTCTGTATTGTATCCGATATTATTTCTTTTGACGATAGAGGTGATATAGCTTTATTCTGTAAGAAAAGTTTATCAATCAGCTAGCCGATAATACACGTCTTCTAAGAATAAAAAATGTGCTAATATAAAAAAGCATATAATAAATACAACTTTAACTTTGTGAAAAAAACATTTCTTGTTTGTTTAGTTCTCATTATTATTGTTGGACTCGGTTTTTTCATATACGGCGTGTTTTCTGTACGTAATCAGGCGGGAGATGCTTTGACGCGTTCTGACCAGAAAGAGATTGTTATCGGATACAATGCAGACTTATCAGGAGGAGGGACAGGGAGCTTCGGGGTTTCAGGTAAGGAAGGTTTTGAGGTGGCTATTGATGAAATTAATCAGCAGGGGGGGATTCTGGGTAAGAAAATACGTCCGGTCATACTCGATGATGAGGGCGATAAGGAGATTTCGAAAAAAAATATCGAGCAGCTGGTTTTTCAAGAGAAAGCACTTGCGATTATCGGACCGGCTAATAGCGGCAATGCTTTGTACTGGCTTGATATCCCGGAAGATCAGGAAGTCACTGTAGTTTCACCGATTGCGACTGCCACGGAAATTACGGAGCGGTATCAAGATCGGGCGCGTAATTATATTTTTCGTATCTCTCCGCTCGATATCGATCAGATTCGAGTTTTAGTTTCATTCGGTCTGAAAAAAACTAAAAACGGGAGAATAGGAATTATCCATGATACGACAGGCTATGGAAATAATGGAGCAAAAGATACCACGGAAGTACTGGCTCGCTGGGGAAAAACTCCCGCCTTCATAGGGTCTTTTGAAAGAGGGGCTTCGCAAGAGACGCTACAAAAGTTATTAGTGTCTGCGCGTGCAGCTGGGGTGCAGGGGATTGTGCTGTACGCCTTAGCGGATTCCAATGGCGATATCCTGCGGGCGCTCCAGGGAGTACCTGATTACCATCCGCTTCTTTTGGGTTCTTGGTCTAATCTTTCTCCTGATTTGTGGAATCGAGCGGGAGATTTGGCGAGTGACCTTATTTTTGCCGCTCCCGTGACCCAGAGTTCCAATGAACAAACTAAGGTATTACACCAAAAAATCATTGAACGTTCCGGGGAGGTGAAAGTACCCGTCTTTGCTGCTGCGGCTCAAGCCTATGATGCTGTAAACTTAATAGCCGCTGCTATCACCAATGCCCACACTTTTGATAAAAAGAGTGTACGAGATGCCCTGGAAGAGATTGGTACATTGCCCGGTGTTGTCAAAACCTATACCCAGCCCTTTAGCAAAGAGGATCATGAGGGTTTGACGCTTGAAGACATTTCCTTGGCACATTGGAAAGATCATCAGGTAGTGCCGTATCTGAGCCCAAAAACAATTGGTCTTGAATTCAGATAACTCTTGTTGTACGCCCATGCTTTCTTGGAAATTAAAAACGAAGATTTCTCTCTTTATTATTTTCGCCACGATTCTTCCTCTCTCGGTAGGTGCTTTGTATCTTTTGTGGTCGTTTACTCGTATTTCAGCAGAGACTGGAGAAAAAGAGCTTGCTCATACTACAGTGTTGGTTGAGCAGATGGCTTTAAGAAATGTCCAGTCTAAGGCGCAGGTGTATGACCTGGTTTTCAAAGATCTGATTCTTGATCTGGAAGGTATTCGTGCGACTCCTTCGCAAGAAGGTATTGAGCAGTTTCTGAAAAACTACTATTATCAACACTCTTTTATTGCCCGCGCTTATTTTATCGAAACGACTGGTGCCTTGACTGCTATGTCAGCAGTCGGTGTAGAAAAAGGAACGTTGCTCGTGCCGACTCTCAATATACAACGTTTTGCCTCTGAAAATACTTCTACTGGTCTTTGGGTGGGGCCATATGCTGGTGAAGCGGAGCAGCCGCGAGTATTCACCTATTTCTTGCCCCTGTATGAAGAGGATAAGTTTGTTGGTGCAGCCGCTTTCGACGTAACAGCCGATACACTCTTAAAAAGTATCGTGCAGTTAGATCTTGCCTCATCGTCCTATACTTTTATCTTGAGAAATGATGGTCGTATCGTATCTTCTTCCGATAAAAAAATACTGTCTGATTTTCAGATCGATGCTGCGAACGATACAAATATAAGCCAGAGCAAGATAATGAGCGAGGCGAGCATGAAAAGTCAGCTCTCGAAAAAAGAAGGGTTTTTTATTCTCCCGGCGCAGGATAAAAAAGATCAGAAAATAGTTATTTTCTCAAGTATTCCATCGTTTGAATCCAGAGTCTTTATCGTGTCGCCTCTGAGCGAAATCGTTCAGATCCAAAAAGAGAAGGCTGATGAAATCCAGGGAACGATTAGCCGGATCGGTCTCTGGAGTTTCGTGTCTATCGTTCTTTTAGCAGTATTTCTTTCCTTGATTTCTTTTTATTTCGCTCAAAAAGTCATTATAGGGCCATTAGTTCGGCTTCGTAGCGGGATTGAAGGGTTAAAAAACACTCATTTTAACACACAGATTCCAGTAAGCGGGCATGATGAAATAGGGGAACTCTCAAATGATTTCAATCGAATGGCCAAAGAACTTAAATCATCCTATGATTCTCTGGAACAAAAGGTCATGGAGCGTACACAGGAACTCAGAAACAAAATAGGGGAAATTGAGCAGTTGAATGAACACATGATCAACCGGGAGTTAAAAATGATTGAGCTCAAAAAGAAGATTAAGGACGTGCCGGTTTGCAGGGTCGAAGAAGACCAAGAGCCTACGTCCTAAATTTCTCCCGCGCCGTCTCTATTGGAAGACTCTGTAAACACCTGGCCTGGTAACTGGTAGCATGGTTTGTTTTTCATATAGACGCAAAAACAGGAGAGTGTTGCCTGTACCCATAGGAGAGGATGTTAGCTTCCTCAAATCTCCAATTCTTTATGCTTGTAGTATACTCTGAAATAAGTAAAATACTTATGCAATACAATAAACTGGTGCGAGACAAAATCATCGAGATTATCGAAAGTCGCGGTGAACAAGCGAAGTGGCATATAGCGACAGATGAAGAGTATCGGGAGAAACTGAAAGAGAAGTTGCTCGAAGAAGCGCAGGAATTCAACGAGGCAGAAAGTATCGAGGAGATGGCGGACGTCTTCGAAGTGGTTACGGCCTGGCTCGCACAGAAGAACTGGACGATCGAAGAGGTTGTGAAAGTGCAGCAAGAAAAACGCGACAAGCGCGGAGCTTTCGAAAAGCGGATTATTCTGGAAGAATCGTAGGATCTATGAAAAAGATACTGACGTTATGCTTGGCAGTGAAAGACAGGAGGATCCTGCTCGGGATGAAAAAGCGCGGTTTCGGCGCAGGCCGCTGGAACGGGTTCGGCGGCAAAGTCGAAGCGAGTGAGACGATCGAAGAAGGGGCAAGACGTGAGATGTTAGAAGAATGCGGTGTCGCTATCAAACAGATGGAACTGGTTGGTGTTCATGAATTCGAGTTCGAGAAGAATCGCGGCGAGATCCTCGAGGTGCACGTCTTTCGTGTCGATACCTGGAGCGGCGAGCCACAAGAGACGGAAGAGATGAAACCACAGTGGTTCGACTTTTCAGCTATTCCCTATGAGACCATGTGGCCCGATGATATACATTGGCTGCCGCTCTTCCTCGAAGGCAAGCGGTTCCGGACCAAGTTCCTCTTCGGCGAAGGCGATAGTGTATTAGAGCAGGAAGTCTTGCCTTTTGCCTGATTTGAGCCTATAATTCTCTCTTAGAGGGCCTGTAGTTAAGTGGTACAACGCCGCATTCGCATTGCGGAGGCAGGAGTTCGATTCTCCTCAGGTCCAC
>CAZOKB010000002.1:0-121759 GCA_964580285.1 uncultured Bdellovibrionales bacterium
AGTCAAGAAGAAGCTTGAGGAAGCTGGTGCTACCGCTGTTCTTAAGTAAATCTTCTTTCGAGAAGCTCTTATCAAGACACCCCGGAGAAATCCGGAGTGTCTTTTTGACACTTCTGAATGGAAGAGTACAATAACCGATATTGCAATTAAAAAAGAAAAATATCCTTCGCCTCTTCTGACGGAGAATGTTTTTTGTGAAGAAAATATGACACTTGATTCTGTGTTTTCGATGTTCATGCTGCTTCTCGCATCCTTGGGCACTTACGCTCTTTCGAAACGGATACGCATCCCGTATACCGTGCTCCTGGTATTGGTCGGTACGGTACTTGTGATGCTCGCTCAATTCGAGTACCTCTCTTTCATCAAGGAATTCCGGCTGACACCGGAGCTTCTGTTCTATATATTCTTGCCGATACTTATTTTCGAATCGGCTTACAATATGAATATTCGCGATCTCCAGGCGAATATCCGATCGATTTCCTGGCTGTCGGTTGGTAGTCTCCTGATATCCATGTTCGTGGTCGCATTCGGTCTGTATGGTATTCTCTGGCTTTTCGATCTCCAGGTGCCTTTCCTTGTAGCGCTTCTGTTCGGAGCCCTGATTTCGGCGACGGATCCGGTAGCGGTCCTGGCGCTTTTCAAGGAGTTCGGAGTGCCGCGTCGACTTTCGCTCATTTTCGAAGGAGAGAGCCTGTTCAATGACGGAACATCTCTCGCTGTTTTCCTGATCGTGCTGGAAATCATTCTCAAGGGCTATTCAGGGACTGAGACGTTGATCGAAGGGATCGTATCGTTCGGCGGTATGGTGTTCGGCGGCATCGCATTTGGTCTTCTCATGGGATTTCTTTTCGCGAAGCTGATTGAACGCGTCGAAGGCAATGAGCACGTGGAGATTACGCTGACGATGCTTGTAGCACACCTCACCTTCATACTTTCTGAGGTCATCTCTCACCACCTGGTCGTATTCGGATTCGAATTCAAGCTTTCGGCGATCATCGCTACTGTGCTCGCCTCCATGGTCATCGGCAACTATGGCCGATCGAAGCTGTCACATAATACGCGGCACGCTATGGAGCAGGTATGGGGATATTTCGCGTTCATTGCCAATTCTCTTGTCTTCATAACGATGGGCCTCCTGTTTGCCGATCTTCCGATTGACTTTGGTCTGTTCCTGATGCCGATCATACTGACGGTCGCCGTCGTCGCATTGGCTCGTGCCGTATCGGTATATCCGGTAGTCGCTTGGATCAACTGGCGGCGGTATGAGGAAAAGATACCGCTCTTGTGGCAGCATCTTCTGGCGTGGGGGAGTCTGCGCGGCGCGCTCGCAGTGACTATGGTCATGCTGATTCCTGATGATTTGACGATCGCTGGATGGGCTTATGGGTTCACTGTCAAAGAGTTCATCACAGCGCTGACCATCGGCTGCATCTACTTCACTCTCTTCGTGAAAGCGACGACCATCGGCGGCATGATCAAACATTTCAGGCTTGACGCACTTACGCCTCTCGAAAAAGCCGAGTATCATCAGAGTCGGGCATTCATCTATTCGCATGCGGTCGACCGTCTGGAGGGGTTCCGGAACAAGGGGTATCTGTGCGATACGGTATATGCCAAGCTGCGGCAGGAGTGTTCCGAGGAGCGTGATCATGAGCGTGAGCATTGCGAGTCTATCCTGAAGCGTCGGCCGTACGAATTCGAATATGCCCTCAGGGTATATGCGCTCGGCATCGAAGAGTATTTCCTCGGTCTCTTGTTCCGATATCATGAGGTTTCTGAACCGGTATATAAGCGCATATCCGGCAAGCTCTCGGTGCAGCTCTCCCGTGTCGAATCCGGGGAAACCCAGCTGCAATCGTTGGATGAAGATTTCCCTCCCGATTGGTTCGAGTGCATGGCGCTGCGGGCCGCATTGCTCTTCAAGAGAGGAGAGACGGATGCGGACCGATTCCGTGAGCGATACACGTATTATCGGGCCCAGGAGATCATCGCCCGAAAAGTCGTGAAAGAACTGCTCCGATTCAAGCATCGATCGCTGATCGAATCGGAGACGTACCATGATGCCATCGATCGCGTAGCTGGTCAGTATCAGGAATTCCAGTCAGATGCGCAGCAGCGCGCTGAGCGTCTGGCAGCTGCCGACCAGGTGGTAGCGGATGCTATCAACGAGGCATTCGGGAGTCAGAGTTTAGCAAAAGCTCTCGAAGAAGGCCTGAACGAGCTGACTCGCAAGGGAATGCTGTCGCCGAAGCTCTCTATCGTGCTTGGGGAAGAATTCTCAGGCCGTTGATCGCGAGGCAGTCGCTGGAGCATCAGAAATAGTATATGATGAAGGGAATCGCGAAAGAGTGATTCCTTTCCTTTTTTCATAGCTGAACCGTCTATGTTGATCGAAGCCCGGCAGTTGGCAAAAACCTATGACAGCGAAGGGGTTGAAACTCCGGCGCTTCAGGATGCGACCTTTAGTATTGCTCAGGGGGAATTTGTCTCGATTATGGGACCGAGTGGTTCTGGTAAATCGACGCTGATGCATATCTTGGGGTTGTTGGATAGAGCGACAGACGGAAAATATTACCTTGAAGATCGGGATGTTTCGGGGTTGTCGGATGATGAGTTGGCTCGACTCCGGAATGAGACCCTCGGGTTTGTGTTTCAGGCCTTCAATCTTTTGCCGCGCACCAGTGTCTTTGAAAATGTGGAATTGCCTTTGCTCTACGATCGCAAAGATCATGAGGATACAGAATCGCGGGTGATGGCGGCGCTCCAGGCGGTGAATATGGAACATCGGGCTCGGTACCTCTCGAACCAGCTCTCTGGAGGTGAGAAACAGCGCGTCGCCATCGCCCGGGCGCTCGTCAATAATCCGAAAATCATTTTTGCGGATGAACCGACCGGAAATCTGGATTCAAAATCAGGTCTGCAGGTGATGCGCATTTTCCAGAAGCTGAATGAGGAAGGACACACGATTATTTTGGTGACTCACGAGACATTTACGGCTGAGCATGCCAAGCGTATTTTGCGGATGGTAGATGGAAAGATCGTTTCGGATGAGCCGGTAACGAACCGACGTTTGGCTGATCAAGAAGCTGTCCTGTTGAAATAACATTGCTTGAAAACTGAAACAAGGAGCCGGAACCCACTTGTTTTAGTTTCTGCTAACATCCACCATCAAAATCTGCAATCACATGAAGCTTTCTGATCCCTATAAAATAGCCTATCAAGCTCTTTCTGCATCGCGTCTGCGGTTCTTTTTGACGGTGCTTGGTATCGTGATTGGTGTGGCGGCGGTGATTTTGGTTATGAGTGCGGGAGCGAGCGCTCAGCAGCTGATTTTGGGCCAGGTGGAAGCCGTAGGATCGAATCTTTTGGGAGTGTTGCCGGGAGCATCATCGGAAAATGGTCCGCCGGCGTTGGCTTTTGGTATTGTTGAAAAAACGTTGGTCAATGATGATCTAGAGGCTTTAGGGAACCGGAAAAATATTCCCGAAATTATCGCTGCTGCTGGGTATGTGACGGGTACGACGGTCGCGGATACTCAGTCTGAAAGCGTAGTAGCGAATTACCAGGGAGTGAGCGCGAACTTGCCTCAAGTGGAATCGGTACAGGTAGCGCAGGGAAGGTTCTTTTTTCCGGATGAGGACACGCGTTTGGCGCACGTCGTGGTGCTTGGGTCAAAAATGAGTGAAAAACTCTTTCCGAATGCCGATCCGCTTGGGCGTACCGTGACGCTTAAGGGCATCCCGTTTACTGTTGTCGGTGTCTTGGAAAAGCGTGGGGCAGTGGGGTTTTCAGATACGGATGACATTCTTCATGTTCCTCTGGATACCGCTCAGAAAGAACTGCTCGGGATTAGGTACCTGAATTATGTGCGGGCGAAAGTAGATCGAGCGGAAGATATTCCCCAAGCGAAAGCGGGTGTGTATCGATTGCTCAATCAGCGGCATGGTATTGACCCTGACCAGGAGTCTGATTTTTCGGTACGGAGCTTGGAATCAACATTGGATGTTCTTCGATCACTCACCAATGTCCTCCGCTTTTTTTTGGTAGCGATCGCTGCGCTTTCTCTGTTGGTAGGCGGTATCGGTATTATGAATTCCATGCTCATTGCGGTGAATGCTCGGGTACGGGAAATTGGTTTGCGTAAGGCGGTTGGGGCTCGGTCAGGAGAAATTCTCTTTCAGTTTTTGATCGAGTCGGTAATTGTAACTCTCCTCGGGGGAGTGATTGGCATCGGTATTGGCATCGGCTGCGCTTTTTTAGCAGCGCTGATTATTCCAAAGCTGGGGTATGATTGGCAGTTCTTGGTACCACTTTCCTCGGTAGGCGTCTCTTTTGGGGTTTGTTTCGTAATAGGAATAGTGTTTGGTCTCTATCCTGCCTGGAAGGCCTCGAACATTAGCCCGATGGAAGCCCTGCGTTATGAGTAGCATTTGCATTTTATTCAAGAGTGATGAGAGATGCTATATTTTTAGGGATTATACGTGTCAAAAAACCGTATGGAAAAAGGAAAAATAAGATTTATTGTTGTCTTGGTCACGCTACTGCTCTTGTCGGGGATTTTATTTGGTGTGCTCTATGCTGAAGAAGGAAAACGTCTTGCCAAAGCCGAGCGTGATCGTCAGACCTTTCTGGTTGAGCAACAAGCGATAGAGCAGGATCGAAAACAGTACTTTACGGAAGTGGCTGCCAAACGAGCTGAATTGCGAGCAGGAATGGATGCATCAAAACAGCAGTATGAAGCATTACTGAAGAATCAGTCAGCGGCGATTGCTAAGAACCAGACCACAAGAACAGAAACCGTAACGGTGCCAGTACAGACCAGTATCACTACCTCAACTACGGTATCCAAGCCGAAGTCCACTCGTTCTACGAAGACATCCTAATTGAGTCCTATGAAGTCCGGTTCGGTCATAGCTATTTTCCTTCTTCTTGTGGTCTTTGTCTTTGGTTTGGCTCCTTTTCAGTATCGATCAGCTACAAGTCCTCGGATTATTCCTCGGGTAGCCTGGGCAGAACCTGAAGAGGATGAGGAAGATGAGGAGGAAGAAGCTCCTCAGGAAGAAAAAACTTCAGGTACATCTTCTCGACCGAAAGAAGCGGTAGTGACTACTTACCAAAAGGTACAAAAGACCGTGGTAGTGCTGGATGAAAAATTTCGGTGCGACACGGACGGAGATCTTTTAGTGGATGGACTTGATCCTCACCCGACGGTTCCGGAGCAAGCGTATTTTACTGATGACGACGAAGATGGCGTGCCGAACGCACTCGATCAGTACCCGGCAGCGGATGACTTCTTTGCCTTTGAAGACGGAGAAGATCAGGATCAGGATGGTGTGCTAGATGCTTTTGTGGCAGCTGTTTCTCAATAATCAGAACAGACATGGCTTGGCGGAGTGCAGAACGAGAAGTGCAAGGTGAGATTATGCGAACGGATGTGTTCGTAAAAATTTTTTCTGAGCAGCAAGACGCTCTGTCTTTGGAAAAGGATCTTGACCGAGCTTTTGCTTTGTTTCGAGAGTTTGAATCAAGATTCAGTCGTTTTCGTGAGGAGAGTGAGCTATCCATTTTTAACCGTTCATCATCCGCGATAGTTTCTGTGGAGCTTTTTGATCTTTTGCTCCGTTCGCAAGCGTATGTATACGAGACAGAGGGGGTCTTTGATCCGACGATACTTCCGGCGCTCGAACAGGAGGGGTATCAGGCCAGTTTTGGGAGCGACCGCTTTGGAGTGCCAGCTAAAACACCCAGTCAGACACGGAGTGTTTTTTCGGATATTGTACTCAATCCATATACCCGGCAGGTTTCAAAACCCAAAGAGTGCCGTGTTGATCTTGGCGGTATCGGCAAAGGCTACATTGTTGATCGGGTGGCTCAAGTGCTTCGGAAGACCTACACTCACTTTATAGTGGATGCAGGTGGTGATATGTATATTGCAGGCAGTGATCCCCTGGCAGGGTATCCGTACAGCGCTATCGATATTGAGGATGCTCGTTACGGAAAAGGGAACGTAGGACTACTCCTCCTGTCAAATCGAGGGGTGGCTACTTCGGGAGTGAATCGGCGGAAATGGCAGCAGGGACAAGAAGAAAAATCACACCTGATTGACACTCGACGCCAGCAGAGTGTGGCGAGTGATGCTTTAGCGGTAACCGTAGTGGCGGATTCGACTGAACGGGCGGATGTGATGGCAAAAACATTGTGCCTGCTTGGTTGGGAACAAGGAAAAAAATTCGCGCAGGAAAAACGAATCCCAGCTTTTTTTATTTTGAAAAATGGTACAATAGAAGCGAATAATTTCATGCAGCCTTACTTATGGCAGAAAGAAGGTTGAGGGTGCTTTTTGTAGGATTCCTACTCGCAGGACTCTTTTTTGTATCTCGGCCTACGGAAGCAGCTATTCAGGACTCTGATTTCGATAATCTCACCGATGCGAGTGAGACGACGGTTTATCATACCGACCCGGCTGTTTTTGATACGGATGGCGATGGTGTAGGTGATGGCGAAGAGGTTGTGAGCGGTACAAGTCCTTTGGATCCGCTGAGTTCTCGTCTTCTAGATCTTTCTCGTCCGGATGTGGGCGTCCTTGGTAATCAAGCGCAGTGGGCCTGGTATTTTGCTCGGGCAACCGGCATCCTGGCCTTTGTGCTCTTAACACTCGGGGTAGTGTATGGGCTTGTGATCAGTTCACGGGTTTTCCAGAAAGTGGTGCCGGGAGCTACGGCTTATGAACTTCACCGCACACTGTCTTGGATAGCGTTAGGGGCAGTAGGCTTGCATGTAGGCAGTTTTTTCTTCGATGATTTTCTAAATATCCGTTGGGTGGAGGCTTTTATTCCGGGGATGTTGAAACGGACCTATACATCATCATTGGGCTATGATATGGGTTTGGCGGTGAGTTTTGGTATTGCCGCCTTCTATTTTATCCTGATTCTTATCGTCACTTCAGAATTTCGCTCGAAGATTTCTTTGCGCGTCTGGAGAGGTACTCATTATATGAGTTTTCTAGCGTACCTCGCCTTTGTTGCGCATGGTGTGATGGCAGGGACTGATTCGAAAGAAACCTGGATGCAGATGCTCTATGTCGGATCCCTATCGCTCGTTTCGGTGCTAATCTTGGTGCGTATTTTTACTCGCGTGCTGTTGCCGCGGATTCGTGCTTGGCAACAGCGCTAGCTTCTTGGTGCGCACAGGAGTCATATCATGCATGCTTATGAATACGTATGTGCGTACGGAAGAGGATTACGAAGTGTGCTAGACTAAAAAGTACGAGGCATATTGATTGCCAGTATTTCAAAATAGATCTGGAGTATGGAAACTATCACAGGTACAGAAAAGACACTCCCGTCATCTGCGCTGATTCAGCCGGTGATGCAGCCAGCGGTTCATCACTGGTCACGAATTCGGTGTGGGGGATATGTGGCGGAATGGATTGCCAAGGCTCTGGGAAATCTGTCTACTTCAACCAACAGAGCGCGGAGAGGTCCTTTATGGCTGGATTTTTTTCGACCGACACCACCTGAACATATGAAAGAGCTTTTTCGCGAGCAGGGAGTGTTAGCGATTCAGGCTTCTCTTGAAAACATGACCGATGAGGAAAGGATGAAACTGATCAAAGAAGAGATTGCTTTGAAGCACCATCCCATAGCACTCCTTATTCGTGGTCAACCGCTCCATTGGATTGCGGTGGCGGGTTACGATGATGACCGAGGTCTTTTTTATATTTATGATCCGAGAATAGGCCCAGATTCTTTCGATATTGTCTTGCCAGTGGGGAATGCCATTATTGGGTATGATCGCCTTCTTTCCGAGTGGCGCGGCCGGTTCTGGATGAAGTACCAGGTGATCCAGGTCATCTCTTCATTGCCAGGTCTTCAGCTTAAGAACCATTAAATAAAGGGAAAAAATAATACCAAACTCGCCCATTGGTGATGAGGTGAGTATGTTTTATTGAGGAATACTGTCTGATATCCTGAGTAACGCTAGGGTAGCAATGCTGCCGATGAGTGTAATAATGAAGGCGGCATACACGATGCCTATTTTTCTGCGACCGACCATGATCACATTTTGACCCAAGAGAGTGTAGCTCTGATCAATGAGGTGGTCTATACCACGAAGGCTATTGTTTCTGTCTCGGCTCATACGGGTTTTTTTAGAAGAGAAGTTGTGGAACTCTCAAGAATCCGTTGCATGATATCGGATATGGTTACGATGCCGACCAAGGTCCCGGCTTCATCTGTTACGGGGATAGTTTTCAGATGATTTTCAGTGAAAAAAGCAATGGCTTCACGGAGCGGCATATCGGCGCGTACGGTCAAGCACTCGATGGTCATGATATCCTCTACTCGCGAGAGGAGGATCTTCTCCATTAACTCTTTTTGTCCATACGGTATATCCCAAGGGATATAGCTTTTCTTAAGAACATCGATGAATGAAGGAAGGTGAAGATGAAGCTGGCCTTTGGTGAGAAAATCGCTTTCGGAAATAATACCGACAATTTTTCGGTCCTGAGAGATGATGGGAACGGCATGAAAATGGCGTGTAGCCATGACGTCCCAAGCCTGTTCAAGACTGACGTCTTTAGAAAATGTAACCACGTCTTGGGTCATGATATCTCGAACGAGGAGAGGGGGTGTATCCATAGCGGTGGGAGTGTGAGACACAACAAGAATGAAGTATATAACATATATTATAACATACCTGGAAAGTAAAGAACTATGGGGCACCTGGATAGTCTCTGGTACAATCAGGATATGCTTCTGAGATTCAAAAAAATTCAGGCGTTTCTTTTTGCACTCCGTACGATTCAATCTCACAAGGCGAGAACCCTTCTGGCTCTCCTGGGTGTGGTTATTGGCGTCTTGTCGATTGTCGTGATCGCCTCTTTTGGTGATGGTGTACGAGGCTTTATTCTTGGTCAGATTTCAAGCTTTGGGTCGGATTTTATTCAGGTGGAAACACAGATTCCGGGAGCGGGCCAATCACCAGGAGGGCAGACGTTAGCGAAGCTCACTATTACGACGCTCAGGCTTGCCGATGCTGAAGCGGTCCGGAAGTTACCGAATGTTATTGAGGTGTATGCGGGTAATATCGGTCAGGAGCGGGCAAGTTACCGTGGGGCGCATAAGCGAATCATGCTGTTTGGAGCTTCTGCTTCTGCACCGGTGGTTGATCCTAACTTAAAGCTCGAAGCTGGGCGTTTTTATACTGAGGATGAAGATAAAAGTCTCGCGCAGGTCGTCGTACTGGGTGCTGATATTCGGGATGCCTTGTTTGGTCCGGAGAGTGAAGCGGTTGGTGAGACAATTCGCATCAAGGGTCAAGGCTACAAAGTTATCGGAGTACTGGCGCGCCGCGGGTCGGTGGCTTTTCTGAATTTTGATGACCTCACCTACGTACCGGTGCAAACATTGCAGAAAAAAATTCTGGGAATAAACCACATCTCTTTTTTTACCGCCAAGATGGCAGATGTGTCGCGAGAAACCGAAACAGTGGCGCTTATTCGGGACACGCTCCGGAAACGGCACGACATTACTCGACCGGACCGGGAAGATTTTTCCATCACAAGTGCTCGCGAGGCTCAGGAGACAGTAGCGTCTATCCTCGGGGCTATGAGTCTGTTGTTGGTCTTCTTGACATCGATTTCGCTTATCGTTGGCGGAGTGGGTATTATGAATGTCATGTATGTTTCTGTAGCGGAGCGTACCAGCGAGATTGGATTACGCAAAGCCGTGGGGGCTTCCTCAAAGAATATCTTGTGGCAATTTCTTTTTGAAGCACTCATTATTACCATGCTGGGAGGGTGCTTAGGTATTCTCTTTGGTGTAGGATTAACCGTTGGATTAACGGCCTTATTTGGCATGCTTGGCTATGGGTTAGAGCTGAGCTTCACCCTGAAGTCGTTTCTGTTAGGTGCGGGCTTTGCGATGCTGGTGGGCATCGTGTTTGGTTTAGCTCCGGCGTATCGAGCCTCACAGCTTTCTCCTATGGAGGCATTACGGAAAGAATAGGGTCAGAGATTCTCCTGAGGAACTTCTTCGGGAGCAAAGGGGTCAACTTCCACGGTTTCGTAGCGCTTTTTTTTAAGTTTCTTCGCTGCTTCGGCTGAAATTTCTCGGCCGGTCTTTTTCTCGATATAGATGACTTTTTTCTCAATACCAGCGAGGGCGATGCCGGGCGGTCGCACTGGAACCGAACTGATGGAACTGGCTGGAGTATACGGGGCGAAGGCAACGGTAGGGGCATCTTGGCGGGCTCTATCCATAAAAGCACGCCAGATAGGTGCGGCGACAAAAATACCATCCGACCCGGCTCGCATAGGCGTGTGATCATTATTGCCGACCCAGACAGCTGCAGAAATAAAGGGCGTGTATCCGACGGTCCAGGCATCATTCCAGTCTTGGGCGGTACCAGTCTTAGCTGCTACGGCAGTCCCGGCTGGGAAGGCAATCGGGCTGCGTGGACCAAAAATAGGGGTGCGAGCAGCATTATCCGAGAGAATAGAATTTATTTTTCGCGCGACTTCCGGATCAATCACAGAGGTATTTTTAACGGGTGGAGCAGTGAAGAGCGTTTGTTGTCGGGTATCAGTAATCAAGAGAATGGGGCGTATATCATGAGCGATGCCTTCTTGGCCAAAGACTCCAAAAGCGCGCGACATATCGATGGGGCGCACTTCGGCGCCACCGAGAGTCAGAGAAAGTCCGTAGCGTTTTGGTTCAGTGAGGGTAGTGATGCCGAGGCGGGTGGCGGTATCAATGGTGGCATCAATACCAGCGAGTGCCAGAGTCTCAACGGCGGGAACATTGAGTGACATGGCGAGTGTTTGACGCATGGTGAGGAGACCATGGAACTTCCCGTCGTAGTTGCGGGGAATATAGTTAGCACCAGATCCATCAGGCCCGAAATTAATAGGGACATCGTAAATTTTTGTTTCTGGTTCGTAACCTTTACCAAAAGCAGTCGCGTAGGTGAATGGCTTAAAGGCTGAGCCTGGTTGACGAGCGCTGAGTGTTACATTGACGTTACCATCGATGGCGGTATCAAAATAGTCTTTTGAGCCAACCATAGCGAGGATTTCGCCGGTACGCGGATCAGTGGCTACGAGGGCAGCGTTGCTGGCCTTACGGGCAGCATTACGAACGGCGCTTTCGCGTACGGCACGTTCCGCTGCTTCTTGAAGTTTGAGATCAAGAGAAGTAATGATACGGAAACCGCCGGTGCGCAGAGTTTCTTCTGAATAGGTTTGTTTGAGCGTATCCAGTATAAAAAAGACAAAGTGGGGCGCACGAATATTTTCTTGACGAGGACGTATTTTGCTTAAGATATCCATCGTATCGGCTCGGCTAAAGTCATCTGTACTGATATAGCCAAGATCGTGCATGGCGATCAGAATATGGCGTTTACGGAGCAAAAGATCCGCCGTATCTTCCCCGTAGGGAGAATAGTAGGAAGGGGCGGACGGGAGTGCGGCCAAAAGAGCGGCTTCATCGAGAGTGAGGTCGCGAGCTGGTTTGCCGAAATAGGTTTCCGCAGCCGTCTCGATACCGTAGGTATTGGCACCATACGGAACGGTGTTGAGATAGAGGTCAAGGATCTCCTCTTTGTTCAGAGTGCGTTCGATCTTGAGGGCGAGAATGATTTCTTTAAGTTTGCGTGGAAGGGTTCTTTCGCGAGTCAGGTACAGGGCACGTGCAACCTGCTGGGTAATAGTGGATCCTCCTTGACGGATAGCGCCGTGGTGGAGATTTTTGAGGAGTGCCCGCATCATGGAGGTTACGTCGATGCCATGGTGAGCGTAAAAGCGTTTGTCTTCGGTAGCCAGGGTGGCCTGGCGCATGACCTCGGGTATCTCGTCGTGTTGCAGTACGATGCGGTTCTCTTCGTCATAGAGACGGTAGAGTTCCTGGGTGCCAGTACGATCATAGATGATCGAAGTGCGATGTTTTGGAAGGTCACGGATGGTAGCTATGGAAGGGATGCCATGGAGATAAATAGCGAAGCCGCCCAGCATGAGGCCGAAGATCAGAAGAAAGAGGAGCCAGCTTCCTTCTTTGAATAAGCGTCTGAGGAGGGCAGAAAATTGGTGAGATCGGACGGGCATAGAGCAGTGGTTCGGTAGTATTTTGTCAGGCGTAGTTTTTCAGTGTACTCTAAGAAAGAGAAAGAGTGAAATTTTATACATCCCTCCATGAAACTGCCTGTTATCAAGCCTCTCTATCACCTCCTTCGCTGGTGCGGCGCACCTGTGGTTTGGGAAGTGTCTGTGGGTTCGCCGGTGTTTCGGTGGAGCGCATCAGGGGAGCGTGAATACCTTGTGTTGCGCTACCCAAGCGGGCACTACGATTTTCCTAAGGGACATATTGAACCTGGTGAAACGGAGGAGGATACCCTGAGAAGAGAAGTGGCCGAAGAAACCGGTCTGACGGATGTGAATATCTATGCTTTCCGAACAAGCATCAAGTATTTCTATCGGGCGCATGGCACAGAAGCAGCGCGTCGCCTCCGTGAGCGGCGGGGTACCTGGATTTTTAAGCAGGTACACTATTATCCTGCCCTCGCCCATTCGAGCGATGTTATATTATCGCATGAACACACGGGTTTTCTCTGGATACCGTATAGACAGGCACTTGAGATGGTCACGTTTGAAAATGCTCGCCGAGTGTTAAGGGGCAGTGAGGCCTATTTGGAAGCTCAGGCTCATGCGACTGAACAAAGAAAGAAAAACTGACTTTTCGTGTACTACATGATAATAAGGAGTAACAGAACCCTTATGACTTACACCTACGACATTGATCCGAACCGATCTTTTGAACAGAATATCTTTTTTGAAGTGCGTCGGCGAGCGCGTGAACAAGGGGTGACGGATCTGAATGAGTATCTCGATCTGGTGACAGAAGTGATTGCGGAAAAGCTGGACGATGGCGTACTCACTAAACATGACGATTTGGCGCAGCTTCGGAGCGATCTCGAACACCGTTTTGGCGAACTCGGAGATACGACGGAGGAATATTGATTTTTTGGCTGATTGGTGGTATAATAGATAGGTAAATAAGGAAGGCCGGAAAACGGTCTTTTTTGTTGGAAAACCCTAAGGTCGGACATTTCCCGGGCTGCAAAAGAGATTTCTTCCGCCGCCCGAGACTTCCGAGGCGATAGCAAGGAAAAATCTGCTTTCGTGGCCCGGGAAAACAGATTTTAATGCACAAAACTACGCAGTTAGGAAAGCAAACCGCAGTATTAATGTTTCAGCTAACACGCTAGTCTTCTGTTCCTATGTTAACTCTCCGTGATATCCGTAAACGTTACGCTACTCGTCGTATTCTCGAAGGAGTGTCTTTTAGTTTGGGTGAAGGCCAAAAGGCAGCTCTGGTCGGTATGAATGGGGTAGGAAAATCCACACTGCTCAAGATTATCGCCGGAGAGGAAAGTTACGATAAAGGAGAGATGACAAGGGTGAATCGCATCCTAGTAGGGTATCTTCCGCAAGAAGCGCTTTCTGAATCGAGCGAAGAAACTTTTTTTGAATACTTGGAGCGTATGGCCGGAGTAGGGGAGGCACGACGCAATATGGAGGCACTGGCTGAATCGCTTGACCAACCAGAGAAGTTAGCTCTATACGAAGAATGGCAGAAGGTGTTTGAGCGGCTCGGGGGGTATCAGTTCCGTCAGCGCGCGCGGGGCATTCTCGAGGGGTTGGCTCTCTCGCATGTGGATGAGAACCAGCCGCTTAACCGGCTCTCGGGAGGAGAACGGCGCAAAGCGGCTCTCGCTGGTGTACTGCTCCGTGGTGTGGACTTTCTCTTGCTTGATGAGCCGACGAATAATCTTGATTTGCCAGCGCTCCTCTGGCTTGAACGGTATCTGACCAAGACGAAAGCTTCATGCTTGATAGCATCCCATGACCGGCAATTCCTCGACAATGTCGTGACCCGGGTCATCGAGCTCGATGCGCTTACCAAAAAAGTGAATCTCTATACCGGTGGCTGGACCGACTATGCCGAGATGAAGGCTTATCAAATCCGTAAGCACAAGGAAGCTTACCGAGCACAAGAAGAAGAGAAGGCACGAGTACTGGAATCATCCATTGAAAAGAAAGCGTGGGCGAAAATTGGTGCCGAAATGAAGATGCCTGACAAAGACCGGATGTCGCAGGGTTATCATCGTGACCGTTCTGAACGGAAACTCGGGACACAGGCTAGGACCCTCGAAGATCGGGCGAAACGGATGACGAAAATTGAGCGGCCGGAAGAAAAGCAGCCGATCGATTTCCTGTTTCCTGAGGCCGCAGCACCAGCACCAGCAATCATTACGCAAGAACTGGTGTTTGGATATCCACAGGGATTTCGATCTGAACCAACATCTTTAGTGGTGCCAACCGGTAAGCGCGTGGGTATTTTCGGAGTGAATGGTGCAGGAAAATCTACTTTGCTCCAGACGCTCGTTGGTGTGTTACCACCACTCTCTGGATCCATGGAACATGCTGAGGGTTTGTATATAGGGAATCTCATGCAGGAGCACGAGGATATTGATCGTGAAAAGAAACCGGTGGATATCTATCATGATCGGTTTGGTGCCGATTTCGAAGAAAAACTGCCGATCCTTCTCAATCAATTCCATTTCTCAACCGATCTCTCCGAAACAAAGGTAAAATTCCTGAGTCCGGGCGAACGAGTCCGGCTGGCACTCTCACTTCTTATTGGATCAGGAGCGAATGCACTTGTCTTTGATGAACCGACCAATCATCTCGATCTCGAGACGATCGAAGCGATGGAAGAAGCGCTCGAAGATTTTTCTGGGACTCTTCTTCTAGTAACGCATGACCGAAAGTTCATAGAACATATGCGTTTGGATAATCTCTATTTGTTGGATCGGGGTGTGCTTTCACCGCTTGAGACTATAGCTCTCTATCAAGAGCATCTCATGCCGGGCATTATGCGTAATCTGAAGCGTCTGGATGAGCGCATCGAGAAGAAATTTTAAGAGAGAAGCTTCTGCTTGATAAAATAAGTATTTTTGTTTAGACTGCGCGGTGCAAGTTCTTTGTCGGTAGTACGAGCTGAGGGGAGGTATCCCTGGCTCTTGAGTGATGTTTAACTGAAGCGGAGGTAGATCATGTCAGACACGGTGGTCGGTGTGGTGGAATACGCCTTTACGGCTGAAGCGGCGGAAGAGATCCGGCAGGCCTATGCGGATGAACAGGGGGTCGAGATCGAGGTTGTGGAAGGTGGTTTGCTGGTCAAGGTCTTCGTGATCCCAGATATCTGCCTGAGTGAGGAGCCCAGGACAGAACGTTTTTCCGGACGTCTGCAGAGACACGGAGAAGTCTCGAAGAAAGCCTTTTTCGACTGCGCAAAGGGAAAAATCACTGTACCCGAGAGTTCGGCAGTGCCGGCGGTACAGCCTGGTGTGGCAGCCTGCTCATTGAAATAGAGAGGATTCTCTCTTAATGTTTTTGTCCGGAGCACTCCTCCGGACTTTATTTTTCAAAAAAAGGCTTAGATTTGCGTGAAAGGGAACATTTGGCTATACTCAAATCTATATATGAACTATCACACGAAAACCAGGGTTCAATTTGTGCTCGTTCTTCTTTTAGGGCTTGTTTCCGGTGCTATTGCCTATCCAAAAATAACGTGGTTTCCGCAGTCTGTAGCATGGATTGAGAATCATTTTAAAGTGAATTTAGGGTTGGATCTTCAAGGAGGTATTCATCTTGAATATAAAGCGGATGTGTCCCAGGTTCCAGAAGCCAAGGTGACTGAAGCGCTCTCAGCGGCTGAGGCGGTGATTGAGCGTCGGGTGAATGCTTTTGGGGTGGGTGAGCCTTTGGTGCAGCAATCAAGCGTAGGTACGGATCATTATATTATCGTCGAACTCCCGGGAGTAAAAGATATCGAAGAGGCCAAGAAAACTATCAAGGAGACTCCGCTTTTGGAATTCCGCGAGGAGGCCGGTCCAGAAGAAGCGGCTCAGCTTGATGCGTATAACGCGGCGAATAAAAAGAAGGCCGAAGATATTTTGAAACGTGCTCTCGCGGGGGATGATTTTGCTGCCCTTGCCACGGCTCATAGTGCTGATCCGGGTTCGAAGAATCAGGGGGGTGATCTTGGATTTGCGACCAAGGGGAAATTCGTTGATGCTTTTGATACCGCACTCTTTGATCCGAACTTCAAGACGGGCACAGTCTGGCCAGAGCTCGTGGAGAGCCAGTATGGTTGGCATATCATGAAGAAGGTCGAGGAGCGCGGTGAAGGTGATGCTAAGGAAGTGCGCGGAGCCCATATTTTATTTCCAAAATACACGCTGGATCAATTTCCTGATCTCAAATACAAAGCCACTGGTCTCACGGGAAAAAATTTGAAGAACGCCGCGGTGGATTATCAAGGTCAAGGAATCGGTTCACCACAGGTAGCGCTCCAGTTTGATGATGAAGGAGCGAAACTTTTTGCTGATTTGACTCGGCGCAATATTGGGAAGCAAATCGCTATCCTGATCGATGGCCAGATTGTTACAGCGCCAACCGTGCAAACAGAGATTCTGAATGGTCAAGCGGTGATTACCGGTCGCTATACGATCAGCGAGGCGAATGCGCTTGTAAAACGGCTGAATGAGGGTGCTCTGCCGGTGCCGATCAGTCTTGAATCACAACAGAGCGTGGATGCTTCTCTTGGAGCTGAAGCGTTAAAGCAGAGTTTGTTTGCTGGGCTTATGGGTCTGGCTGCTGTGGGGGTATTTATGGTCGTGTACTATCGTTTTCTGGGTTTTGTGTCGGTAGTCGCCTTGGTCATTTACTCAGCTATGCTTCTGGCGATCTTTAAGCTCTCTGGATATACGCCCTTCAGTATCACGCTCACGCTTTCGGGTATTGCTGGTTTTATTCTTTCGATCGGTATGGCGGTTGATGCGAATGTCCTTATCTTTGAACGGACCCGCGAAGAGTTGGCATACGGAAAGAATGTTTTCAAAGCTATCGATGAAGGGTTCCGCCGTGCTTGGCCAAGTATTCGTGATGGTAATTATTCCACGCTTATCACTACGTTCATTCTTATTGGTATGGGTACTGGGTTTGTGAAGGGTTTTGCTATTATTTTGACCATCGGTGTCCTGCTCTCGATCTTTACGGCCGTAGTCTTGGTGCGCACAGCGTTACGTTTCTTGATCGGACAGTGGGCAGAAAAGCGACCATGGATTCTCCTCCCAAAGGGAAAGATTTACGAAGATTAGGTTTTATTCACGATGCATACGGTATGATGAAGATTATCCAACAAAGAAAATACGCCTACGCGTTCTCGATAGCGGCTACTATGCTGTCTTTGATAGCGATTGTTGTGTGGGGGTTGCGTTTCGGGATTGATTTCAAGGGGGGGACTCTTCTTGAAGTGCAGTTTATGGTATCGCCTGCTCCAGAAGCCAAGCAGGTAACTGAGGCGCTTACTCCTCTTAATCTCCAAAGCCTTACCGTACAACCAACGGAGAATAATGCCGTACTGCTCCGCTACCTTTCCTCAGACGAGAATGCTAACCAACAAGTGCTCGAAAAACTCAAAGGTTTGGATGGCAATGTTAAGCAGCTGCGGACGAACTTTATTGGTGGATCGGTATCTGCGCAGATCAAGAAGAATGCTATTATTGGTGTCATTCTGGCATCGATCGGTATTGCGCTCTATATCGCTTGGGCTTTTCGTCGGGTGGCGTACCCGGTCACGTCATGGGAGTATGGTCTGGGGGCCATCATCGCTTTGGGGCACGATATTCTTGTAACGATCGGCGTCTTTGCTTTTTTGGGGAAGTTCTATGGTATCGAAGTCGGAGTGCCGTTTATTGCAGCACTTCTCACGATTCTCGGATACTCAGTGAACGATACGATTGTGGTGTATGACCGGATCCGTGAGAACCTATTGCGTGAACACGGCAAAACGGATTTCGAAAATACGGTCAATCGTTCGCTCAATCAAACACTCGGACGTTCGGTGAATACGTCCATGACCGTGATCATCACGCTGATTGCTATCACACTCTTTGGAGGTGAAAGTATCCGTTATTTTTCGCTGGCGATTCTTGTAGGTGTTGCGTTCGGAACCTACTCATCGATCTATGTGGCTTCGGCGCTCTTGGTGACGCGGTATAGGATGAAGTTTCGTAAACAATAAGCAAAAAACCTGCCTACCGGACAGGCAGGCAACCAACAATAAACAGAGAAAATACATGAGGGATTTAGATGGATTCTCGTTTACTGTTAAGGGTTATTTGTTAACTGAAATATATGTTAGGCAATTTATTCAAGAAGAAAAAAGGCAACAAAGAAGGGGAAGTAAAGAAGGATAATCTGGCGACTATGCCAGGTGCGCCGAAAATGGAGGATATGAATATGGTGCAGCGTTTCGCGTATAAGCGGATCATGGCGATGAATCCGCAGGAACGCCAAAAGCTGATGCAGAAAATGCTCAAGCCGGAAAATGTGCAGAAGCACAAAGCAGAAATTCTCGAACAATTCGAAGCGCTCCGAAAGAGCGGTCAGATGAGCGATGACCAGATTCGTTTGGCTAAGGCCCGATTAGGACTCAAATAGGTGAAGTGTTTGTGAAGCATCAAAAGTATGAATGAGCGAGAACTAAAAATCGAAGAGTTGCTTTCGCGTGGCGTGGCCGAGGTGATTGATCGGGAGCGTTTGAAAGAACGACTCTTGCGGGGAGAAGAGTTGCGTATTAAGCTCGGGATTGATCCAACGAGTCCAAACCTCCATCTCGGTCGGGCTGTTTCGATTTTGAAGATGCGGGATTTTCAGGAACTGGGCTGCAAACTAGTGCTCATTGTTGGTGACTTCACCGGCCAAATCGGAGATACAAGCGATAAGGAGAGCGAACGGCCAATGCTTGGCCGGGATCTCATCGAAGAAAACATGCGATCCTATACCGAGCAGCTGGGTAAGCTCATTGATCTTTCAAAGGCAGAAATCCATTACAATTCCACATGGCTTGAGAAACTCGGTTTTGATGATATCGGTGAACAGGCGGATCATTTTTCGGTGGCTGAATTCATCGCGCGCGAAAATATCAAAAAGCGATTGGATGAAGGAAAGCGCGTATCGTTGCGAGAAATGCTCTATCCGCTCATGCAAGGGTACGATAGCGTAGCGGTGAATGCTGATGTTGAGCTTGGCGGGACAGACCAGCGCTTCAATCTCTTGGCTGGACGACGGCTTCAGGAAGCACACGGGCAATCTGCACAGGATATCCTCATGACGAATCTGATTCTTGGTACCGATGGACGCAAGATGAGTTCGAGTTGGGGGAATACCATCAATCTTTTGGATACGCCAAACGATATGCTCGGGAAAGTCATGAGTATCCCAGATGAGCTCATTGTTCCGTATTTCATTCATTGCACGCGAGTCGCTCTTGCGGAAATCGAAGTCATTGAGGCGAAGCTTGGAGGAGAGTTGAATCCGCGTGATGCGAAACTGCGTCTCGCGAAGGAAATCGTTACGATTTATCATGGCACCGAAGAAGCCGAAAAAGCTGGACAGTATTTTGTTGAAACTATTTCAGAGAAGAAAATTCCAGATACTGTAGGAATCTATGAGATAGAAGGTCAAGTCAATCTTATTGATTTATTGGTTGCTGATGGGTTAGCTTCAAGTAAAGGTGAAGCGCGTAGACTTATACAACAAGGTGGTGTCTCTATAGATGGACAGAAAGTGGAAATGGTTGATCTAGTTCTTTCTAAAGAATTGCATGATGGAAAAGTTATTAAGATTGGGAGTCGTCGTTTCGTGAAAATCGTATTTTAATGCTAGATTGAAAGAAAGAACGAAGAATGTTATGCCGAAAGCAAAGATACAGACTATTATAGATGCCGGAAAAAAGGAGCTTGAATCTGTAGTGGATAAGGCGAGTCTGGCAGCCTGGGAAACCAAGTACCTCGGTCGCAAGAGCGAGCTCAATGAAATTCTCAAGGGACTCAAGGATCTCTCAGAAAAAGAGAAACGGGCTGTGGGCCCAGCAGCCAATGAGGCTAAGCAGGAGCTTGGAGCCTCGTATGTGGTTGTTCAAGAGCGGATCGAGCGCGAAAGCGTGGATTGGGAGAAAGAGTGGATTGATGTGACGGCTCCAGGGGAGCGCGCACCGGCTGGGCATCTCCACCCAATTACGATTCTTGAGCATGAAGTTGCGGATATTTTTACGTCGCTTGGTTTTACGGTGGAAGATGGTCCAGAGCTTGATACCGAACATAACAATTTTGATGCGCTTAATTTTCCTAAGGATCACCCGGCGCGCGATATGCAGGATACCTTTTGGGTGAAGTCAGAGAAGCGCTGGCAGCATACCTATATTCCGCGGACCCACACCTCAACGGTTCAGGTCCGCTATATGCAGGAACATAAGCCGCCACTGCGCATCGTGGTACCGGGCCGTATTTTTCGCAATGAAGCCACGGATGCTTCTCATGAACATACTTTCCATCAGTTTGAATGTCTCATGGTAGACGAACCAGGCAAGGTTACGGTGGTGACGTTCAAGTATGTGGCGGAGACATTTTTTAGCCGCTTCTTTGGTAAAAAAGTGGATATTCGTTTGCGTCCAAGCTTCTTTCCGTTTACTGAACCTTCATTCGAATTCGATATCTCCTGTATTCTCTGTGAAGCCAAGGGGTGTTCCGTGTGCAAAGGGACGGGTTGGCTCGAAATTGGCGGTGCTGGTATGGTGAACCAGAAAGTTTTTGAAGCGGCTGGTTATAAACGGGGTGCGTATCAAGGATTTGCTTGGGGCTTTGGGCTCACACGGCTTGCTATGATGAAATACAAGATCACTGATATCCGTCTTCTCATGAGTGGCGACCTCCGATTTCTGAAACAATTTTAACGTATGAAATACTCCTACCATTGGCTTAAAGAATTATCCGGCACGAAGAAACCAGCTGAACGCGTGGCGGATTTACTCATGCGGCACGCCTTTGAAGTGGAAGGAGTGGAAACCTATCCACATGGACTCGACGGCGTAGTGACCGGGCGGGTGCTTTCGGTTATGCCGCATCCGAATGCTGATCGCTTACGAATAGCTCAAGTGGAACTCGGTAAGGGGGTGGTACGGCAGATCGTGTGCGGCGCGCCAAATCTAGCTCCGGAGCAGCGTGTGGCAGTGATCTTACCAGGAGCCACGCTCCCGAACGGAAGTGAAATTCGAGAAGCCGAGATCCGGGGTGTGAAATCCAGCGGCATGATCTGCTCGGAGAAAGAACTCGGTATCGGTGAAGGACACGAAGGTATTCTCGTTTTGCCAGAAGAGACACCGATTGGAGCAGAATTTGCCAAGCTTATGGGGTTGGCTGATACTCTACTGGATGTGAAGATTTTAGCTGATCGTGGGTCGGATGCTTTGTCATATGAAGGGCTGGCACGAGAAATCGCAGCACTCGATGGTCATGCTCCGCAGTTTGCCGAAGCCAAAGCGAAACCTTTCAAGGTGCCGTCGTATAACCGTGCCCCGAAAGTGCACATAAGCGATAAGAAAGCTTGTCGGCGTTACGTTGGTCTGCTCTTTAAAGATGTTGTGGTCGGTGAATCACCATTGTGGCTCAAGACTAAACTCTTGGTTTCTGGGCTCCGGCCAATTAACAATATTGTTGATATTACGAATTACCTCATGCTGCGTACAGGACAGCCACTGCATGCTTTTGATGCAGATAAACTTGCGGGTGGTGTCCAGATTCGTATGGCGAAGAAGGGTGAAAAACTCGAGCTCCTTACCGGTGAAAAAAAATTTCTGGTGACAGATGACCTGGTGATTGCTGATAGTAAGAAAGTATTAGCGCTCGCAGGCATCATGGGAGGCAAACAATCAGGAGTAACGACAACAACAAAAGACGTCTTTTTGGAAATTGCCAACTTTGATGGCGCAACGATTCGCCGAACCCGTATTCGCCATGGTCTTCCGACTGATGCCAGTTATCGCTTTGAACGTAATCTTGATTCAAACGTGCCTATCGAAGTAGCGCGTGAAGCTGCTGAATTGATTCGGGAACTGACAGGGGGTAAGCTCGTAGGAGCACGGGATGAATATCCGGAGAAGCGTAAAGAATGGAAAATTGAACTTCTCCTCTCGCGCGTTGAAGGCGTGCTCGGAGTGAAAGTACCTATCTTTGAAGTGGTGCAGTACCTAGCCTTACAGGGTCTCATGGTACGAAAGGTGAACGGAAAAGACGCGCTCTTGGTAACTATCCCTACTCGTCGACCTGATCTGCGGGATGAATGGGATCTGATTGAAGAAATCGGCCGGATGCGTGGCTACGATAAGATTGTTCCGGTAGCACCAGTGTTGCCGCTCGTGGCTGCTCCAGAAAATCCCGTGAAGCGTTTTGAACGCACGCTGAAAGAGATGCTGGTGCGGTCTGGTTTCACAGAGATCATGACGTATTCTTTCTACGGTATCCGTGATATGGAAGCTTTTGGTTTGGAGGTAGCTGGACATGTGGAGTTAGCCAACCCATTGAATCCTGACCAGACTCATTTACGGAAGACTTTGGTGCCAAGTCTCTTGCGTAAGGTGAAAGAAAATCTTCGGCATACCGAAGCATTCTCTGTCTTCGAATGGGAGAGTGTTTTTGAAAAATCAAAGAAGACAGAAATCAAGGAGGAAAAAATGCTGGCATTAGCTTTGGTATCTCGTGAAAAGGGAACAAAAGAATTTTTCCGATTGAAGGGATCTCTTGAAAATCTTTTTGAAAATCTTCATATTAATGGTGTAGAATTTGTCCGGCACGTTGTTCCGGAAACAGGGGATGAATGGCATCGGACACAGAGTGCAGATATTTTGTTCAAAGGAAAGAAAATAGGAACACTCGGAACGCTCATGCCGTTCATTCTGAAAAATTTTGGTGTGCATACGAGCGTAGCAGTAGCGGTACTGGATGCGAAAGCTCTTCGAGAATCAGTACAGACAGAGAAAATATTCCAGCCACTCCCTAAGTTCCCGTTTGCGGTGCGTGACATCTCGCTCGTGTTTACCAAGAAGGTTGAGAGCGCAGAGGTAGTCCGATGCATGCTGGAGGCCGGTGCGCCGCTCCTGCGATCCGTAGAACTTTTTGATATCTTTGAAAAAGAGGGGAATCGGAATCTGGCCTTCCATCTGGCTTTTGGAGCTGATGAGCGGACGCTGACGAGCGAAGAAATGGATGCAACTTTTGACCGGATTGTTGCGGAAGTTGGGCGTGTGCTTGGTGGTCGATTGAATTGGTAAATGAGCTTATCTCAAAATTCATGCCGAGCGAAAATTAGAGAATTTCGAGCGAAAATGATGAGAGATTCTGAGGGAATAGACTCTATTTTGAGGAATGGAGCATCGTTTGCAGCCGAAATTCTCTGATTTTAGCCGGCAAGCATGGTTTTTATTTCTTTTATCTAAAGCAGTGAATTTTGAGATAAGCTCTAAGGACGAAAAGACCAATTTGTGTTAGAATAAGGCTTGTCAGAAGAGCCTTATTTTGTTGACTTTTATACAAAAAAAGTGTATAATATAGAGTTTGTAGTTCCTTTCTAAGACAGGTTGGATGGTCGCGCAATAAAGCCTTTATCGGCTTTGTTGTGAGGAAAGTCCGGACACTCACCATCGTTTTTCGATGGAAGGGTAATGGGTAATTCCCATACGCCGCGAGGCGCGAGGTGCGAACAGTGACGCCATGCTTCGAAAGAAGTATGGGCGTTCTTTGGAAACGAAGAGCGTAGCCCAGTATATGCTTGCATGTGCTGGGGTGAAACGGCTAAATCCTTACCTGGGTGCAAGGTCGAGTCCAGCACCTGATAAGCTTATGTTTTATCTGTACATACTGAAATCATTATCTGATTATGGGATATATATCGGGTATACCAGTGATCTGAAGCGACGGATGCAAGAGCATCAAAGTGGAAGATCTCTCGCAACCAAATCTAGACTGCCAGTGAAGTTGGTATATTATGAGCGTATCTCAGAGAAAGATGCTCGTAATCGTGAGAGGAAGCTGAAGCAGTATGGAAAAGCGATACAGATTTTAAAAGGAAGAATAAAGGAAAGTTTATCGTGAAGCTTATCAGGTGCTGGAAGAACCGCACAGATCTGCCTGGCAACAGTCAGACAAGAGAAATGACTATCCCCAGCACCTCATTTGTGCATGTGTCTTTGACACAACGAACAAGTGTTTTACATCCGGTGATATTGTAAGACGATTTGTCGTGTAACGAGTTATAGAATGCTTGTTGTAGCACAAATGAGGTGCTGGGACAGAATCCGGCTTATAGACCTGTCTTGGAAAGGAACTATGAAAGCACACTGTCAGGAATAGGGTAGCGTCGTAGAGCAGTGAATGAATCTTAAGATATGAAGCGATCAGAAATATTCTTTAGCGCTATACAGCTTCCAGTAGATCTGATTATGATTTCCTTGGCGGCTTTGAGTGCGTATTATGTGCGTAATATCCCGCAGATTTTGGCTTTGCGGCCCAAGCTTTACGATATTACCCTCCTCGGTTTTATGGAGGTGATTTTGTTTGTGGCACCGATACTGGTAGTCATTTTCGGACTTGAAGGGCTTTATCAAATGCGGACTACACGCCGTTTTTGGCAGGAGGCCTATCGGGTATTCAAAGCGACTTCGTTGGCCCTGGTGATTATCATCGTGGCTATCTTCCTCAAGCGGGAATGGTTTTCGTCACGCTTCATCATTCTTGCTGGCTGGGGCTTTACGGTTCTGTATATTACCTTGGGCCGTTACTGTATTGCGCGTATCCAGCGTTACTATCTCTTAAAGAAGGGGACAGGCGTGCATCGAGTACTCTTGGTGGGTACGAACGGAAAAATGCAGGCTATGAAGCGTTATCTTGCCTCGCATCGTGAGCTGGGCTACAAGATCGTGGCGCAGGTTTCGGGCGTTTCACTTCATCAGATCAAACAGATCCGAGAAGAGAAGGGGATTGATGAAACTATCGTTTGTGACCCAACCCTAACGGATGATGAACACGAAAAACTCCTCGACTACTGCCAGATCAACAATATCAGCTACCGTTTTATCCCGACCACGCTGCAGGCTTCGCGCGTTTCAACACAGGTAGGTATTTTGAATGGCGAGCCGATTATCGAGTATCAGCACACGCCACTCGATGGGTGGGGGAAAGTGATGAAACGAAGTTTTGATGTATTAGCAGGAGCGATTCTTACGTTTTTCACCCTGCCCATCATGGGACTCATTGCTCTCCTTATCCGCATCGAAGATGGTTCTGGTCCGATCATCTACCAGAATGAGCGTGTGGGCCAAGAGGGAAAGAAATTTTTTGTTTACAAATTCCGCTACATGCAGTGGCAGTGGTGTATTAACAAGGATAATCCGAATTTTGAGGAAGCCTTAAAGTATGAACAGGAACTGATTGCGACCTCAAGTGTCCGCAAAGGACCGCTCTACAAGATAAAAAACGATCCGCGCAAGACCAGAATAGGCGCTTTCATCGAGCGCTATTCGCTTGATGAATTACCACAGTTTTTTAACGTCCTCAAGGGAGAAATGAGTCTCGTCGGCCCTCGTCCGCACCAGCAGCGCGAAGTTGATAAATACAGTGAATATCACCGCCGACTTTTGACCATCAAACCGGGTATCACGGGTATGGCGCAGGTGTCTGGCCGTTCCGATCTTCCCTTTGAAGACGAATACCGTCTCGATGTGTACTACATTGAGAATTGGTCGCTGTGGCTTGATGTTATTCTCTGTTTGAAAACCGTCAGCGCTCTTCTTCGCCGCCGGAAGAATTAAGATTCTCTTTTTATCTCATTTCTTCTATACTCAAAAGAGGTTCGCTCCGGCGGCCTCTTTTGAGTATTAATAAATAATTGATCAACTCATCGCTATGCGGATCAGGTACGCTCTCGGTCTCGCAGTTTTTGTGTATATTGGATTGATCGGAGGAAGTAAGGATGTCTACGCAGCCGGACCGACGTCAGTCCGTGGAGAAATCAAAACACCGACGGTATGGACGCAGGCAAATAGTCCGTATGTGATTGAGGGATACGGCGCGTATATCACTTCGACACTGACCATAGAGCCGGGTGTCGTGGTGAAGTTTCAAAGTGCTGACACGTATCTCAGTATCTATCCAACGGGATCTTTAACGGCACAGGGTACGCTTGAAGCACCGATCGTCTTTACTTCCTATAAAGACGATGCACATGGCGGTGATACAAATAGCGATGGCGGAGCGACTTTGCCAGATCGCGGGCAATGGTACGCGATTATCAATAACGGACAAGCTACCTTTGAACACGTTGAGATTCTCTACGGCGCCTCTTCGCCTATGACGGCCGGTGTCCTGACTCGGTCGAATACATTCAGTCTCAAGAATTCGGTGATTCGGGATAATCTGTATGCTTGTGTTGCGCTCGAGAATGTAACGACGGTGGCCATTGAGAATAACGTGATTTCCAATTGCAGTATCGGCGTACACATGCAGAAGTTTAAGTATGGTACGGTAGCAAAGGTCACTCATAATAACATAGTGGGGAATGCTACAGGCGCCAGAGTGGATTCGCTTATCTGGTGGCAACCACAGTGGCCGTTAGATGCCCGGGAGAACTGGTGGGGAGACGCGAGTGGACCGTATTACAATCCAACGAAGTTTACCTTACCAGCTCACTTGAATGGAAAAGGGAATCCGGTCGGAGACGGCATTCTCTTTGATCCTTGGCTTGGGCAAGATCTCTTTGCTCCGAAACCGGTATGTACGGAGAATTGTTTTTCGAACGTCTTGTTTCTACCGGGACTGAAAGCAAGTGGGTTGTATAAAAATGGTGCGTCTGGAACAGAAGATACGCTCTGGCCGCCGAATCCTTTTGGTAATGATATTGCGGAATTAGGCTTGGATAGTAATGGCACGAGCTATAAAACGGTGTATACACGGGATGCGATTGATTCTGTTTATGGTACCGAGATCTATGGCGACTTCTTGACGCAGCTGAGTGATTTGAAAACAAGTGGAACGATACAAGATTTTGAGGCATTTGCGTATGATTGGCGGCAAAACGTTGAAGATATCGTGCGGGACGGAACACGATACAAGGACAATGTGACAAAATATCCGGTGGCTGAATTGGCTGCACTGGCGGATACTTCCAAGAGCGGAAAAGTAACGATTATCGCTCACTCGAACGGTGGTCTCTTGGCTAAAGCGCTCATGCTTGAGTTGGAGAAGCAAGGAAAAACAGAATTAGTAGATAAGATAATTCTAGTCGGGACGCCACAGATGGGGACGCCGCTTACAACACTCTCGCTTCTCTATGGATATGACGAGACATTGCCGGCTGGGCTTATGTCTCAGTCAGAAGCAAGAGTACTTGGTGAACATATGCCGGGTGCTTATGGACTGCTACCATCAGCTTCCTATCTGGGCCGTCTGGAAGCTCCTTTTATACAATTTCTCTCTGCGGAACATACGCGTTACAAAAAATTTCAAGAGGTCTATGGTGATAGTATAGATTCTTTTGATGAGTTCAAGAGTTTCTTGCTTGGAACGGGTGATGGTCGGACGGATCCTGATGCGAGCGCTGTTGATGAAGAGAATATTCTTGAATCAGGATTACTGGATAAGGCGATAGCGACACATGAACGCCTGGATGCCTGGGTGCCACCAGCGAGTGTGCAGGTCATTGAGATTGCTGGCTGGGGATTGGATACGGTAAGCGGAGTGAAATATGACGAAAAGTCGCTAGACGAGTGTCATGATCTGGGCGGAGCGATACCTCTGTGTACGGAAACAGGTATGTATGAACCGGTATATGATCCGCAGTTTACGGTGGATGGCGATGCGGTTGTTGCGGCCCCGAGCGCACTCATGTTTCCTGAAGCAGTAAATGTGAAGAAATATTGGGTTGATTTGTATAAATATAACGAATCTAATATTTATCGTAGGCATAGAGATATTCTTTCCACGGTTCCTGTTCAGTCATTCATTGGAGACACTATCACTCGTAAGGAAAGTCCATTACCTGAATATTTTTCGCTTACTCGCCCGGAAGATTATCGAGATGCTAAACCACGCATCCGTATGTCTCTTTATTCCCCGCTCGATATTCATCTTTACGATGATGCCGGGCGTCATACTGGACCGAAGACAATCATGATTGATGGTCAGTCGAAAACCATCTTTGAAGAAAATATCCCGAATAGCTATTACTACCAACTCGGTGATCGCAAATACGTTGGCTTCGATTCTGGTGAGCATATACATGTAGTATTGGATGGATATGCTCTCGGGGATTATACGCTCAAACTTGAGAGTACGAAGATAACTGAAACAGGAGAAGAAGCGGTATATCATACTCGTTTTGCTCATCTACCAACGACCAGTGACACACAGGTGATTTTTGATATTCCTGCTTCCGGACTTGAAGGGATGTCATCACTTTCGGCGGATGTGAATGGTGATGGGGCAAATGACTATAGTATTAGTCCGGTACCCAATGGTACCGCTGTGTTGGACATGCTTCCACCTGCTACAACGCCTTCAGTATCTGGAACTGGAGGTAAGAATGATTGGTATACAAGTGATGTCGCGGTGTCACTTTCCGCTACGGATAATCCTTTTGGGACAGGTGTAGCAGTTACTCGCTATGCCATCAACGATGGAGAATGGAGGGATTACCAAGGATCGATTTTGTTAACTACTGAAGGGGAATCAACGATTCGGTTCTTTTCAGAAGATAAACAAGGAAACAAAGAGGAAGAACAGTCATTTGTGGTTCGAATTGACAAAACAGCTCCTGAAATAAAGATAGTTTTTAATGATCAGACCGAAGAGATCGCTTTTTCTGGCCAGGATAGTCTTTCTGCTACAACCGTCTCTGTGAACCAGGATAGTGTTATAGTTACTGATGTATCTGGACATACAACAGAACTGCAGTTGGATGTAACCAAAAACAAAAAGCAGCGGATAGATCTGTCTCCTGGTGCAGTTTCATATGATGGCACTATCTTTGGATTAGATGCTTCTCGAATGCAATACCAGTGGCAACGTATATCATCAGGGGAATACACGAATTTTTCTGCATCACTGAAAACAGCTAATGAAAGCGTGGATACAAAGTACGTATACGGCCAGAATAAGACACTGTTGACTGGGAAAGATCGAGAAGAAAAGTGGCTTTCAGGAAGAATGATTCCTGGTATACTTACAGAAAAAGGAGTATTGAAGATTGTTTATTAAAAAAATAATTAAATCTCTATGAAAATAGTGCGCTGGATAAAAATAGGACTTATTTTACTTCCGCTCGCCGTTTTGGTTTCTGCTTATCTTGGTCCATGTAATTCGAGTATAGCGAAGTGTTTTTTTGGAAACTATATCTTGGTTGCTAGGACATTAGTTCATTTTTCCTTGGCTTTACTAATAATGACCCCAATTGTATTTTTTGTGAGTAACTATGTAATGATTCGTTGGATTTATTTCAGTGTTTTGTGGTTTTTAATATCTGGATTTCTGATATTTATTACGCCAGTTTCAACTGGAGGTTGGGTTTCTTTTGGTCCTGAGAAGTTTTTTGTTTCCATGTTTATGAGTTCGCTCTTTGTAGTAGTAAGTACCGCGAAGCTTATTTGGGATGTCAGGAAAGAAAAAATAACTTCCAAAGCTACACAGTAGATCTGAATGTTTATGTCCGGAAAACCGAGAGCAATTTATATCAAGTGCATCAAACCTCTTATTCCAAAATGGGTATTCGCTCCATATAATGCCTACAAGTGTCGGTTCCGAGTGAAGTTTCGAGAGAGTGCTTTAGCACATAAGTATCTCGATGGTAAGAAGGGGTTGGAAATCGGCGGGTCATCCCATAACCCGTTCGGACTCGATACCCGGAATGTCGACTACACACCGGATGACAATCAGTACAAGAAGATGGAATCGGCGAATGTCGGAGCGGTGCTCCCGGTCGATATCCTGGCCTCAGGGGATGATATCCCGGTCCCGGATGAGAGCGAGGATTTCATCGTGAGCGCGCACGTTATCGAGCATTTCCCGGATCCGATCAAGACGCTTAAGGAGTGGTATCGTATCGTCCGGCCGGGAGGGTATATCTTTATGATTGTCCCTCACAAAGAGCGAACGTTTGATAAAGAACTGCCGCGTACGACCCTTCAAGAGCTCATCGACCGGCACGAGGGGAGAATCGAAGCAAAACCAAATATCAATGATCACTATTCTGTCTGGATTACCGAGGATATGGTAGAGCTCATCAAGTATCTCGGTTGGAAGATCATTGAGGTCCAAGATATCGATGACAAGGTCGGCAATGGTTTTACGGTAGTGATACAGAAGTAAACTAAAAACCGCTCAATGAGAGCGGTTTTTACTATTCGTCTTTCGTTCGGATAATGATGATACCGAAGAGGGCGCTCGTGAGCACGACGGTGAGTCCGAGAATGAGCACTGAACCCTTCATGAATGCTGGTTTGTATTGGGAGAGGCGATTTTCGAGTTCGTGGAGATTTTGGCTAAAGGAAATATTGGAGTAAGAGGGTCTCATTTGGAGGGAGCGACCTTCATAAAATTTGCTGCGAGCATCGTCAAAATAAGCGGTGCGAGCAAATGGTTCGCCTTCGCTTGCAGCAAGGTAGGGACGCTCTTTTTTTCTTTCTGTAGCGGTATATAAGATTTTGAGACAGTAGGATTTTCCAAGAGAGTTAGTGATACGATCGAAATGAAAATGGTAGTAGATTTTTGGTTCCGGAGTAAGGAAAGAAAGAGTGTCGGTTGCAATCGGTGTTTCACAGTTTGATTGTGCGAGGGTAAGATCAATAGAATCATGAATCCCGAGAGAGCCGAGATCACCGATGATTATTTTGATCTGATCGAGACCATCGCGTCTTGCCTTGAAAACTTGAGTAACGCTCTTACCTGGCTCGAGTTCTACGCGCTTGTCTTTCCCAAGAAAATTGTAACTCGAGTCAGGAAAAGAAATATTTTTGAAGAGATCAGACAGAATGAAAAACATCCCAGTAATAAGTATCGCTATGAGTAGTTGCTCGATCTGTTTTTCCTTAAGTTGGAATTTCATATCAGAGGTAGTATCGAGGGAGAATAATTTCGAAGAGGGTATAGCTGCTGAGAAGTACCATGAGCATGAGGAGTGTCTTGAGAAGCCAGTGGAACTGAGCTTTGGATCGACAGAAGAATCCGAGACCGGTTGCGAGGAGAGCAAAATGCGCGATGATATTAGGTAAGAAATAGCGCCCAGGGGTGCCGATAAGGATCTTGGTAGTAGCATCAAAGACACGCCAGTCATAGAACCGGATGGCAAATTGCAACGCGAGACTTAAAAGAAGCAGGAAAACAATATATTTTTTCTCTGGTAAAAACTCTTTCACCTCTGTCATTCCGAGTTTGTTGAGGAATGTCTTCGGGAGAAAGTAGAGAATAACACCGATCAGTCCAATGATTTCAAGAGTCCAGATGCTATTAAAAACAGCGTCTCCGATACGAGTATCGAGCCAGCCGAAATTACCCCAGTAAGAAATTGCACTCCAGCGAAAAGCATCAGTATCGATGGTTTTATCAAAGTAGGCAGCAAGTGATGTAAGAGGTGAATCAAATTTCGAAACAGCTGAGGCATGGGTAATGGAAGAGATATAGGCAGCAGGGATGCTCTGCCAAAAGATGGTGCCGGTAAAGACGATCGCGAAAACGAGAGAGATCCAGAGAGTTTTTGGGGGCAGGTTGAGCGAACCGATCCCTTCTCGTATCTTCTGCCCGAAGTGGATCCAGATCGCGTAACCAAAGAGAGGGATCATCAAAGCGATAAGCACGATTCCTGGCCCCTTAGCAAAGAATCCGAGGAGAGCAGAAAGAATAAGCAGGGAGCTGTTCTTCCAAGAAGCTTTGTCTTTCATGATCCAGACTCCAGTGAAAATGAAGAGGGAGAAGGCAAAGATGAGCGCGATGTCGATGTTGATCTGTGCTGCGGTCGCAGTTAGCATGGGCTGGAAAGCAACCAAAGAAGCAAGAAGGAGAGATTCGAGATTTGAAAAATTTATCTTTCGGAATGTGAGGTAAGCAAGAAGAACTACGAGTATCCCCAGGACTACCGAGAAAACTCTGATAGCAAACATCCGGGTAAAGATATCTGCACCCGAACACAACCGTTCAATCCAGGATGAAACCAAATAATACCAAGACCAAGTCCCAGAAACCATTGATGGCTTTACGGAAACAAATCGTTGCCATGTATTTTCAAGGATACTATTTTCTGTTTCTTGATTCTCAAAATTTTGAGTATTTTGGTTTTGAAATTTGATTTCATCAAAGCCTATGATAGCCGCGCTCTCCCTTGTTTCTTCGGGGAGATTAGATGTTCGGATATCTTCTGTATTGATGAGATATTCGCCTTTCTTGTGCTCTTTTATTTCCCACGTTTTTTCTTCTGGTTCGGACCAGTGTTGGATGGTTCCGTAGTGGACCTGCTCATCAGGATTTTGAAAAGCTGGTAAAAGCAATGCAAAAAATACCCCTTTTAAGACAAAAAGAGATATTAATACTGCAAAAATCCAATTTTTTGAAGCGGAAATATCAAGTATTTTCATATCCATCTAAAACGAGTATACTATAAAAAGGCCTTTATATAAAGGAAATTCAATGGAATCAAAGAAAAATATTGTTATTGGTGGAACCGGATTTATTGGGTCTGCTTTAGTGCAGAAGCTTGTTCATCGTGGTGAAAAAGTGTTGAGTATTTCAAGGCATATCCCTGAAGAGAAGGTATTGGGCGTGGAATACGTAGCGCTTGATACTGAATCAGAAATGGAAAAACTCAAATCAGTACTTGGGAGTGGGAATGCGGTTTTTCTTTTGACGGGGCAGAATTATGCTGGTTTTGATTCTGAAAAGGAAAAAAAGATTTTTGAAACCATACTGAATGCCGTAAAAGAATCTGTTCCGGAAAAGGTACTCTTTACTTCCTCTGCTTTGGTGTACGGAAACTGCGAGGTATCTGCAAGCGAAGAGTATAGACGCGATCCGCAAGATGCTTATAGTGCATTTAAGGCGGAATGCGAACAACTTATCCAGGAACAACTTATTGATATTCCGGTTGGGATTTTGCGATTGGCAAATGTGTATGGGTCTGAAAAAAATAAAGGATTTATCGGGCTCGTTTTTAAAAAGGCTCTAGCAGGAGAAGGGATAAAAGTGAATGGGGATGGGATGCAGGAGCGTGATTACATTTTTCTTGATGACGTCGTTTCAGCAATGATTGCTATTAAGGAAAAATTACAGCAGACAGACATTATCAATATATCGTCCGGTGAAAGCAAAACGCTGCTAGACGTCATTCGAACTATAGCTTCTGTGAGCAAAAAAAATATTCCATATGAAGTGACCGGCATTGCTCCTCAAGAGGTAGAAAAGAGTCGGATTAGTAATGTTAAATTGCAGGAGCGTTATGGATATATTCCTCAGGTTTTCCTATCAGATGGGATTAAAAAAACCTGGGAACAATATTTTCCTAAAAAATCAGAATTGAAATTGAGTGCTCAATAAATGTATGGAAGGAAAGAATATTCTTATTATTGGGGCTGGTCGGGCTGGAATGCTGCTTGCCAAGGATATTGAAAAAACAGATAGCAATTTGCATGTTATCGGTTTTATTGATGACAAACAGCCGAGTAAGAAAAATATCAAATACCTTGGAAGTATTGATGAACTTTCAAAGATTTCAAAAATTTATCGGGTTGATGAAATGGTGATCGCTATTCCTTCGGCTGATGGGGCGCTTATTCGGCGCATCCTGATGAAGAATATGAAGAATCGTGTGCCAATCAGGATTGTGCCCCGCGATCAGCGGATTATCAGTAAAAGTGATGTGAAGTATGCTGAAGTGAAGCCGCTTGATGTGGAGGACTTCCTCGGCCGGCCGTTTATTGATAAGAATGTCGAGAGACTGAAGAAGTTTTATAAAGGGAAAATCGTTTTTGTAACTGGCGGAGCTGGCTCTATTGGCTCGGAAATCGTCCGACAACTTATCGATCTCGAAGTAAAGAAGGTGGTGGTGTACGACAATTCAGAATACCTTATCTTTTTGCTTGAGCAGCAACTTAAAGAGCGCGGTATGCGTGACAAGTGCGAGCTTATTGTAGGAAGTATTCTTCATATTAATAAGTTGAATTCCTTATTTGCAAAGATTAAGCCAGATATTGTTTTTCATGCTGCGGCTTATAAGCACGTACATTTGATGCAGGACAATATTGATGAGGCAGTATATAACAACGTCATTGGTACCAAACGTGTCATTGATGCTGCACGTGACAATGGTGTTAAGCTTTTTACTTTTATTTCTACTGATAAGGTAGTAAATCCAACGAGTATCATGGGGGCAACAAAGAAGCTCTGTGAATACTATATCCAGAGTTTGAGATCTGAAAAAATGAAGTTTAATATCGTTCGTTTTGGAAACGTTATTAACTCGAATGGATCAGCCCTGCCGCTCTTTGAACGACAGATGACGCTTCATAAATATGTGACCGTAACGCACAAGAAAATGCAGCGCTTCTTCATGTCTATTCGAGAGGCTGCTTCGCTTGTTATTGAAAGCACGGCTGAGGGTAAGCCGAATAGTATCCATATTTTGAATATGGGCGAACTTATCAATATCTATGAGGTAGCTCTTTGTCTTATCCGATCAAAGAACCTTGTTCCGGAAGAAGATGTAGAAGTGAAGATTATGGGTCTCCGCAAAGGGGAGAAGATGGTGGAAGAACTATATACTGAGACCGAGGAAGGAAATATGGTTAAATCAAAATCAGGGCGCATCTTTGCGCTTAAGAACCATGATGAGTGTTCGGTTGATATTACAAAAATCCTGAGTGATTTGGAAGATTTAGTAAAAACAAGTGTAGAGCAAGATCGGCTTCGAGAAAGAATAAAGAAGGTATTTCCTTCGTTGAAAAAATAAGCAGTGGCTATGATTTCTTTGCGATCCATTGTACGAGGAAATCATTTTTGGATATCGATTCGATATGCCATTCTTTCGCTATCTGGTTTTTTGATTTCTATTGTTTTTGCTAGGTTAGGGGATAAAGAGATGTATGGATCGTACCAGTATGTATTCTCCCTAGTCTCTCTTGTTTCGGTTTTTTCTATTCCTGGAATTTCTCTTTCTGCATTACGCAGTGTGGCTTACGGGAACACCGGAGCTGTTTCGCGGGCTGTTAAAACGAGTATTCTCTTTTCGTTTATTGGTTCAATAGTATTAGTACTCGTTGCTCTTTTTCAGTATTCAAAAGGGATGATGGTACTAGGAACTTCTTTTCTGATCACCGCTTCTTTCTTTCCGTTTTTTTATGGCTTTACTCCCTGGTACACCTTTTATGAAGGAAGGAAAAACTTTCAACCCGTTGTTTTGCGTTCCATCTTTCTTTCCGTTGCCTGGTTAGTATTACTCCCTATATTGCTTCTTTTAAAAGCCTCTCTCCCTGTTCTTATTTTTTCTTACTTTCTTCTCTCTTCCCTTTTGCTTGCTTGCTTTTTTTTCGAGGGGAAAAGGAAGCACTCTTCTGAAGGAAGGGAGAGTCTTTCTTTGTGGTATGCTTTTATTGTAACGGGTCAAAAGTTTATTTTAAACATGACAGAAAACCTCCCGGTCTTATTAATCGGGTCTTTTTTTGGGTACTCAACGGTTGCTCTTTTTCAGGTTTCGTATTTTCCTTTGTCAGCATTCGCAGCTTATTTTGGGGCACTTATTGCTACCAAGTTACCTGATTTTTTTCTTGGGAACGAACAAGGGGAGCAGAAGGATCGTGCCGTGTTCTTGCAGAGCTTGTTTAGTGGAATTTGTGCGAGTTTTTTTGTCGCTTTTTTCCTCACCTTCTTTTTCCGGATTTTTTATGGAGAAGATTATTCTGATTCACTGAAAATGGCATGGCTTCTTTTGCCTATGGTGCTACTTTTCCCACTAAAGACTTATTTATTGAATTATTTTACCGCAAAAGATAGAAATTTTTCTATTATGAAAATTATTGCTTTTGCCAATATTATTTCAACCCTTTTGTTTATTGGGCTTGGGAAAGCAGGGTATTCGTATCTGTTCATTATTCCTTTGTATATGTATGTGCTAAATGGAATAACTACTTTTTCATTGGCTGTTTTTTATAGCTATAGAAAGAAGTAAATCAATTAAGTCCGAATAGAGATAGAGAAAATTGTATCAATGAAACAAAAAGAGTATAATAAAATGGCTTATTTATAGGAAAAAAATAATTTTTTTTATGGAAAATACTGTTCAATTAGAAACTATTCCTTGTCCGTTGTGTGCTTCTACTGCTTTTGCGGTTGTATATCCTGGAAATTTTCCTAACGAGCTTTCTCAGGAGTTTTTGACGAAGGTGTATTGTTCTTCGAGTGATCAGACGATTTTTGAGCAAGTGGTTCGTTGCAATAAGTGCGAATTGGTTTATTTAAATCCAAGACTTCATTCAGATGTTATTGTTGATTCTTACGCACAGGGAGAGGATGCAACATTTGTTGAACAGGATCTGATGCGAATCAGAACTTTTGTCGCTGCCCTTCAATGGCTGCGAAGAAAATATCGCTTACGTTTTTCTAAAGAGACGAAAGTACTGGATATTGGATGTGCTGGCGGTGCTTTTTTGCGAGCTGCACAGAGTTTGGGTTTGTCGGCAGTTGGAGTAGAGCCGAGTAAGTGGCTTGGTGAATACGCAAGATCTAAGCATGGTCTCGAGGTGTATACTGGCACCTTATTTGATCATCCTTTTCCTGAAGCTAGCTTTGATGTAGTAACCCTCTGGGATGTGATTGAGCATGTGCCGGATCCGAGTTCTGAATTAAAAGAAGTGTATCGAATTTTGAAGCCTGAAGGATTGCTTGTAGTTAATTATCCTGATTTTGGAAGCTTAGCGTCCATGATAATGGGAAAGAAATGGCCATTTCTTTTAAGTGTGCATCTGGTGTATTACACTCGCAAGACAATACGACGACAGCTAGCAAAGGCAGGTTTTAGAGTTTCTTGTATTCGTCTTCACTGGCAAACACTTGAGTTGCGCTATGTTTTGAAGCGAGCAGCTGCTTATTTTCCGTTTTTAAAATTTGTAGGAATTTTGGTTGAAAAACTTGGAATTGGTTCTTTTCCTTTGAAATACTGGATAGGACAAACTCAGGTGGTGGCAAAAAAGAAGTATGTCCAATAATCTTTCTGAAATTGAAGTAGTGATATTCGACATGGATGGGGTGTTGTTTCTCTCGAGTGATTGTCACGAACGGGCTTTTCGGGAAGTCTTACAAAAAATCGGTATTACGGATTTTGCCTATGCCTCTGTGGCGGGGATGCGGACAGAGGAAACAATAGAAAAGATTTTGATTGAAAATGGGAGATTAGTTTCCTTAGAAACCGTGCAAGAGCTTGCAAATGCAAAACGGAAACGAGCACTTGAATTTTTAGGGAAAGAAGGGGAAATCACCCCCCAAAGTAAAGAACTTATTGCATCTCTTCGAAAAAAATATCGGCTTGTCTTGGCTTCTTCGGCCTCTCCTCAGACTGTAGAGCTTTTTTTGCAAAAAAGCGGATACTCAGACGCCTTTAAACTGTGTCTCAATGGGGCTATGGTAAAAGAAGCAAAGCCGTCTCCAGAGATTTATTTATTGGCTGCAAAAAGGCTTGATATAGAGCCAAAAGGGTGTATAGTAGTTGAAGATGCAATAAATGGCGTGGAGGCAGCTAAGAAGGCCGGAATGCTTGCTGTTGCTGTTTTAGGGACAGAGGTTCCCGAGAAACTCTTAGCTGCCGGAGCTGATTACCTTATCAAAAATCTTGCAGAAATAGAACCGATTTTGCTTACCAGGCCTATATGAAAATTCTAACATTTGAGGAAGTGCATCGTTCTTGTGGTGTAGGGCTAGACCCTTCGCTTTGGACGGTAGTAATTCCGGCTGCAGGGAAAGGAACTCGTCTTGGTTATTCTAAACCGAAAATTCTTTATCCTATAGCAGGAAAGACTATTCTTGATAGAATGATCGATCTTCTTTCTCCATTTTGTGCAAATTTTAAGTTTGTATTTTCTCCTCTCAATGCTTCTTATGCTGCGCATATTGTGGAGGATCGATTAGGATCTCGTGGAAAATCCCTTGTTATAGAAAATTCTAAAGGTATGGCTGATTCTATTTATCGTGCCATTCCAGAAATCACAACCCCCTATACTCTTATTATTTGGGGTGATCAGCCGGCGATTTTACCGGAAACTATCCGTGCTCTTATGGAGATCAAGCAATCTTACGAAGAAACAACTTTGGTGCTTCCTCTGGTATCGCGGGAAAATCCATATGTTCATTATGAAAGTAATGAAGCTGGTTGTTTTATTCGTGTGCTTCAGAGGCGCGAAGGAGATATGATGCCGTCGATTGGAGAAAGTGACTGCGGAGTTTTTGCTTTTAATACAAAAGAGTTACAAGGAGTTTTCCGACAAGAAATTGAAAAAGGGATTTCGCTGAGTCAAGTTACGAAAGAGTGGAATTTTCTTCCTTTACTCCCTCAGTTTGATACTAATAGTGAAGCAGTAAAGGCATTGCGCTTGGATTCTTTGGAACAAACAATTGGTGTGAATGATGCTCAGGATGTTGCAATTCTTGAGAAATATTTTAATGAGTTATCCGTGAAATAAAGAGTATGCTAAAGGATGAGGGGGTAAAGTTGCGGGTAGTGATGTTCTCAGGAGGAAGGGGAACCGGTGTTCTGACAGAAGCGCTTTTGAAGTATCCAGATATAGAACTTACACTTCTGGTGAATACGTACGATGATGGTCTTTCTACGGGACTATTAAGGCGCTTTATTCCTGGTATGTTAGGTCCATCTGATGTACGAAAAAATATTTCTCGTTTTCTGAAAATTCGAAGCGATGCTGCTTCTCAGGCATTGCATTGGCTTATCGAATATCGTTTTCCAGAAGATATACAGACCGAGCGAGCATTGAATATACTGAATGATTTTATCTCACTTGAGAACCGTAAAGTGATTACGGGCGAACTTTTATCTATGAGAGAAAAACTCTCTCTCGGGCAAGCTAAAAAAGCAAGTGAGTACTTAGCAGTTTTTCTTGCTTATTACACAGAACGCATTGCTGTTTCAGAATTCACTTTTCAAGATTGTTCTTTTGGAAATTTACTTTTTGCAGGATGTTACTTGGTGAACGGAAATGATTTTAATAAAGCGATTAAAGATTTTTCTCAATTCGCAGAAATTGGTGATCGAGTATTAAATATCACAGATGGCGAAAATCGAGTACTGGTTGCAATAAAAGAGAATGGACAGTATCTGCATGATGAAGCAAGTATTGTAGGTCCTCAGGATGCTTCTCGAATTCAAGAAATTTTCCTTTTACGAGATTATCTGGATAAAGCGACACATTCATTGAATGAATTTAAAATTGATAACGTCCGGTTTTTAAGGAATATTGAATCTCTTCCTCGAATTAGCCCAACAGCAGAAAAGGTGTTACAAGAGGCGGATATTATTATCTATGGCCCTGGGACACAATATTCATCGCTTCTTCCATCGTATCTAACTTCTGGTGTTGCGGAAATAATTCAAAAAAATACGCGTGCTGAAAAAATTTTTATCGCCAATATTGCACGTGATTATGATATTCTTGGCGAAGATGCAACTACTTTAGTGAAAGCCTTTTTGTTTAATATGAGCCGTAAGGTTGAAGGCATGGTGCGATGCCAAGATGTGGTGACCCGGTTCTTTTTTCAGAAACCTGAAGTAAACGAAAACGAAGAAACCCCGTATGTTCCTTTTGACGCAAAGGCCTTTGAATATCCTCTAGAAAAAGTAGTATGGATTGATTGGGAGGGAGAGAAGGGTAAGCATTCTGGAAGCAAAACGATTTCTGAGCTCCTCTTGCTTGTTGAGGGTGCGCTGCAGAAGAAGGTTTCGCATGTTTCTCAAAAGGTTTCTATTATTGTTCCTGCGCTCAATGAGGAGCGGACAATAAAAAATACACTTCAAGATCTTGCTCGCTTTCAATTTTCTGGATTCTCTTTGGAAAAAGAAATTATTGTGATAGATGGTGGATCAACAGATAAGACATACGAAATAGCGAGTGCAGAACCTACAGTAAGGGTATACCGGAGTAATGGAGGGAGAGGAAAAGCGCTTCGATTGGGGCTTGAAAAAGCAAAGGGGGATATTGCAGTTTTTTTTCCAGCAGATGCAGAATACCTTGTAGAAGATATCGCGCGAGTTGTTTCTCCGTTAGTGAGCCAAGAGTTCCCAGTAGTCTTCGGAAGTCGAGCTTTTCGTACTAATGATCTTAACGGAACACTGAAGCGGATTTACGGGAAGAAGGGATTTTTGTACTTTATCAGTAAATATGGAGGAGTGCTTCTAAGCGTGCTGACATTAGTCATTTATCATCGTTTTGTTAGTGATCCATTGACGAGTCTTAAGGGCTTTAATTCACGTATTTTTCGTGATCTTCAATTTACTCGTAGCGGTGTTGACTTTGATATGGAGCTTATCGCAAAAATCGCTCGGAAAAAATATGTTATTCTAGAAGTACCAGTGAGTTATAAGGCAAGAACTATCCAGGAAGGGAAAAAGATTACCGTACTTGATGGTTTGCGGTGTCTATGGACATTGCTACGTTTTTCTAGTTGGAAGCAAAAGAGAATATCAGAAACCCAATATGCCAAAAGTATCAATCGTTATTCCAGCGTACAATGAAGAAGCATTCATAGGAACGCTTCTCGAGACTATCTTACAGGTTGATCTCAAATCTATCGGTTTTGAAAGGGAAATTATTGTAGTGGATAATGGCTCAAAAGATAGAACTCATGAGATTGCGAGTGCCTTTCAGGAGGTACGTTGTCTTCATCTAGACGTGAATCAAGGAAAGGGTGGAGGAGTGAAATATGGCGTAGCAAATGCAACTGGTGATTATATTTTGATCCAGGATGCTGATCTTGAATATAACCCAAAGGATTATATCCCTCTCCTCAAGCCACTTTCGAAATCTCCTCAGTCCTTGTCGGTATACGGGAGTCGAATTCTTGGTGAGCTTCAAGAGGGAGGGGCGAGTTGGCTTCCCGGAAAACACAAAGATAAATCTCTAGCTACTTATATTGCTAATACCATTCTTTCTTTATGGGCGTTTTTATTATACGGGCGTTATATGACAGACACGCTGACTGGGTATAAAGTCTATCCAGCAAAGCTTCTTCAAAATTTTAGTATTCAAACTTTTGGTTTTGAGACGGATCATGAATTAACCGCAAAATTACTTCGAAGTGGTGTCAAAATTATTGAAGTCCCGGTTTCGTATCAGCCCCGGACATTAGAAGAAGGAAAAAAAATACGTGCCATTGATTTTGTTATTGCTCTTTGGACATTTTTAAAATTTCGATTTGTATTTAAGAAAAATTTTTAAAAACGGGATGATTAGATTGATTCTTGAAAAATTTCCATTAAAGCGCCTCATAAAATTCATTATCACAGGCGGCGTTGCATTGGCTATTGATATGGCTATCTATTTTATTTTGACCCGCTATGGAAATATCTATTATCTTTTTGGTCGGATAATTTCTTTAGGAATTGCAATTATTTGGAACTTCAGTATTAATCGTATCTGGACCTTTTCAGCTCTATCTGGAAAAGTGACGCAGCAAATGCCGCGTTTTCTGGTAGTTATTTTTTCAACGTCTCTTTTAAGTTTGATACTCATGCATATCGGAGTCTCTGTTTTTCACTTTAATGATCTCCTTGTATTGATTGTAGTTGCTGTTACCACAACACTGATTAATTTTTCTGCTCATTCATTTTGGAGCTATTCAAAATATTAATATGAATTTTCTTAAAACAAACTATTGGAAATTTCTTTTTTTAATCCCTTTTTTTATTCTTCTTGAATTTAGTGTTCACCCAATCACCTTTGGTCCTGATCGATGGATCCATGATTCACCAGTGCACCAACTTAATGATCCGAAATATCTTTCAGAGGATTGGTATACCAAAATGGCAGTAGATAGTGGAGTGTATAGCTTTTATGCGAAGCTGATTCATGTTTCAGATTTTCTCCATATCAATGAAGAACGTTGGCGGCAAGTACTCTATCTTTCCTGCTTGGCTTTGATTTATTTTTCAATGATGCGAATGAGTCTTCTTTTTACCAAAAATATTCTTGTCATACCGATCGTAGTCTCTCTTCATGCATTTGTGATGACTTTCTATCCTCCTTATTGGATGTATGGAAAGTTTTTACAAGTTGATGGTGGACTAGCTCCTCGATCTATCGGGGTGGCTTTTTCTTTTTTCTCGCTCTTTTTTCTTTTGAAGGGTGCTCGAATAATTCCTTGGGTTATTCTCGGCCTTTCAACTCTCATTCATGTTTCTAATTCCTTCATCGTTTTTACGCTCTTTTTTTCTGCTTGGTTTGTATGTGAGCTTATACATAAGACGAATGGTAGTAAAAAGCTCTTTATTAAAGAACTTGTCCGTAAGTCCTTTGCTAACTTTGGCATATATATTATTTCAGGAGGATGGTTTGCTTTGTATATAGCGACACTTACCTCAGGGCCGGTTTCTTTCTCAGATAATAAGTTTATTTGGTCATGGATTTATTTCCGAGCGCCATACATGGCACTTACTGAGGTCCCAAGTTTTTTTTGGGTAGTTTTTTTCGCTCATATTGTCGGAATGTTTACGGGGTGGTTTCTTTTGAGAAGATTTAAGGAAATTACCAATAAATATCTCGTTGATATTTTAGGGTTTATTGGGGTGGGTGCGGCATTGTATTTATTTATATTTTACTTTTTTTCTATAGTTTTTCCGTGGCTTCCTGGATTCCAATTTTATTCTATTCGGATTATATATTTTACTTATTTCTCAACCTATTTCATTTTGGCTCTTGTTGTTGTTATGCGATTCAGGTGGAGTATGAATCTTTTTCTTGATTTTGTTTCTAGGAAATATAGGTTTTCTTTGCATTATCTTTTTTATTGTGTCTTTATACTTTTTTCTCTTGTTGTGGCTGGTTATATCACCTTTACCTTGAGTCAGGAATTGGCCAAGAGAGGACCAGACAACTTACGTATTTCTTTATATCGATTTCTTCATATTGAAGAAGCTTATCCAGAACAGAGTGTTGTTATGAGGTATCTTTATGATCATCCTCAGCCTTTCCTTTCTCCGGTAGCGGGGTGGTTAATGCCTGTTGGTTCGCCATATCTTCCGAGTGTTGTCACGGTAAAGTCATTTGGATTTACTCGAACTGGTCTCGAAGAATGGTTTGAACGATTAAACGATATTAGTAATGGCGATTTGGAACGGAGATATCAAGCACAAGAAAAATCCGGAAAATATAAGCCGGTTATCATTGATTGGCTAAAAGTGTATTCAAATCTTTCTGCTCGTGATGTTCTTTTTCTTTCAGAAAAATATCATTTCAATCTTTTCCTTGCATACAAAAATACACGCTATCCATTTGAGGTTGTAGTAGAGGACGAGAATTATCGGCTTTACCGAGTTTCAGAATAAAAAAGAAATCCAATTATCTCCTTTCTATTGCTTCTCGGAATACACCCTCAATTTTTTCTGAGATAAGAGCTTGATGGAATTTTTTACTATACAGATCAAGAGAGTTTTTTGAATGATCTTCTAGTAGCGTTGAATCTTTAAGGTATTTTTCTACAGAAGAAATAATAAAATTTTCAATTATTTTGAGTTTTCCTGTATTTTGTAGTGAAAAAAGTTTTGTGTAAAAATCCTTTGGATTGTAATAGCGGCCAAACATTTGGTATGTTTCTGGATTGTAGTCTCTAAGTGGATTAGGGTATGTAAATCCATTTAATCCTTCCCGTACCATTTCTTTTGTAGCATATTGATCTGTGATAATGAGAGGCATACCATACGAGAGAGCCTCGACTAAAACAAGACCAAAGCCTTCCCGGTACGTTGGAAGGAGAAGGATGTCATGAGTTTGATACATTTCTGCCATTTCTTTTTCATTTAATTTTGCGTCTTGCAATGTAAGGCCTGGCAAGGAACATAAATAATCAATATCCTCTTTTCGTAGCATGTGGAGGGCGGTAATAATTGTGAGACTGACATTTTGGTGGGTTTGTCTGAGTTTTTCATAAGCATGAGCTACTTCCATTCCTCCCTTCATGTAGAATGTTCCAGGAAAAAGAAGTTTTAGGGTTCCATCAAAACATTTGGGTGTCGATGTCCCTGCTTCTTCTGATGGAATGGGATAAATAACTATACTTTTTTTCATTAGAATTTTTTGTGTTCTTTCCCCGTAGTTTACAGAAGCAAAAAAGCTTTTTTTTGAAGCTTCGCTTACAAAAATAAGCTGTTTGCAATTAGATCGAGTTGCAAAAAAACCGATAATCCATCTGGCGATTGGATTTTTGGCAATTCCAAGATCGTAATTGTAGAGAGCAAGTCCTGTCTCTATATAAGTACAATATGGTTTTTTAGTAAGGAGAAGGCAGCCGTATGTAAATAAAAGATCACCTCTCTTTTTAAAATAAGGTCGTATATTAGGAATGCCAAGTATGCGTCGGAGTCTGTTTTTCCAGTGTGTTTTAAATCGTAAAATTTCCTTTTCAAATGTTGGAAGCTTGTGGTAGCTTCCTCCAGTCATGGGTGGATTTGCAATGTTAAAGAAAGTAAAATATTTGAGTTGTTTTCCGAAGTTTAATACAAATTTTCTTAGATAAGGCTGAAAAAGGATTACTTCGTATTTTTTATCCATAAGAATATTGTTAGGTGAGGATGTTTATATACTTTTGAGTCATGCTTTTTATATTAAATCGCTCCCTGGCTTTATTATTAGTTTGTATTTTTAGTCTACTAAGTCTTCCGGGGGGTATTTCTTGTATTATTTTTGAAAATTTTTCGTAACTTTCTTTGCTAAATGGATAGGAGTTTGTGAATGGATTGTGATTTATTACGTTAACATGATAACCGTTATGCTCGTTTTCGATAATTTCGGAAATACTACCGCGATTAAAGGCAACAACAGGGAGTCCTGCTGCCATAGCTTCAAGAACGCTATTTGGGCAGGCGGATTGATCAGAAAAGAGGAAAACGTCGTACTGATTGAGAATAGTCAAAAGAGCTTCATTGTCCTTTTTTCCCTTAAAGTGTATATGCGATGGCAGGTTTTGAAAGAGATAGGTTAAGTTTTCGGTATATGAGCCGTAGATATCCAAAGAGAAATGATTCGGATCGAGAAGCTTAACTGATTCTATGATTGGTTCAATCTGATCTCTTCTTCGAAACTTTGCAAAGGTGAGGAGTTTAAGAGGAGAATGCGGGGTAGGATTTTCTCTAGGCTGTATCTTTTCTATATCGACTCCATTATAGATAATAGTGATCTCTTTTGCTTTTGTTTTTCCGAGGAATTTTTCGCAGGAAGTTTTGCTGAATTCGCTTTGATAAATGACGGTATCAGCAAAAAAATTATGAATAATCTTCATTTTGAGATTATAGAACCAATACCGTTTTCCTGTAGGTGTAGCAGGATGATAGACGCCGTCTAATCGTTGGATTATTTTTTTTCTCTTAATTTTTGCGTAGAGAGGAAAGAATAGCGAGCAGTCAGTAATGATAAAAAGTACATCAAAATTTTTTTCAAAATTGAAGATAATAACAAATCCTCGTTTGATCAGTTGTTTGGAAAACTTCCCAACGAAGGTTGAAGTGCCGCCTATATCCTTTGTCGAAAAGGGGATGAATATTTTCATAGAGTTGCTTTCCGTTTCAGTTTTTTTAACCATTGCGGTGCAATGGCGACTAAGATTGGTTCGGCAAGCCATTTGTATTCACAGAGAGATCTTTTGTATCGCCTGAGGTATTTGATTCGAGTTTTAACGCATTGGAGCATCTGGTCTTTCTGATTTTTTCCATCAGAAGTAAGAGTGTTTTCGATATTTCGAAAACAGAGAAATTCGGGGATATTAGCAAAAGAAGATTGTGGGAGAAGGCGAAGCCAGAGATCGTAATCTTGTCCGTAGTAGACGGTTTCGTCATATCCTTCCACCTCTTTGATTTTGTTTGTTCGGAAGACAACGCAGCTATGGGCAAATGGATTGTGTTTGAAAATATTTCTTTTGATTTCCTCGTTTGTTTCTGGGAGAGTAATTCTTTTTAATCCTTTTGAAGAGATATTTTCGTACCAGGTTCCGACGAGATCACAATCAGGGTGGTTTTCGAGAAAGTAGATTTGTTTTTCAAGTTTTTCTGGATGCCATTTGTCATCAGCATCGATTCTGGCGGTGTATGGCTCAGTAATAAATGATAATCCTTTGTTGAGAGATCGAGTAAGGCCGATATTGGTTTCATTTGCTAAAAGAAAAAATCTCTCTTCTCCGAATCGGTTTTGCCATTTCTTAAGAGAATTCAATGTGTCATCTTTTGAACAATCGTTTATAGCAATGATTCGAAAGTCTTGAAAAGTTTGTACTGAAAGACTTTCGAATGTTTTATCGAGAGTTTTTTCTGCGTTATAGAGCGAGATAAGTACGGCGCATTTCATAGGGAATTGAGGAATTTTCTTAGTGACTCAGAACTTGCTTTAAGAGAGAGATTTTTATGTATGAATTCTTTAGCTGCTGTCCCGATCTTTCTTGCTTCCTCTAGATTATCGAGAACTATGCGTATTGCTTGTGCGATATCGTTTGATGATTGAACTGGAACAAGAAAGCCAGTCTTTTTATTTTCAATGAGAACACGGTTTTCTGGGATATTCGTGGTAATAATAGGCAACGAGCATGTCATGGCTTCGAGAATAGCATTGCTCATTCCTTCAAAAAGAGTGGGAAGGACAAAAAGATGGGAAATTTTGAGAAGCTGAGGGACGTCGTTCCGGCGGCCGAGAAAAAGAATGTTTGCTTGGGAAGCGTAATTTTTAATCTGTTGTTTGAGGTTTTCTTGCTCGATTCCATCACCAACAAGGAGGAGTTTGAGTGGTCTTTGGTTGATGTGATGAAGTTCCTCGAAGGCTTCAAGAAGATATCGATGTCCTTTGTTTGGATGGAGGTTAGCGACACAGATAATGACGAAATCATCAGGGTTAATACTGAGAGATGTAATAAGGTTTTGATCTGGTTTTACTGAATCAAAAAAGTCAGTATCAATTCCTGTTGATACCACGGTAATTTTTTTCTGTGAGACCCCGAATTTTTCTACATAAGCATCCTTCACTGCTTGGGAATTTGCAAGATAGTGAAAAACAAAAGGTTTTGATATCTTTTCAAAGATTCGAGCAAAAAAATAACGAGAATAATTGTAGGTTGTCCCAAGGAAGGGAATGACCGGAGCGGAAGTAATCTTTTGAAGGGCAAAACGACCAATTGTGTCGGCATGAAAAAGGTAGGTAAGAATAATATCTGGTTTTTCTTCACGAACCAGTTTTCGAAGTCGAAAAACTCCACTAATATCAATTATTCCATTACAATGAACTGTTTCTACGGGAATACCACTGGCAACAAACTTCGGAGTAAGTTCACCAAGTTCTTTTAAAGTGATAATTTTGTGTTCAAAATCAGAAAGTAGTGGAAGAGTACGTAGAAGGGCGTTTTCCCATCCTCCGTTACCAAGTGATTGGATGACATGAAGAATCTTTTTTTTCGGCATAAGAAGAGATACCTTCTAGCTATCGTGTCCCTACACAGGTGATACCAGCCTCTGGATGCTCGAAGGATTGAACGTCCTTAAGTCTTCCGTCCCGAAACCATTGCTCGATTTCCTCAAAAAAGTAATAGTTGCTTTTTGGAGTCGCGAGGACATCAAAAGCGTCGTTGAGCTTCATGTTGAATGGAAAATGTGCATAGTAGGCAAACGGAAGTCTAGTTGCCAATTCCTTGAACCCGATTTTCTCGAGAAGTTTTCCGAAGAGATTGATAAGATGAACGCCAAACCCAGGAAGATAGCAGAACTTGAAGAGGATTGGTTTCGGGAGCTTCTTCAGAATGTCACGGAGCGGTTCGTAGAAATAAATAGCGCGCGCGTTGTTACGTCGGTTGTATACCCAGATCAAGAATTTCCCGCCCGAAGTAACAGTTTTTGGAAGCTTGAGGAAGCCTTGTTTTGGTCTTGGGAGATGATGAAGGACGCCGATAGAATAGGAGACATCAAAGGTGCCAAGGAATGGCATTTTATAAATATCAGCCTGGATAATACAGACATTCGGGAGATCCTTGGTCATGTCATAGGCTACCTCGACAGTTTCGCCGAGATCAGAACCAAAGGATACTTCGGTGCCAGAGAGCGCGGCCCACTTGGTGAAGCGTCCAGACCCGCAGCCGATATCGAGCGTCTTCTTTTCTTTGAGATTTTCTTCTTTCAAAAACGGTGAGAGAAAATGGAAGAAATTGTTTTTCTCGTAGTCGTTTTCTTTGTAGATGTACTTCCATTCATAAGCAAAGCTCTCGGCGGTTTTCTTTTGATGTCGCCAGAAAGCATCAAGATCAGGAATAGCATCTATAGCTTTCTGCCATTCTTCGCTTATGTGAGGAGTAAGTTTTTCTTTGCAGGTATTAAAGAAATCTTGATGGACTTGGAGAAGGTTTTCTTTGAGTTCTTCTGTGAGAATTCTTGGGATCCCATTGATAATTGGATACCATGATTGCTCGGCAGTTAAAATGCCTGAAACAATATGTGGACCGTTTTCCTCGAAGATAGTGATTTCAAATGGCTTGTGCGAAATCGGATCAGAAAGATACTGGAGGTGCTCGTGTCTCATCGTTTCGGAATTATGAGTTATAGAAAAAAGAGCTTTAATTTAGCTCTTTTCCATTATATCACAGCTATTTATTTTGTGGCATGAAGTCTAAAAATACTCTTCAAACCAAAGTTCAAGAGTGAGAAGTGCCCAGATATGGGGAGAAAAATTGATGCTTGTGTTGCAGTGCTGATCAAGGATGTGCTCGATATATTCTTTGCGGAAGAGCTGGTCTTTGATGAGACGGCCGTTCAGGAGTTTTTCTCGTGTGTAGTCTTTGAGTTCATTACGAAACCAGTCATTGATGGGGACACCGAATCCCATCTTTGGCCGAAACATGACTTCATCAGGTATGATGCCGCGAAGCGCTTCTTTGAGAATGTATTTCTTGTTGTTCAGTCCTTTGAGCTTCAGATGGAATGGAATCCCTGCTGAGAGTTCAAGCATTTCGTGATCCAGAAAAGGGGATCTGCCTTCGAGTGCAACAGTCATCGTGGCGATATCAACTTTTACCAGGAGATCATCAGGAAGGTAGGTGGAAAAATCAGCGTAGACTGCTTGTTCTGCTCTCTGGGATGACCCGGATTGATTAAATTCGTGAGCGATCAGATCGTATGTGTCATTTCCCCAAACCTTCGCTTTGAATTCGTCAGTGTAAAGTTCTGCTTTTTGAGGATTGGTAAAATAGGAGGTGTAGTCCATATATCGCCTTCGGTAGTCTTCTCTGAGTGAGCGGCTGAACCGATGAATACGATCGAAAAGAGTGTTTTGGATAGTGTCGGCTGCGAGCCTGGCAAGAGGAGTTCCGAGATTTTTATGGAGAAATCCGAGTCGATCAAAAAGAAGCGAAATCTGGAAGGCTGCATAACGACTGTAGCCGGCAAAATTTTCATCTCCGCCGTCTCCGTTGAGAGCGACGGTGACGTGTTCGCGGGTGAGCTGAGAGACGTAATAAGTAGGGAGTGCACTCGAATCAGCGTAGGGTTCCTCGTACTGTTTTGCGAGCATCGGAAGGAGTTCGATGGCATGCGGCTCAACAATGAATTCGGTGTGATCGGTCTTGAATCGATCAGCGATCATTTTTGCGTATGGGAGCTCATTGTACTTCTCTTCTTTAAAGCCAATGGAAAAGGTCTTAATGGGTTTATCGGAATGCCGGGCCATCATAGCTACGATGGCACTGGAATCAACCCCGCCTGAAAGGAAGGCACCGATTGGCACATCGGAAATCATGCGGAGGCGAGTTGATTCATCGAGCTTATCAATGATACGTTTTTTCCATTCATCTTCTGAGAGATCAAGCTTTTTTGAGTAATCAAGTTTCCAGTACCGCTTTTTTTCAAGAGTACCGGTTTTAATATCGAGGGTGAGTGAGTGAGCAGGTTCAAGCTTTTTGATGTCCTTGAATCCGGTCATTGGGGCGGGGACATACTGAAGCGTCAGATAATGATGAATCGCTTCGTAGTCAGGCTCTCTATGATATTCCGGTTGTGTCAGGATAGCTTTAAGTTCAGAGGCAAAGAGGAAAGTTTTCCCGTCAAAGAAGTATTTGAGTGGCTTCTTGCCGACACGATCCCGAGCAGCGAAAAGTCGCCCTTTTTTTTCATCGTAGATGGCGAAAGCAAACATGCCGCGGAGATGATCGAGGCATTGCTCTCCGTATTTGTCGTAGAGTGCAAGGATAACTTCTGTATCTGAATGGGATGCAAACGTATAGCCTTCTTTTTCGAGAAGAGTACGCTTCTCTTGGAAGTTGTAAATTTCGCCATTGAAGACAATCTCATAGCGGTCAAGGTAGCGCATCGGCTGGTGGCCGAGCGGTGAGAGATCGATGATCGAGAGGCGACGATGGCCGAGACCGACTTTTTGGTCGGGGGAAATATATACACCGCCATCGTCTGGACCGCGATGGAGGATAGCGTGATTCATTTGTTCGATCTCAGGAAGAAATACTTCTTTTGATGAAAGAGAAATTTTTCCAGCGATGCCGCACATAAGATTATTTCTTTTTTTCCTGATAGACAACTATTTCACCAAACTGTCTATCTTTTGAAAAGTTAGCTAGATTTGGTAGTGATATATTCGTGCAATTTACTTCAGAAAAGGGTTGTTCTTTAGAGAAGATAGAAAATTTAGAAAGGATTCTAAAGAATTTTTCAAATAAATTTCTGTAAGAATAAGAATCGCAATTTTTGGTTGCACTTACGTAGAACTTTGCCCGAGAAAGATCACCACCTCTCTCAGGTGCTTTTGTTTGGTAATTTAGAAACAGCTGAGTATTGATAAAGGTTGCTTCTGGAGAATAAACGATTTTTTCCTCCGGGGAAGTGTTATAGGTCAGGTATTCGAGTAATTCATCTGAAATAGCAATATTTTGTGCCTGATTAAGATATGCATTCCAGAGATACGCATATACGGATGAAAGTGTGATGGATACAAGCAGAACAACAAGAGTTAGTCCTTTTAGAGCTATAGAATAGATCCTTAATGGAATGTTTTTTGAAATTACTTTAAGCCAAAACCACGCAGCCTGCCCATACAATAGAAATGTTACAGGCCAAAGATAAATAAGCGCCCTTTCCCCATTTATATTCAGGGAAGATATAGCGACAAAAAGTATGCCAGCAATATAAAGGCTAAGAAGTTTAAACTGTTTAAAATAGAAAAGGATCACTAAACAGAAAAAAAGCAACGGATACCCAAGCCAGTTGAGGAATATTAATTTAAAATAATTCTCTTCTATTTTTTTCCAACCCAAAAACATTATATTTTTCTTTTCTTGAGTGCTGGATAGGAAGTTGGATGATTCTGTTGTATTTTTTTTGTTTAGAATTGTTTCAGAGGTGTTAGTTGTTTCAGTTGTAGATTTATTTTCAACTATACTCTTGGTGATAAATTCGGGACTATATGGATTTCCATAGGAAGTATGGGAATAATATATAGCAACAGGAGCGTAAACAATAATGCTAATAGTACAGAAAAAAATTATCTTTTTGAGTAACTGACGATCAATGTTTTTTGTCAGAAGCGAAAATAGAACAAAGAAGAGGAAAAGAATACACAAAAAATAAAGACTAAGAACGTGATTGAATATATAGAACGGAGAAATTACTCCAAGAATAATCAGCCATTGTTTTAATGTATGGTCAAAAAGAATTCCGAGAATAAAGAAAAAGAACGCAAGAGAGAAGAAGCTCGGAACGACCCAAAAAAATCCATGATAAGCCCCTGATCCGTTGTAGAGCGCTAGAATAAACAGAGAAAAGGCTATGAAGTTTTTATTGTTATTACAAAGTCTTTTCAAAAAAAATAACAATGATCCGAGAAGAAGAATGGTCCCAATGTAGAAGCCTAGATGATAAGTTTCAATTGCATTTAACTCAAGAAGTTTTCCGATTGTCCCAAAGAAAAGTCGATAGGTAAGATGATCAAATCCTGTATATGTATCAAAATTTACCGGATTATCTTTGCAAAAAATAAAACTCTTACACTGCAAGACAGAGTCAATATGTTGTATGTACACATATGAATCATCGGGACTTGGTGGTATATGCCTATTGTTCCAAAGTGTCCCTATAAGAAAGAATTTCCAGATAATAAAAAATATGGATACAACAATGATCCACTTATTTTGTTTCGTCCAGTCAATTATCTGTTTTTGATTAAATTGCATGAATTTGGTTAATAAACAGAACCTTTTAAGATTTTTTTGAATACTTCTAAATATCTTTCGATAGAGTGTGGCCACGAAAATTTATCATTTACTTTTTGATAGGCATTTTCTCCTAAGGACTGCCGAAATGTTGGATTATTGAGTAGTTTCTCTAATTTTTCAGCAAGAGACTGTATATCATGTGGCTGGATGAGAAATCCATCTTTATGGCCAGAAATGACTTCTCGGGTACCGCCAACATTGGTAGCGATTATGGCTTTTTTGCAGAGAGCAGCTTCAATGACAGTAGTAGGAATTCCTTCTGAATAACTTGGATTAACAAAAATATCGGATACCTTCAAGAGTGCTATGGCTTCATCAAAACGACGGTGCCCAAAAAAAGTAACACTTTCTTCAAGATCTTTTTCTGAAACAAGATTTTCTAATCGCTTTAATTCTGGTCCATCCCCAATGATGAAGCAGTGAAAAAGTTCGTGATTCAAAGTGCTAATAGCTGCTATTAGATCCTTTACTCCTTTTCCATCAATGAGTCTACCGATGTAGCTAATGATGACTTTATTTTTATGATCTCTTTTAAAATTAGCGGCTTCTTGGATACGAAAAATATTTTCACTTTCAATTCCACGGTATATTACATGACAGTCAGTTCGTCCTGAGAGTGTATGAACAAACTCGGCTGATGCGTGTGAATTTGCTATGACAAGATCAGCGCGACAAATTACAAAACGTCCAAAGATTTGGTCATAAAGAATGCCGAGTTTTGTTTTGCAGTATCCGTTGAATTGAGCATAACTTGATCCATGTTCGATATGAACAAGAGGAAATTTTCTTTTTTTGGCATAGTACCAGGCCATGAGAGAAGTAAAGAAAAATCGAGTACGACAAATAACAAGACTATAGTCATCTTTAAATAAAAGCTTCCATTGTTTCCAAAACGCACGTGACCAAAATTTTGGAAGAGGGTAGTTGTGTATTAATTCGAAAGCAGGGAATCGCACTATTCTTACATTATTATGGCGTATTTCAGTTTCTGGGGCTTCTTGAGGAAGTCTCGGAGTAAATACAAAAATTTCTACACCCTTCTTTGAAAGGTATTTATTAAACTCATCGCTATGCGTTTCCAGTCCGCCAATATGCGGAGGATAGTATGGTGAAAATATGAGGAGCTTCATTTTATTCTTCTTGTTCCTCTGATGTGCCTTTGAGCGCTTCTTGTCGTGTGAGGGTAGTAAACTGTTGCTCGAGGCGTTCGATGGCGGAGAGGAGTTTGAAAATCATAAGGAAGACAAGAATGAAGCCAACGAGGATGACGGCGTTGATATTGCCCGAGATGCCAATCCAGAGGGCGACATCGTTGCTCAGGTTTGGCCAGATGGCGATGGCTGCCATGCCACCCCAAACAATGATACGCACGGCGAGCTTGATAAAAGTCTGTCCGCTCTCATGTTTGATAAAATTTTTAACACCCTGGCCGATCATGAAGAGGGCGAGGATGGCGATGACTATCTGGTAAAGCGCGAAGGACATAATAGGGTCAATTAACAATTAACAAAAAACAGATAACAATTTAACTGACAATATTCCAAATAATTTTGTAGAGCGTTTTGATGCCGTTCAGGAGGCTTTGTTTGTGAATTTTACCCATTGAATAGTCAGTATAGCGCACTTGGATGGGAATTTCCTGGTATTTGAGTTGGTATTTGTAGATTTCCCGGATCACCTCGCTATCGTATTCGTAGCGATCGGTTTTGGTATTGATCACTTCGGCGGCATGGCGGGAGTACGCGCGGAAGCCAGACTGGCTATCGGTCACGTAGAGACCATAGAGATACCACACCAGAATATTTCCGATTTTGTTGTGCAAAATCTTGTAGCCCGGCATGCCCTTGGGATTGATGAGTCGGGATCCAAGGACGACATCGCAGTGATTCTTCTGGATGGGGTTGATAAGGTTTTTAATATCATGCGGGTCGTGCTGGCCATCGCCATCCATGGTGATGATAATATCAGCTCCGAGAAGCTTAGCGGCCTCGATACCGGTTTTGGTAGCCGCGCCCTTGCCCCGGTTAATCTGGTGTTTGAAGGCGATGGCGCCAGCTTGTTTGGCTGCGTCTTGGGTCTGATCCTTTGAGCCGTCATCTATTATGACGATGTTGGAGTACCCGGCATTACGGATCTCGTGAATGACTGAAGTAATAACCGTTTCTTCGTTATAGGCCGGAACGACAACGAAGATCTTGTGAGGGAGGGAGGAAGAAGTCATAACAGTGTTAGTGAAGAGAAGGTAGGCTTACATCTCTATAAAAGGAAAAAAGGATGAGACTTTGGAAATGAGGCTGGCGTGACGGAAAGGCTTAGAAAGAACGCGGTAGCGGCCGGTGATTTGATTGAGGCGGATCTTCCAGAGAGCGAAGATCATATTGATGGAATCACGGAAGACGCGAACATTGGTATTGCGCGGATCACGCTTGATGACGACAGGGAGTACAGTCACCTTATAGTTGCGTTCGGTAGCCAGAAAAAGAATTTCTGCATCAAAGGCAAAGCGATTGACCGATGAGCGTCCAAAAAGGTCGAGGGCAGCCGCTCGGCGGAAGAGCTTAAAGCCGCACTGTGTATCGGAAAACTCAAAGTTTCCCAGGATAAGAATTTGGAGTAAATGGAAGGCACGGGCCATAAGAACGCGGTACCAAGGGGAGGGTTCTTCAAAATGTGACCCCGAGAGCAGGCGCGAGGCGATAGCGATATCGGCATTTGAGAGGGCGGGAAAAAATGTTTCCAGTTCTGCAATCGGAATGGTAAGATCGGCATCGATAAACATCACTGGATCGAAGGTGCTCTTGAGGATACCAGCACGGACAGCAGCGCCTTTGCCACGGTTACGGGTAAAAGAAAAAACCTTGAGAGGAATATCAGTCCGCTCAGCTTTAAGTTTTTGAACGATATCAGGGGTGCCATCCGGACTACCATCAGTGACGACGATGATTTCAAAGCGAGTAAAACGCGGCTTGAGAAATTCTGCGACAGTAAGAATGTTGTCACGGATTACCTCGGCCTCCTTATAGCAGGGGATGATGACGGAGATTTCTGGGTGCATAGCAATGGGTTTGGACTGGTGGTTTTTTGGATGAGATTCCTCGACTTCGCTCGGAATGACAGACAAAAAGCCCTTCTTACAGAATACCAGCTTTCGGGGAGTTGAAAAAGGTCCGAAAGGCCCATTTGCAAGGGATTTTTGAGAGGGGTATACTAGAAGAAAGCTAAATATTTGATGCTATGAATGAACAGCCGTATCTGTCGGTAGTTGTTCCGCTCTTTAATGAAGAGGGGAATGTGAGAGAATTGCATAAGCGTATCCGCGAGGCGCTTCAGAAAATCGGGAAGCCATTTGAGATTATCTTTGTTGATGATGGTTCTAGGGACAAAACCCGTGAAGAATGCGTTGGTCTTTCCCCACTCAAACTGATTGTCTTTCGTAAGAATTTTGGTCAGACCGCAGCGTTTGATGCTGGTATCAAAGCAGCGCTTGGTGAGATTATCATCACCTTAGATGGTGATTTGCAGAATGACCCGGAAGATATTCCGCTTCTCTTGGAGAAGATACAGCAGGGGTTTGATGTGGTTTCGGGCTGGCGGTTTAAGCGTAAGGACCCGTTCATGAAGCGCTTCTTTTCGCGAGGAGCCAACTTTCTCCGTTCGATTCTCGTCAAAGATGGTATTCATGATTCGGGTTGCAGTCTCAAGGCGTATAAGCGAGAGTGTTTTAAAGAAATTGATCTTTTTGGTGAAATGCACCGGTTTATGCCAGCTCTCCTGGCGCTCGATGGGTTTCGGGTTTCCGAAGTCAAGGTTTCTCATCATCCTCGTGTGCATGGCGTAACCAAGTACAATTGGCGGCGGGCGGTCAAAGGCTTTGTTGATATGATCGCTATTTGGTTCTGGCGCAAATATTCACATCGGCCCATTCATCTCTTTGGCGGTGGCGGTATCGTACTATCGGTGATTGGAAGCGGAATTCTGTTATGGATGCTGATTGAAAAGCTCGTATTCAAAGCTTCTTTGGCTGAGCGCCTCTGGCCGCTTATTGGTATCTTCTTTGTGCTTATTGGTGTGCAGCTGTTTATTTATGGACTGTTGGCAGATATCATCGTGCGCAACTACTACCATATGCGCAGCCGCATGAATTACTCGATTCGAGAAGTAATAAACCAATAACCAATTAACAGTTAACAACTAACAGAAAACAAAGCCAGTAAACAGCGATGAAAATAACAGTCAACGGAGAACAGAAAACGAAAAGCAATGGAAACGGATATTCTGAAAGAAAAGATGGATTTTTTGGCAAGGGGAGTATACACAGCGACGAAGTTTTTTCCAAAAAGATGAAATATACGGACTTACCTCGCAGATCAGAAGGGCATCGTTGTCAGTAATCCTGAATTATATCGAAGGTTTTGCACGAGGAAGAAACAAGGAGTTGAAAAATTTTCTGCATATCTCCCATGGATCTCTTAAGGAGACGAAATATCTTCTTTTCTTCTGCGCTCGAGAGGAATATATCCAAAAAGATCAGTATGAGAAATTAATGGTGTTGACGGATGAAATAGGTGCGATGTCATGGAAACGGATTGAAAAAATGAAGACGAAGATAGTAGATGATAATATAGTTGGTGTCGGTATCGTTAACTGTTAATTGTTTATTGTTTATTGTTTATTGACTATGAAATTAGCATTTATCGGAGTGGGGTATGTGGGACTGGTAACGGGAGCATGCATGGCGGAACTCGGGCATACGGTTATTTGCGCGGATGTTGATAAGAAGAAAATTGCCAAGCTCAAGCGAGGAGTGATGCCTATTTACGAATTAGGTCTTGAAGAGTTGGTAGAAAAAAATGTCAAAGAAGGGCGGCTCTCTTTTACTGCTTCTGTGGCAACAGCTATGAAGGCCTCAGAAGTAGTATTCAGCGGGGTCGGGACTCCGGAAGACAAGAAAACGGGTAAGGCAGATATGCAGTATGTGCATGCGGTCGCCCGTGAGTTTGGCAAGAACTTGAATGGCTACAAGATTTTGGTTAACAAATCGACGGTTCCGGTGGGAACGGCGGATATCGTGCGCGATATCGTAGCGCACGCGAGCAAAGGGAAATATGAATTCGATATCGTCTCGAATCCGGAATTCCTCCGTGAAGGAGCGGCGATCAAGGACTTTTTAAATCCTGATCGCGTGGTAGTGGGAGTGGCTTCGGACCGGGCTAAGGCGATCATGGAAAAAATTTATCGTCCTATTGCTCGTACTGGCCGACCAGTGATGATGACGGATATCCGTTCGGCTGAACTGATTAAATACGCGAGCAATGCTTTCCTGGCGACGAAGATCACTTTTGCCAATGAGCTGGCGAATTTCTGCGAGCTCTCGGGAGCGAATATCAAGGAAGTCTCAAAGGGCATGGGGCTTGACAGTCGCATCGGATCACGTTTCCTCTATGCAGGTATTGGCTATGGCGGCTCGTGCTTTCCGAAAGATGTCCAGGCGCTCATGGAGACGGGGAAAGAATACCAGTTCGATTTCTCGATCATCCGTGCGGCTGACCGGGTGAATGACCAACAGAAGATGCGTCCATACGCAATCGCCAAGAAACATTTTAAAAATCTCAAGGGGAAAACGTTTACACTCTGGGGACTTTCGTTCAAGCCACGCACAGATGATGTGCGCGAAGCCCCGGCGCTCTATGTGGCTGAGGCCCTGCTCAAGGCGGGTGCCAAGGTGCGGGTGTTTGATCCGGTGGCGATGGAGAATTTCTCGCTGGCATTCGCCGACAAGCGTCTCAAGTACACCGAGAGCGCGTATGAGGCCGTCGAAGGCGCTGATGCACTGCTTGTCATGACCGAGTGGGATGAGTTCCGTACGACAGAATATCCAGAGCTTGCTGCGCGTATGAAAGAACGTGTCATTATTGATGGTCGCAATATCTTTGATCGTTCTGAGGCTGAAAAAGAAGGGTTTGTGTATTACGGTATTGGAGTGTAGGGGTATCAAGTGTACCGTGTAAAGTATTAAGTAGAGGAAACACATGAAGATTCTTTTTCTTAATTACGAATATCCTCCGCTCGGGGGTGGGGCGGGAAACGCGACGCAGTACCTGCTCTCGGAATACGCGAAGCAGCCTGATCTCGAAGTCCATCTGGTGACGTCGTCGATCGATGGGTTTCCACATGACGAATGCCTTGGCGGACGAGTGTTCGTGCATAGCGTCCCGATCGGAAAGAATGCCGAGAATCTTCATTTTCAGTCGCAGAAGGATTTGCTCATGTATGCCTGGCGTGGCTATGCTAAGGCGGAGGCGCTGCTTGCCGAAGGGGGTTATGATGCCATCCATGCGTTTTTTACGGTTCCTTGCGGATATATGGCTCTGCGGCTCGGTAAGAAGTATGGCGTGCCGTACATTGTGTCGCTCCGAGGAGCGGATGTCCCCGGATTCAGCGAACGGTTTACTTTTTTGTATACTTTTTTAAAACCTCTCATTCGGCAGGTCTGGCGTGAGGCAGCGCAGGTGATTGCAGTGAGCCTGGGCATGCGGCGCTTGGCTGAAAAGACGGCACCAGCTCAACCAATGCGGGTGATCCCGAATGGCATTGCTCTAGAAGAATTTCCGGTGGCTACGATGAGGAATGATGACGCCTTACGAGTGATTTCCACTTCGAGACTCACTCCGCGTAAAGGATTGCGTTTTCTTATTCAAGCCCTAGCTGAACTGAAGCATGAAAATCAGGCCAGAAATATCGAGGTACTGCTGATTGGAGATGGTCATGAGAGTGAGTCGCTGGAGCATTTGGCTCGGGAGAGCGGGGTGATAGAGCAGGTACAATTTATTGGTCGAGTAGAACATACTGAACTCAAGCAATGGTATGCGGGGGCGGATGTTTTTATTCTTCCGTCTCTCAATGAAGGTATGAGTAATGCGATGCTTGAGGCGCTTGCTTCGGGGTTGCCTCTTTTGGTAACACGGACAGGTGGAGCGGATGAAGTCTTGGAGGAAGGTATTAATGGGTTTGCGCTTGCTATGGGTTCGGCTCACGATATCGCCGAAAAACTCTTGCGTTTATACGACGATCGAGCGCTTAGGCAGCGCATGGCTTTGGCGAGTCGGCGCAAAGCTGAGGCTATGAGCTGGGGTAAGGTAGCGGAACAGTACGTGCAGGTGTATCAGTCACTGAAACAATAAGTATGCAGCTGAAAAAAAAATTCTGGATACTTACTGTAAAGCTCGGTATTGGTACGGGGCTTATTGTGTGGCTCATAGAGAAAGTCAATTGGTCGGTGGTGCTTGAAAAGCTCGCGCATATGTCACCGATGTTTATCGGGCTGTATGTCGTGTTGCAGCTTGCGGGGAATATTATTTCCGCCAAGAAATGGCAGACTATCGCTTCGCATAAGCATCAGGAACTCATGTTCACTGTGAAGGAAGGTTTTTTTACGTACTTAACTGGGGCGTTTATCAATAATTTCCTGCCGTCAACGCTGGGCGGGGATGCTTATAGAGGCCTCTGGTTGGCACAGAAAACCGAAGCCAAGGCTGCTTCGCTTTCTACGGTGGTGTTTGATCGTTTTATCGGTTTGTGGACGACCGCGCTCTTAGCTCTGATCTGTTCGCTTCCGCTCTGGAAACATTTTTTTACCGATACAGCCTTCCGTTTGGCTCTGCTTGGTTTGATCGGGTTTCTCTTGGTGGATCTCTTTATTACCTATGCCTATTTTCAACCATGGTTTCATCGATTACTGTCCTGGTTACCGTTTCAGGTGCGGCGACTGATTCAAGAAGTGATTAGTTTTACAAAAAAAGGTATTTGGACCATTGGCAGCTTGTATTCGCTTCTGTTTGCGTTCGTAGGGATAGCATTCTCGAATTGGATGCTGTTTCATGCATTAGGCAGCCCTATTCATTTCCTCACTTTCCTGAGTGTGATTTTTCTGGTGACGATTATCTCGGCGGTGCCGCTCTCGATCAATAATATTGGTATCAAGGAATGGGCCTACGTAACTTTTTTTGCGTTGGTTGGAGTGAGCGCTGAGGTAGCTGTGACTGCTGCTTTACTCTCTCGTTTTATCCAGATGCTCATATCCTTTATCGCGCTCCCACATTATCTTCGCAGCAAGGGTCGTTAGGGGGGGGCAGGAAGCTATTCTTCAAAATGATAGACGCGGACATACTGGGATGGCCGATCGTTAATATTAAGTTCAAACACAGGATCCGCTTTGGTATAGTACTGATCAAAACGGATCAACCCAGGTTTTTGATGAGCGATTTCTGAGACCATCATTTTCGCGGTGCGGTTCTTGCGATCCGAAGAAACAACAATATAATCCAGTCCTTCTCGTCGAAGAGTTTCATAGTTGCGACCGCGCTTACAATGACCCACGAAGAATTTACAGACCCCGTCTTTGTCGGTCCAGACGAGGAGGTTTTTTGCGTCTGGAAGATTATTGAGGTATTGGGCGGCCTCATAGCTCCCTGAACCCATATCTTTCACATTCGTATGGTACTGATTTGGAAGGAGACTGGAGGCATAGGAGAGCGGGAAAGGAGTTGTGGCGAGCGTACCGGTACCGATAAGTAGTAAGAGAGTGGTTACCAGGAGTGCGGAATGGCGGCGTAGGAAAACGAAGCGGTGCTCGAGTGGTTTGAGTACCCAGGTGAGGGAAATGCCAGCCATGATGGCGGCGATAGGGAAGAGGATAATCTGATAGCGTACGATCATGGCCACATTGTTGACGGTAGCTCCGAGGTAGTAGAGGAGGATAAAAATGATGAAGTAGAAGGTAGATCGACCACGGACGCTTTCAAAAAAGGTCAGCTTGAGTAAGGCTATAGCCGCGGTAACCAGCAGGAAGAAAGCCAGGGGAAGAATACCAAAAATGAAAGGGTAGAAATTCGTGAGGAAGATGCCGATAAAATCACTGCGACTCCCGATAGTTTTCGGTGAAGCCAGAAGTTCGGAAAAATCATACGGGAGCATATGGTTCCAGGCGATAGTGAGTACGGCTAAGAGACTCACGCAAAAGAGAGCGCTCACAGTGATGGTTATGTACCGCTTGAAACGATCCAGAATGGCGAGGGCAGCGCTGACGATACGTGCGCGGTTAGCGAATTGATCAACCAGGATAAAGGCAATCAGCATGAGGAAAAGCGGTGCCACTTTTTCGAAGGCTTGACTGTACAGAGTGGAGGTGAGGATCTTGGAGGGTTTGATCCAGACCGCCGGAAAGAACGCGTAGAAAGTAGCGAGGGCGGCATAGATAAGGAGACCGAGTTCGATCAAGGAGCGCTTCAGGAAAACTCCAAATAACTGCTGCGTCGGCCGATGGTAGAGGTATTCGAGAAAGATGAGTCCGATAAAAAAGACAAAGAGAATATTGGCCACATATTTGGTCAGGAGAGCGAGGCCGAGAAAAACACCTGCCAGAATGAGGTAGCGAGCCAAGCGTTTTTTAAGGAAGAGGAGGTAGGAAAGGAGCGAAAGGGGAGTGAAAATCCACAGGAGCGAATCGGGGTTGATGATCTTTGCCATGCCGATGAGGATGGGTGAAGTGGCCAGAAAGGCATAAGAAAAAAGAGCGGTTTTTTTGCCGAAGAGACGCTCGAGAAAAAAGTAGAACAGAGGCAATAAAAGTGTGATGACAATGAGTTCGGGAAGCCGGAAGGTAAGATAAAATGCTTCAATAGGATTGTTTTCATCGCTGCCCTTGATGTATTTGTGTTCCTTAGGAGCTTTGAACCACATACCCGGACCAGTCGCCCAGGCGACCGTGATGCCTGGCTTATCGCTGATATTTGTTCCTTTCCAGTTGTGTTCTTCTATTTTATGCCAGTATTTACCGATGCGTCCGTTATACCAGAGCGGTTCATCAACCGCAGCAAACTTGGTGAGTCGCACCATCGCGAAACTAAAGAAGATGAGGGTGCTCACGAAAATAAGCAGGAGCGTAATGGCTCCTTGGCGGCGGAACCATTCGCCTGGAGTGAGACCTCGGGGGGCGGAGGAGTTCGGTTGGGTAACGCGCATACTTGAGAGAGCAAGAGCGGAAATCAGGAATCCAGCGAGCATCATATAGGCGCTCTGTGCGATCTGGAACAGGTAGTGGAAATTTTTTGATTCAATAAGACCGTAGGTGAGAATAAACCACGCCGGAAAAGTGGTGAACAATAGTTTACGCAGCAGTGCTCGCCAAGCGGTTGGCCGATTGTAATAGAACATGGCGCCGAGGAGAGCTGTGCCGAGCAAGGCAAACCCGGTATAAAAAAGATTATTGCTTTCGGCTATACGCAAGAAGGTCAGCGACGTTGTTTGGGGGGCAATGAAAAAAAGCGTATTGATACCAAGGAGTACGCCGATCACTGAGAAGAGACGATTTTCGAGGGTAGACAAAGTGGCTGCTAAGGGTTTCCCGAGTGTCATAGATGTTGTACCATGATATTAAGGCCAACAGGCGAATTTCCCGGCTGGTTTGCCCCTATAATAGCGTAAAATGTATGGATATTAAAGGCAGGCATGGGCAATGGGCTTCTGGTGTGGTCGTGGCGCTCATGGTTATCGTTTGTGTGGGATTCTTTCTTCGGAGTTACCATTTTGGCGACTGGCTACACTTCGAGCTTGATCAATCGCGCGATGCCCGGGTTATCGATGATGCTTTCAGAGGTTCGGTGGCGGATCTTCCGCTTCTCGGACCCAAAGCAGGAGGAACTTTTCTCCGACTGGGTCCCTTCTTCTATTATTTCCAATACCTCTCCGGTCTTGTATTTGGTGCTCACCCGGTAGGCTATGCGATGGGAGTGATGCTTCTTTCGGTGGCAACGATAGGAGTCTTCTTTCTTTTCGTGCGACGTCTTTTTTCTGACCGGATCGCCTTGGGTCTTGCGGGGATTCTGGCGACCTCTCTCTTTTTTGTCATGTATGGTCGTTTTGCTTGGAACCCGAACCCGCTGCCATTTTTTGTGCTCTTGGGTTTGTATGCGCTGCTTCGATCGGTTGATTTGCACGAAGAACATCGAGGATACTGGTGGCTTCTCTGTGTAGCTGCTTTTGGTATCGCGTCACAGCTCCATTTTTTAGCCTTTTTGGCTTTACCCATCATACTGGGAATCTTTTTGTTGTTACGTCGCCCACGGTATTCATGGAAAGCGTGGGTGGGAGCGGTGCTGCTTGTGGGAGCGCTCTATTTCCCGGTGCTTTTAAATGAGATCGAGACCGGTGGGCGGAATTCACAAGAATTCATTCAGGCAGTCACCAAAAAATCAACCAAAGAAAGCCGCTCGCTTCCGGAGAAATTTTTGCGCGATGTGAGTGAGCATGGCTTGGCGAGTTTAGTCATAGTCACAGGTTTTGAAGGAGGGGCGTTTCCTGCATTTCGTATCGAAGATGGTACCCTCGTACGGCGCTGCGTTAACCGTTGCGATGCTGGTAAATGGTATGGGTCGGCAGCGCTTGTAGTTTTGGCTGTGGCAATAAGCGCTTTCTTCTGGCTCTGGTGGCGGGAACGCGAACGAGCGAAAGCGGATTTTCTCCTCCTGACGGGCATCTGGTTTGGAGTGACTTTCCTTCTTTTTCTCCCGCTTTCTTATGGCATTGCTCCGAGATTTTTTCTTCTTTCTGGACCAGTCTTTCTTATCTTTCTCGGAGCCCTTTTGACACTGATGGAACGTCTGTTTTATCGGCACTCCGTGGGGAAAATGTTGAGTCTCTCTCTTCTCGGTCTGTGTATCGGTTCGAATCTTTTCTTTGTGGCTGGTCGGTTTAGCGAACTGGCTCGGGCGGGGAGTGAAGCGGTGGATAGCGCCCCGGATCGTGTCTTAAAAGAACGTATTCGGGTGACATTGGAACAGCAGAACAAGATCATTGATTTTCTGGCTTCCCGCTCCAAAGAGACTGGTTATCCAGTATATATGTTTAGTGAGCCGCAGCATCGCCGAGCGCTCAAATACTTGCTTGAGCGGCGCAGTGTTGAAAATGCGGTCTTGGGTTTTGATGGGGTGTATCGGCAAGGGGTGTACTATATCATTTTGCGGGCTCATTCGGACCACGAAGATGCTCTCCGTAAGTACCGTGCGAGTTATATGGTTGGGAAGAAAACAAGTTTTGGTACGTTGGTCGCTTTCGAACTTTTTCCAAAACCAGAAGCTATCGGAGGAGAGCGCCAGGACTTTAGTCTAAAAAAACCTTCCGATTCCACAGCCCCGCCTCGCTATACCTGGCGTGAGTGGCTGGATCGCAATCAAACCATACAGACAGATAGCGAAGCGGATGATACGGTGGATGCGTCGATCGATGATACTACCGATGAAGGCGGTAATTAAGAGACAGTATTCGAATGCAAGAAGTAATTATTTGTCTAGGTAAAGCGTATGGAACTGAATTGGAAGAAAACATGGATGGTTCTCGGTCTTATCTTGGTACTTGGTTTTGGTATGCGTGTGTATCATTTGGGAAATAATGCCTTCGTAGCGGATGAATTCTTAGACATGAATTCTGCATATGGTTATTTCAAAACTGGGGAATGGAAAGCGTGGGATTTCAATTCTGGTCAGTCGAGTCAAGTGAATATCAATGAAGCGCGGGATGAGCGGGCGAATATCTACAAGTGGCAGGTAGCCGAGCTTTTCCGTGTACTGCCACCGACCGAGGCGACTGCGCGGAGTGTGAGCGTCTTCTGGGGTGTTGTTTCGATGCTCGTTGTGTTCTGGAGCACTCTTGTTTTCACAAAACGCAAAGAAGTTGCTCTCATAGCCACTTTCCTGTTTGCGGTATCGGTGGCAGGGATTATTTTTGATCGGCGGCTGCGGATGTACGCGATGTTTTTTCCGGCTTACCTGGCTTTTGCGACAACGGTATATCAGGCCTTGGAGTTGGAATATCGCGGCAGAATTAAAGCCTTGCGGATGCTCTGGGAAAAGACAGGAATCCATGGATGCTATGCACTTCTTACCGCTCTTCTCGGAAGCATATCTCTTCTGGTACACCAGCTTTCGGCGGTGATGGCGTTTTCTCTCGCAGCATACCTCTTGGTACAAGCGGTGCTAGCTTATCGCGAGACGAAGTCGGTGAAAAATAAGTATGCCGTACTCTTCGGGCTTGGTATGCTGAGTGTGGGAGGGTTAGCTCTCGTTGTGCCGCAGTTCGTCCGCTCGTTTGCAGCGGGACTTATCTGGTTTGATGATCACTATAGTTACATCGGGTATGTACTCCAGGATTTCGCGCACCCATTACTGGGAGTGTTACTCATGGTATATGGTGTCCATTACCTCGGTATCCAAATGAAAGACAAGAAGGCTGCCTGGTATGTCACGCTTTCATTCCTGGTACCACTCGCGCTCGCGATTTGGTTCTTCCACCGCAATGCTGGTCCGCAGTATATTTACTTCGCGCAGTCATTCGGTTTGATCTTGGCAGCCCTCGGAATGTGGCGTATCTGGACCGCTGTAAGCGAGAAATTTCCTGAATGGGGCAAGCGAGGGATGTACACCGCTCTCGTCTTTCTTTTCCTCTTAATTCCAAATTACGGCTACTTCTTAGAAGAGAACAATACCTACCATGAAACATCGTCGGGTGGGAATCCAAATTATCGAAAAGTGTTTACTTTTTTCAAAAAGGAACGACTTGCGAGCGATGTCCTTGTAACGAGGAATTTCCGAAACTACTATTTTTCGGGAGCAAATGTCCGCATCTTTGATCTCGGGGATGAGATTGATCGTAGCCGTATGACCGTGAATCAATTCTTGCTTATTCGAGAATCAAATCCGACCGGATGGGTGATCCTTTCCGACAATGATATGAATGACTATATTTCCAAGGATCTTCGAATGTATTTTGAGCGGAACCTTGAGCGAGTAAGTAATGATCAGGTTCGCGGATCGGTGTTTGTGTATACGTGGAGATAGTATTGAAAAATAAAAAAAAAGATGCCCCGATTCGGTTGTCGGGGCTTTTTATGCTGCATGGAGCGCTTTCATTTCTCGGCGCTCTCCATTTGACTTGCGGGTTGGAGGGTCCTGGCGACGATGCGCCAGAAGAGGGAGATTCCTTGGAGCGTGATTGCGCACGCGGCAAGAGTGAAGAAGAATGGATTCGGTGGTGTCACGGTGATTCCTTTCTTTGTGTTGAGGTTAAGTGGCTACTGCTCTTTTATTGTAGATCTGATATTTGGTGGCGTAAAGAAATTGTCAAGATGGTTTTTGGGAAAATAAAAGCCCTTCGGGAGGTCTCCTGATTTTCAGGGGGAATTCCTCTCGAAGGGCAGTGTGCGCGGCTGTTTGGCCGCAGCTCGATCAGCTGACGCCGCCGGTGCCGACCAGGCCGATGTTCGCAGCCGCGGCGAGCTCTTCGCGCGAGACGCCGATGGGCGGGGAGGCCGTCATGCCACCGAGCATCGTCTTGGAGTCGCCGGCACCGACGTTGATCATTGCGCGCTTGTCGACCTTGATGGCCAGCGCGGTGGCGTCTCCGAAGCCACCGCCGGTGCCGTTCTTGGCGGTCAGGGCATTGGCGGGCGGCACAGACTTGGCGTTGTCGGCGTAGGCGTACATGCTGCCGGTTTCCTTGGCGACCGTGTTTTCGGCACTCTGCGTGACGGCAGCGGTCGGCGGGTCGGAAGCGGCGAAGGCAGCGGGCGCGGTCAGGGCAACGAGGGCAGCGAGCAACAGGTGTTTCCGTTTCATGATGCGGTCTCCTGTGACAGTGGATGGGTTTGCTGATTACAAACCTGAATCGATGTGTTGATTCAAATCAGCAGGATGGGAATTTGCACTGAAAAAACGCCCAATCTGCTGATTTGGATGGCCTGTTTGAGCCATTGAAAGTACTAAGAGCTATTATCTATAAAATGGCATCTCGTGTCAAGTTTTTTTGAAGGCTATCTAAGACTTCTTGCCGAAGAGCTTGGCAAACGGTGCCCAGTCAGATGGTTTCAGTTCTCCGAAGAGCCGAAGGAGAATGAAGTAAAAGACGAAGAGGCAGGCGCCCGAGATGATGAAGGTAATGGTTCCATGTGGCAGGAATTTCGCAAGGAGGGTGATGAGGAGAGAGGAGATGAATGAGAGGGCGATGGTGCGCATCGGAAGCCTCGCAGTGAAGTGTTTCTCGGTATATATGAGGATGGCGATCATGAGGAGGAGCGAGATGATGGTCGTTGAAAGGGCGGCGCCGATGAGCGCGTACTTTGGAATAAGAAGGAAATTGAGGATGATCATGCCAAGGAAACCGAAAAAAGAGAGTTTCATCGGGATTTTTACCAGATTTGCGCCATTGAGAGCGAAAGAAAGAACATAGAATACTGTAAGGAATCCGACGCCGATGGTGAAGATGTTCATGGGTGCTGCGGCGTCGAGGTATTTTTCGCCATAAAAAAGATTGAGGATTTGTGTGGAATAGGCGATCATGAGGGTGACAAATGGAAAGAGGAGGAGTGTCATAAGCCTGAGGGATTTGTTGACGAGATTTTTTGTTTCCTCGGTATTTCGCTCGGCGGTCGTTTTTGATATTGCTGGGAGGAGTATGATAGTGAGCGCGTAAAAGAGATAGTAGGGGATGCGACCGACCGTGATGGCGGCATTGTAGATACCGGTCAGGTAGTCGCTTTGGAGAAGACTCTTCACGAAATAGAGATCGAGCGTGAGGATGAATTCGTAGAAAAGAAGAAAAAGCGTGAGTGGCCAGGCATAGGTAAGGAGGGTTTTTCCGGAGAAATCGATGGTTTCATTTTTCGCCTGCTTGGTGGCAGGGAAGTATTTGTGCGTGATGAAGATATCGCACAGAAGAGCGATAGTGAAAACAAAAAGTGGTGCGGCGATGTAGCCTGAGACTGCGCCTTGCACACCGAAGAAGTAGGCGAAGCTGATAATGAAAACGATGCGAGCTAGGGCACGGGTAGTTTTTAGAATAGCCTGCAAGCGGAAGAAATGAAGGCCGGTGTAGTAGTAGAAATAAAATGAGGCAGCGGCGAAGGCTGGGATGATGAGGGAAGAAAGCTGAAAGAGCGGAGTAAGCGTGGCATCATGAAGCGCCCAGGCGAGAAGCGGAGATGAGAAGAAGAAAAGAGCCGTAACTCCGAGCATAAGCATGGCTTGCATGCGCATAGCTTTGTATTTGATGCCCATGATTTTCTCCGGAGCGCTCTCGAATATTTCAGCGAGATATTTGGACATGGCAGTCGGGATTCCATTGCCAATAAGGATGATAATCATGGTTGTCATGGTAACAATGATGCTGTAACGACCATAATCAGCAGGCCCGAGAATGCGGCCGACCGAAGAATGGATGACATACCCGGCGATATTGAAGATGATTTCCGACACTGTGAGCCAGATGAGCGCGGAGGAGAATTTTTTCATAGTGATTTTATTCGAAAGAATACCTCTATTATAGCGTATTTTGGCTTATTTACGAAAAATAAAAAGGGATACCGCAGTATCCCATGTCGTGATTGCCCGGTGAAGTCAGGGATTTCCCCACCCCTTTCTCTTGGCGAGACTGTCCATGCCGGTTTGGACTTTGAAACCTTTTGGTGCCGGTGGAAGTGGTGTTCCGCAGGTTCGACGGAGATACTTGTCCATCGGTTTGGCGGCTTGCTCGGCTGCCATCGCTGCTCTTTGTCGCTCGAGCGATCGGTTGATGAACATGTCATCAAAGGCGTGAGTCATGTTTTCCTCCTGTTCGTTGAACATGCTTCCGCTATACCAATACTGGACACTCCGTCAAATCAGCTTTTGAATTTCCTGAAAAATAACTTCTTTGTCTCTGTTTGCATCGATGGTGATCATATCCCAATCGGAGAGTTTTTGTTTGAAGAGGGCTTGTTTGGTGCGGAGATACTCGATACCTTGCTCCGGAGCGCGATCGCGAGCCATGATGGTTTCGGGAGCTACATCAAAGTAAAAAGCGATATCCGGACGGACGAAAAAGTGTTCAATAAGACACATACGAAAATGTGGCGAAAGCAGAAAAGTAATGAATTGTGAGGGCTGTTTTTGAGAGAGGAGGTATTCGGTATTGATGAACGAATCTTGCAGAGATCGATCAGAGAGAAGGTAGTCGAATGGTTCTCGTTTGAGTTTTTTCAAGAAGCTGCGGAAGCGGAGAGTATCGATAAAAAGAAATTTCTGTCGGAGAAGAATAGAAAGCCAAGAGGCTTGAGTCACGCCTTTTTCTTTACCGGCTTCAAAATTCTTTTCGCCTTTTAGGGAACGACTCAGGCGGTTGGCGAGAGAAAATTCGACAGCGTGAAAATAGGCAACTTTTTTGCCTTCGCGCTCGAGATGTTCTTTGAGAAGCCTGAGTTGGGTCGATTTCCCTGACCCATCTACGCCGGAAAAAGTGACAAATTTCATAAAAATTTGTCATCCTGAGCGAAGTCGAAGGATCTTATAGAAGAAATGCAGATTCCTCGACAAGCTCGGAATGACAGAAATAATGTACTGTCTAAAGGTACCAAAAAGTATTCTTATGAGCAATGCGCTTTCTAGGTAATAAAAAACCTCATGCAAACTATCGCATGAGGCTAATATGAGAAAACAGCTTGTCTAATCAATAGATCATCTGCCAGTAAACGCACGAGCTACCTTGATGATTTCATCTTTAGGGTAACCGGAATGATGTTCCTGTAGGGAAAAATCAGAGAGGCATCCGATACGTTCGAAATCTGCTTCTGGGTCGATCGGAAATGGCGTGCCAATGGCCTTGAGGCATTCTTTTTCGCTGTGGGACTCGATAATGAAGGGGACGCATACACCGAGGGTCAGGAAACAGGCAGTGAGTTTGTATCTGCCGCTACCAACCTGGGCAGGATCGTCCTTGTAGAGGAATACGGTTGTGTCGTTTATGGGGCGTGGTGGGTATTGAGACATCTCGTTCTCCTTGTGACGGGGTTTGGTAAGGTACGGTCTAAATTCAGATAGTTCACTGTGTCATATGTTTGTTCGGACGTCAATTATAATCTCTGTTTTCATAAAAATCGTATAGACTAAAAGCGTTAATAGGTGCTATTCTCAGCAATATATGAGCCTGCAATCGCTCTCCAAAAATCTCTTCTTAGCATTTGTGTTTTTCCTTCCGTTTCAGATGGTGTATTTTTTGCGTGAGCCATTTATACACGGAGAGAAGTGGCAGTACGGGACTGTCGCTGTCTATGCGTCGGACGGTATATTATTTTTAGTCCTCATCCTTTTTTTCGTTTCCGGTGGTTACATCAGGAAGATTTTTGATTTTAGATATTGGATTTTGGATCTGAAATCTAGAATCAAACATCTAAAATCAGAATCGGCGCTACTTGTAGCACTGATTCTCTGGGCCGGGCTTTCTATCATGTGGGTGCCGGATCGGTTCTTGGCTGGGTATTTTTTCGTGAAGCTTTCTCTAGCTGTCGGACTCTTCCTGGCGGTTCGATCACTTGGCGAAAGATCAGTGCGAGGTGTGATACTGGCGTTGATCATCGGGGCGGTGCTCGAGAGCGTGCTGGGGATAGGGCAATTCCTCACTCAGTCGACCTTTGCATCGACCTGGCTCGGTATGAGCGCGCACGAAGCAGGCCTGGCTGGAACATCGGTGTTAAAAATTGATGGCCAGCGTTGGTTGCGAGCGTATGGTACTTTCCCGCACCCAAATATGCTCGGGGGATTCCTCGCGGTCGTATTCACGCTTGGGGTCGGATACGCCACTTTTTACGGTGAGAAATATATCCGAACCGTCCTATTGAGTCGCGCTGAACTTCGAGAGAGCGGCGCCTCACTTCAAGACCGGTTTTGGGATACCGTTCGTATGGCAGGTATCGTAGTGGCTTTAGCGGTAATCCTTCTTGGTCTCATTCTGACGTTTTCGCGCTCGGCTTGGCTAGGGGCGGTTCTCGGTACCATAGCGTATGGTATATGGTGTATCAAGTATCCTGTATGGCGGAAGCCGTATTTTTGGATACTGGGAGTATTGGGAATAGCAGCGGTAGTTTTTATCGGATTGCTCCACGAAACAGTATTCCCAAGATTTGATACAGCGGTCATCGAACGAGAAGGATCAGTATCAGAGCGCGTGCAATCGCTCCGGGATGCCGAGCGTGTCATCGGTGAGGGGAATCTCCTGCTGGGAACGGGAGTAGGCAACTTTACTGCAGCCGTGATGCTACTTGAGCCGGTACGGCCGGTCTGGAGCGTGCAGCCAGCGCACAATGTCCCTGTGCTCATCTTTGCTGAGCTCGGCTTAGTCGGTTTTTTGTTGTTTGTAGGATTTCTTGTATTTTCTTTGTCTTCGATTCTAAAATCCAGAATCATAAATCCAGAATCTACAATTCTTATTGTTCTTCTCCCAAGCCTTTTCCTTGATCACTGGATCTGGACGTCGCATTTCGGCCTATTCTTCTTTTTCTTGCTCCTTGGATTCGCTGTGCGGAAATAATGAACAGCTCTCGCTTCGCAGAAATCTTGCGGAAAATGAGTATGGCTGCTATCCTCTCTTGAGAGACATTTTATATGTTACACAATCATTCTACAAAAACCTGGTCTGGCTTTGTTTGTAATACCCTTTCTTTCCTGATTGAGCGGTAGTTTTTGTGATTGTCTTGCTTCCGCCCATCAGGCGGTTTTTTTTCTTTTTACCAGGAGAAAAGTCATGTTCATTCCTCAATCAGGGGTTACGATCCATAATCATAACTTCTCTGTAGTTCTTTCACACCGTCGACCATCAAAAGTGATAATCGCTGTTCCGCATGACGGGCCTATGCGTGATGATTTTTCTGGGATATTCCAGATCCGATCATCGGGTGTCCAGGTTCGTGATATGCATGTATGGCAGATCGTTAGTGATGTTACCCGCCAATGTCTGAAGTTCGATATGACGGTTGATACGATCCGTTTTCTCATGGCACGATCCTATGTGGATGTGAATCGTACGATGTTCAGTGAGCCTGATCTTTGTCCTGATACTGCCGGACAGACGGCTTTCGATGATCATGGTCTTGAAACGATGTATAGGTATTACCATAGTGAGCTTGACCGCCTTCTGGATGCATCGGTTCGCGAGTATGGGGCGGAGAATGTTTTGTTCCTAGATATGCATGGTTTCAGCAAGCAGCCTGAGTTTGTCTATAATTCTGGCGGCGGCGAATACCGTCCATTCGATATCATTCTCGGAACAGCGAATCGGACGACGATCAATCACGGAGATATTGATCGGCAACTCTTTAGATTTATGGAAATGAAAAGTTATACGGTGTTTCTGCCCACGGAAAAGCCGATTTTTCCGGATGGTGATCCGTATAGCGCTGGTCATTTTACGCGTCTGTATGCCAAGAGGTACGGCATCAATACGATCCAGGTAGAGATCGCTGCCTGTTTTCGTATGGGAGAAAACTCGAAAGATGCAGGAGAGAAATTAGCTGCGGATATATCTGAGTTTTTATCTCAATATTACGCATAATGCGAATCAAAAAACCGCTTCGGTCAATATGACGGAGCGGTCTTTTCTTTTTCCCTATTCAATATTCCATATTCGATATTCTTTCTCCTAGTACATAATCACCGAGATCGGCTGCATGCGGGCAACAGGCTTCACAATCTGGTTCTCGATGACGCTTTCGATGACGTCGTCGGCGCGCTTGTAGTGCGAGGAGTCCTGCTCGATGACCTTGGAAGAGCGGCCGTTGTAGAGACGGACGCCTTTAGCTTCAAGTTTTTTGTCGAGCTCAGCTTTGTTTTCTGGGATGACATCCTCGGTTTTCTTAGCGGATTTGCCAGCACCATGATTACAAGAATAGAAGCTGGAATCATTGTCGTCCGTGCCTACACAAAGATAGGCTTCCGTTGACATGGAAGTCGGAATGAAAGCTGGTTCGCCGGTCTCCTTGAAAACCGGATGATCCGACATGCGGGAGGGACCGTAGGCGCGACTGGTACCGTTGCGGTGCACCCAGATATTTTTTCCGAAGTGCTCTTCTTGCGACACGAGAATATGGGGCATGTCGTAGATGAGTTCCATCTCAATGTCGCGACCAAGGACGCGCTCCGCAGTCTTGGCGACGTTGTGCGCGATGACAGCCCGGTTGGCATGGGCGAAGTTCGAACAGGCATTGCGAGCAGCCATATAGAGCTTGCCGTCCTCGCCTTCACCATCAAAAGCGATGAGTGGTTCTTGCTTCCCGAAATCAGAAGCGCGGATTTTCTCGGCAATGAGCGAGACGATTTTCTTGTACGGCGTGCTCCAGAAGAAGCGCCCGATATTCATAAGGATAGCGGTGGATTTATGTTCCCGTTTCTTCGCAGTGTACATGTACATAGTGTACTGGCCGAGGATGCCAGACCCGCAGTGAATCATGAAGACATAGTCACCATTCTTCACGCCAAGCTTCTCTGCAATCGCTGCATCTTCGATGCCGGTGATTTTCATGAGATCAAGGAAGTGATTGCCGGCCGCACCGAGAATACCGGAGCGGAATTGAGCAAAGAAGAGGAAGAGCGGAGGAATGATATTGGTGATTTCTTTCTTCGTCATCTCGCGATCGAAAAAATTGCCGCGATCAAGCGAGTTCTCAGCTTCGTGTTTGGTCTTGATACCGAGGTGTTGGATGAGCGGTTGTATGCCCTGGCGGCAGATATCTACGATGACCCGGAAGGGGAGGTAGGTGCCGATGTAGGCTTTGGTGGGCACGACGGGAACGAGCGCCTCAAAAAGCCGCTTGATTTCTTCCTCAGTGGTATTGTTTTCGTTCAAGTTGGTCCGGACCAAGCGCATGCCGCAGGCGGGGTCGCTATCGTTCAATTGAGGAAGAATATATTTTTCGGAAGTGACCGTGGTGCCAGTCGCGTTTTTGCGGCCTGGTTTGCTATGCACATCGGCCATAGCCGCGATATGGTGGAAAACCTGAGCGTTACTCGCGACGCTTTCAAGTTGGACAAGCGTCTCCTCATTCGGCAAGAGTGCGTCTTGGACATGGAAAACAACGGACACTTTCATTTTCTCGGTTTGGAGTTCGCTCCGGTACCCGGAAACTTTTTTGAGAGCATTGATCATATATTTTTTTCTAAAGGGATGCGTAAATATCTTCGTACTGTCGGACCGTGTCTTTGAGGTTAAAGTACCGTTCCACAAAGGTGCGGGCATGGCGACCGAGCGAAGAGCGTACCTCCGGGTTATCTCTTAAGTAAGCAATTTTTTCGGAGAGCTCTCCTTTTGAACCTCGTGGTATGGTAACGCAGATATCGTTTCCTGAAAACTCTTTGAAAATAGGGAGATCGGAAAGGATGACCGGTTTGCCGCAAGCATAGGCTTCGATGATGACGAGCGGTACATCAAACTTTCCTTTCATATCTCCGACGGGGAAAATCATAACATCAGCCAAATTATAGAGCTTGGGCATGTCGGCATAGGTATCGGTAAAACGAATACGATCGAGCATACCAGCCTGCTTAAAACGTTCAGTAATTTCAATTTTCTTGAGACGATCATCGTCGTGCTTGACTCGGCAGGCGAAGACGAATTTCATATTCGATGCAGGGTGTTGCTGATAGTGTTCAATGAGCCACTCGGTGAGCATGTCGGTCGCACCGAGGCGGACGTACTCGCCAGGGTACATGACTACGAAATCGTCCGCAGTTAAGTTGAAGAAAGTTAGGGCTTCGGGATCCTTGGATTGCGGTTGGTAGAGCGAGAGATCGGTACCCGGATAGATGCGGGTAACATTATCGAAACCGACGTGCTCGAGGATGTCTTTGGAATAATCCGAGTAGACGATGATGCGATCGGCAAAGAGGAGTTGTTTCCACTGCTTCACTCCGTAGAGGTCCTCACGCAAGGTGGCAATGGTCTGAACGGTCTTGCCGTGCGTCGGTCGGCTGAAGAAATTGATGAGGGAAGTGTTCTTACGGGTCGGCGTGAAGAGATAGTGCGTGATATCGTATTTTCTGCGGAGGCCGCGGAGCGTTCGGAGGAGACGAAGCTTTTCCGAGAAATCCAACTCATTCTTGGTATAGCAAGGAATCTGGGTGACATGTGTGGGAAGATCAGAGAGCCAGACAGGTGTAGTCAGGATACTGACATGGTGCTCGTGCATGGATTTTGCCAAGAAGTAGGCGAAGTTTTTTGAGGCTTCATCCCAGGGTGGGACCAATGGACGAGTGGCCAGGAGAATTTTTTTCATACGCTAGCAAAATGCTTATACAGGGGATATGTATATAGTACAAGAAGCTCGCGTTTTGGTCATCTTAGGGGATAAAGAAAATTTTCTGTTTAACGGAGATGAAGCATGTTGAAAAAAACTATCACAGACAATTCTCAGGCAAGGAGAGGGAAGGATGCTTGCTTTTTTCTCTGAAATGTGGCAGATTAGTCGCGTAAGTTCCTTTTTTTAGTGTTCAATACGGAGGTGAAAAATCATGGAAGGACTGGAAGAGTTTGTCTGGCTTGCATTGCCAGGGTTGGTGACTCTCTTAGTTGTTTTGCTGAGCGTGATTTTGGTGTGTGTAGTAGCTATTTTCAGAGCGCAGTATGTACACGCTCACGCTCAGCCGGGAGTATTGCCGGTGTACTCCTCTCAGAATCCTGTTTCGGATCGAATGCTCACGGAGTATCGAGGGCTATGTCGTTGCGATAAATTGATAGCTGATCTCAAGGCGTTTTTCCCGAATGTATTTTCTTCGGAAGATATTGGTGAAATCCATGGCTATCTCAACTTTATCGCTCAGGATATACATCTGTTCTTGGCTAAGATGCCGATCCGCATTCACTTGTCAGAGACGTGTCCCTGCGATCATGTCCGGCCAGGGCAGGGGTTTTTGATGATGATGCCGCATGATTTTGAAGAGGGGGTTATCAAATACCAGACGCTTTTCACGCTTCCTGTTGAAGCCTGCGTGGGAAGTCTGGAAGCCATTCAGGCGGAAGAGGAAACGGTATTTGAACCCCTCGGCCAAAGCAGCTGTTCGCAATCACGTTGCTCAAGCCAGAAACTGATCGTGGCTTGTCCTGATTCAAGAACGGACGATAATTATCAGGTGATCGTTTTTGTGCCCAAATACGTTGTACGTACCCGGCGGTGATTAACCCCTTAAAGGCCCTAGATGCGAAAGCATCTAGGGCAATTTTATTACTAAGTGAATACAACCGAGTATCGGTGCATTTGTCGAATACCTGTTATTTTCGATACAAAGAAAAAACGTGGTTCGGTTGATTCGTCGGCCAGACACGGATAGCGGCCGTTTCGCCGAGAGGACTTTCGGGAGTGATGGTTCTTTCGCTCGCTGAAGGTACGGTAATGACGCGGCTTTCTATGGTCTCTGAATCATTTTTTATTTCGTAGGCAAAAGTTTCGGTTGAGGTATGATTGACGATGATGAAACGATTATCCCGTATATTAGGATCAGCAAAGGCGAGTGTCCACCAGTTTTTCTTATAATCAGGATCCAGTTCGCGGTCATTTTTCATAAAAAGAAAAGCGCCTGAAAGAAAGATGAGTCCAGCGATGATGAAAGCGGAGAGGTGCCGCTTGAGAAGGGTATCAGCGTGCATAGATGTGAATTTTATCAGAGGCATAGATGCGGGAAAATTCCGGAGATTTTTCAAACTGCGGGGCGTCAAAGCGAGGATTGACCATGATGTATTTGACACCGGTACCTTCAAAGCAGGCTTGGGCTCGGGGGGTATTCGGAATAGCGATCATATCGAGAGTGCAGTGTTCGCGGTCACTGGATTCGTAGCGGCCGAAGTAGCCTCGAGAGAGCGGGAAGAAATAATCACGCATGAAAAAATGTTTGATCCAGGAATCAGCCACGATATAGTTGTGATCCTTGAGCACAACATCGGTGGGTGTAGTGTGGTTTGCTAGGTAGCGCGAAGCCGCGAAGGTTTCTAGTGCTTCGGCGGACTTGGGTGAAGCAAGTAGGGCTTGTCCATTATCGGTAAAGCCAGAAACAAGAGCAAAGGTGAGTGTGAGGACTACTAATGGCGTCGTAAGTGAAGGTTGAAGTTTTTTCTGGGTGATGGTTATGAGCCAAGCCAAGCCAAGGCTCGCGGCTACTCCTATGGGGAAAGAAAAATAGGTGCCGATACGATTAGAAGGGATATTGAGAAAGAGCCAGTCTGGGCGGTAGGCCATGAAGAAAAGCATAAGGGTCCAACCGAGAATGAAGCTGGCGGTTATTGAACGGCGGAATATGAAGAGGGTGAGCAGGCTTCCGACGATGCCGAGAGCAAAGCGTGCATCACCAGCTGTAGAGGTGATCTGATCGAGTGAGAGTCCGATGCGGGTGGTCTTAGTGGGTGTGCCGAGAGCGGTACCTACGGCGTGCGTTTCGATATATGTCGGCATCGCTACGAAAAAGAAAAAGCTTATGGCGAGGAGAGCAATGATGAGCGGAGCGGGTTTAAGAAAAGTGACTAAGAGGGTTTGTATGAAAGTTTTGAGTACAGTCAGATGGCTCAGGATGAGTAATAGGCCGATGCCGATAAGTGCGTAGAGGAGCACTAGAGTAGAAAGATGATGCGTGTAGGCAAGCGCAAAGGTAAACACGAAACCCAGTCCGAGTAAGCGCGAGTTCTTTTCTTGGAAAGCGCGCAGAAAGAGGAGGAGAATAAGCGGGAGAAAAAGATTGCCGAAAACATTGCCGATGACACCGCCTGAAACAAATTTTGCCTGAGGTGAAGCCAGGGTGTAGAGCGGTCCGAAGAGCAAGAGGGCTGCCAGCGCTGCGAGTTCGGGTGAGAAAAAATGTTTGAGAGCTGATCCATCTACGAGGCGGTAGACTAAGACGATGAGCGCAAAAAGACTCATGAGATTAATGATAAGGAGAAACACAATTGGAAAGGCTGAAAAAAAGTCTTCTTGAGTGAGAAAGGCGAGAGCGGCTAAAGGGAGGTGTTCTCCGATAATAAAATCAGCGATGGGTTCTGGCTGGGCGATATGAATATCACCAGGAATATCCACGACATTACTCTCGCGATAGTCAGGCAGGGCATGGGTTTCTACAATCGTTTTAGCCCAGTAGAGGTGGTGTCCGAGGTCAGTGGCGGTAGGAACGATAGCGTTGGAAAGATAGAAAGTTTTTATACATAGGGTGAGCGCAAAGAGGAGAAGGAAAGCGACACGTTCTTTTTTTGATCGAGTCAGCGGAAGAACGTGGCGTTCATCAAAGAGCGGCGCTCGTGGGCGCAGCCATTTTTTTTTGGCTATGCCGGCGAGTATGATGACCAAGAGAAGTGTGGCGAGCAGGCCTCCGCCAAGAGAAATACCTGCCTTGCCCAAAGCGATCATGGAAAAATCAATCAGTGTAATACCGAGTACGAATGAAAAGAGTAGGGCCTCAAGACGCAGATAGGATTCATGAGCGACAAAAAAAGAACGCCATAAAACATACCCAGCTGCAAGGATGAGCGCGAGAGTTACAAAAAAAAGAAAAGCGTGGAATATCGGAATCATGGCTTCTGTTTTTGAGATTCGGACCGTCTTCCCTATGAGTCAGTATAGCACTGATCAAACAGATTTTTTGGCTATTTTTTCGAGAGTCTCAATATAGCGTTGAGCGATCATATTCCAATGGAAAGTGTCTTCGATGAAGCGCGCTGCCCGGTCTCCGATTGTGCGACGCTCATCTTCGTTTTCAGCCAACTCATTGATAGTCTTAACAAAGCCATCAATGCGTTCCGGTTTGACGAGAAAACCGTTTTTCCCATGGGTAATGGCATCGCGGAGACCTTCGAGGTCAGCAGCGACAACCGGAAGGCTAGCTGAACCAGCTTCAATAACCGCTATACCAAAACCTTCCATATCCCCAGGTACACGGATATTAGGTTGGACAAAAATATCAGACGAATTGAGAAGGGTGAGCATGTCATCTCCGGAGACTCGACCGAGGAGGAGTACGCGGCCCTGCATGCCGGCGGTGCTGATCGCATCACGGACGGCTGATTCATCGGGACCAGAACCGGCAATAACATAAAGAATGTTGCCATTCAAATGAGGGAGAGCTTGCTGAATAAACCAGGCTACCCCTTTCCGTTTTGCCAGACGCCCAAGGGTAAGCAGAACAATATTGCCTTCGAGTGATCGCCCCAAGAGCGTTTCGAGCCGTTCCCGATTCCGTTCGCCAGAAAAGCGTTCGGTAGCCACACCGTTGGGAATGACGAAGCATTTGTGAGCAGCTAAACCATGTTCAATAGCCTGGGTTTTCGTGTGTGTGCTGACACAGAGGTAGCCATCAAGTTTCTTTAAAAAATGCTGTACCCAGAGGCGTTGGTAGAAGGGGAGTGTGTAGGTGATATCAAGACCATGTAAGACCGTAACGATTGTTTTGGACGGAAAAAGATACTTTAGTCCGGCACCAATAATCGCTAAGACCCCATCACCTAGGAGGAGGGTATCGGCACGAAACAGGAGAACGCAGGCGCGGATGAAGGCATAAGGAAAAAACCAGGGGAGCGCTCGTTTTCCATGCCGATTAGCAATGAGTGTTGTGGTGGCAAACTTCGGAAGCCACTCGGCCAGTGCCGCGTTCTGGTTCTCAATACCGCCAGTAACGGGAGGAAAGGCTCGAGAGATGAAAAGTATATTCATGAGGAGGACTTGAACTGGAGGATTTAACGTTTTTCGTACCGTTCTTTTTTCGCCAGGTACATCATGTCTTCGGTAAGCCGGCGATTGGTTTTGATCATATCGGCTATGAGCGAGAAGACGAAGAACTGAAGGCCGATGACGAAGGTCGCAAGCGATGAGATAAGGTAGTTGCGATAGGGAGTAATCTTCCAATCCTGAAAGTAGTTAAAGAGAAAAGCAATGAAAAGAGTGAGGGAGATAAGCATGAGCACAAGTCCGGGCACACCGAAAAACTTCATCGGTCGGACATCACGGACCGCTTTGAGGATGATACGGAAGCTATTGTTGATATAGCCAAAAATACTCTTCACTACACGGGATTTCCGATCGGCAAAGTAGGTCACGGTGACGGGAACAAAAGCGAGTTTCAAGTTTTTCCCCAGCACATCGATAATCACTTCTTGAGTGTAGGTAAAGTCTCCGGGCAGATTGAGTCGGAGGAGCGTCTCTCGGCTGTGAGCCCGGAAGCCGCAGGTAAGGTCTGGGATAGTGGCGTTCATGAAACCGCCGATGAGACGAGCAGCAAAGCGATTGAGCACGTTCTTGATCCAAGGGATATTCTCAGCCGTCGAGAGGGTGAAGCGGTCGGCACTGACCATATCGGCAGTGTGGTTCAGGATAGGCCGGATGAGCTTCTCGATATCCACGGGGTCAAACTGGCCATCGGCATCGATATTGACCATGATATCAGCCTGATTCTCAAGGGCGCGTTCAACAGCATGCCGGAAGGTTTTACCGACACCGCGATTGACACCATTCGTATAGACGAAATCAGCCCCGGCTTCGCGGGAGACTTCAATAGTACGATCTTTGGATCCATCATCAATGACTTGCACAAGCACCTCGGTAATACCATCAAAGGTACGAGGAATACGTTGTATAGTTTGACCGATTTTCTCATCTTCGTTATAAGCCGGGATGTTGACAATGAGGCGCATAGCATCAGGTTAAAAGTCAAAACGTAGCGAACCTCCCTTTAGGGGATCGGTTGTGTCTGTATTGTACCAGAAGTCGACTGATCTGTGGTCTCGACTGGTTCCGAAGGATTTTTTTTCTTGATAAACAGCTTTGGATCGAGGGTTGCGCATTTCCAGTCGCATGTTTGTTTGAGGCCTTCAACACCAGTACGAATGAGATCTTTTTGGCACTGGGCGAGTTCAGCTTCGCAGGCTGTTTTGCGTGTATTGAAGTAATGCCAGTTGATGTCATATCCGGCGTACTTCATAACAAAATACGCAACTGCTGCGATATGAATGAGCCAGAGAATATGTTTGAGGAGGGAGAACATGTAATCAAAGAACAGCGAACAACGAGCAATCAGCAGAAAGGTATCTAAAATTCTGCAAATTGATAACGAGGATTTCCTGTTTATTGTTATGTGTTAGCTGAATAGTGATTGAACTACCGGCCGATACCCTTGTAGCGGATGCCGGCTTTAAGGAAAGCATCCTTGTCGAGGCAGTTCTTGCCATCAACAATAGCCTTGATCTTGTGTTTTTTGAGGAGGGCAGGGGTGATGAGTTCCTTGAATTCCCGATGATCGGTCGCGAGGACAAGCGCAGCGGATTTCTTGAGGATGGCATCGAGTGACTTGGCGGTGGAGAGGCGGAGGAGGTGCGGGTCATAGGTGATGACCTTAGCCTTATGCTCTTCAAGGTGTTCGATGATATCAATAGCTGGAGATTCGCGGAGGTCATCGATATTCGCCTTGTAGGCCAGACCGAGTACGCCGACCGCCGTTCCGTTTAAGGCAATCTTAGCGTCGTTCAGGAGGTCCTGCAGGAGCTCAACCGTGTAGGCGGGCATGGAATTATTGATTTCACGGGCGATTTTGAGAAAACGATGGTCAAAGCCGGATTGTTTGGCACGCTCGATCAGATAATACGGGTCGACTGGGATGCAGTGGCCACCGACGCCACAGGACGGAAAGTGCGGCATAAAGGAAAAGGGCTTGGTCGAAGCGCCCTGAATGACATCCTTCACATCAATATCAAGGACATCAAACGAGCGAGCGAGTTCATTCACGAAGGCGATATTGATATCGCGGAAGGAGTTCTCCACGACTTTCACGGCTTCGGCTTCTCGGATGGATTTCATCGGGCGAATTTCTCCGTCGACGATCGCGCGGTAGAATTCGAGTGCCAGTTTGAGACCTTTGGCATCGAAAGCGCCGACGACGCGGGGGATATTGGTAACATTCCATTTCTCATCACCCGGATTGATGCGTTCAGGGCAATGAGCAATGAAGACGTCCTTCCCGAGCTTGTGACCGTGCTTCTCAAAAATCGGACGAATAACCTCTTCAGAGACGCCTGGGTTGACGGTTGATTCAAGGACGACGAGTGCTCCCTTCTTGAGGTGTTCGGCGGAGACAGTTGCAGCCGAAATGACCGGCTCAAGGTCCGGGTAGTACATTTCATCTACCGGAGTCGGGACACAAATGAGGACGATATCCGCATCGCAGAGACGCTTCGGATCAGTGGTGGCTTCAAAGGGAAATTTGGGGATATTTTCAATAAGATAACGGTCTTCGATCGGACTTTTCTTCTTTTTGAGTACGGCAACTTTTTCTGTATGGGTGTCGAAGCCGATAACCTTGTACCCGCGTTCGACCGCCCGCACTGCCAGAGGAAGACCAACATACCCGAGACCGATCACCGCCACTGTTTTCTGCATAGTCATTTCTTATACGGATAAGCTATACTGTATTGTAAAGCGGCCAATTCGGGCTGGCAAGCTTTTACTCTCATGCAAATGATATTTTTTACGTATGATTCTGACTCCGAAAATTGAGAAAGCTATCACTCGGTCCGCCGAACTGCATCGGCATCAGGAGCGCAAGGGGAATGGAGCACCCTATATCGTGCATCCGTATTCAGTGGCGTTTCTTCTAGCGCACTATACGGAAGATGAAGATATTATTTGCGCCGGTCTCTTACATGATATCTTGGAAGACGTGCCGAGCTACGGAGCGCAGCGGATGCAAGAGGAGTTTGGTGAACGGGTATACCGGATTGTGCGAGAGGTGACGGAAGACCGTGATCCGACTATGGGCTGGCGACTATTGCCGCGTCAGCGTCAGTGGAAGGAACGCAAAGTACGTTATATTGAAAATCTCAAGAACGACAGCGAAGAAGCGCTGCTCATCGCCTGTGCCGACAAGATCCAGAACCTCCGTTCATTAGTAGATACCTATGCCTTGCGAGGGGACGGGCTCTGGTCGAGTTTTCGCTCGGGTAAAGAAGAGATGTATTGGTTTTATACGACCGTGTTTGAGGTGATTGCTGAGCGGTTCCATCACCCGCTGGTCCACGAGTTCAAAAAATCCTTAGAAGAAGCAAAAAAACAGGTTTTTCTAGGGGGTAGGAGCGGAACTATTGACAGGTCTATTTAAAAGTGCTATACTGTTTTTTCATCCTGAAATTTGACGGATGAGAAGAAGGATGGTAAAAACCTTCTTAAAGAGTTCTTTGGGAATTTTCAGTGATGCGACAATAGGCACAAGAGTGATCATCGGTAGCTTTTTTGTTCGGAAAGAAGATTTCGGAGCAAAGAAGCTACCGACGTGGTAGTTGTAGTACCCCCTTTTGAGGAGAAACTGCATGTCCACCCATTCGCCCCCCGTCAATGTCGATGAGTCTTATATCTTTTTCGTCAAGTCCGCCGCCAGCATCGCCATGGGCATCAGCAAGATCTGATCCGGCACACGCGGCCGCTGATCCTCAGTAGGAAAAATCCTTGCTCGAGAGAGTAGGGTGCTTTCCATGAGCTGATAGGATCGTCTGCCACCGGGTCTGCAAGTCCAGCCGGCGCCGGTCGCGGGACCATATTTTCGGTCGACCACAAGTCTTCCGGAGATTCGTTGCCCGCGACCGGCCTCCCGGCACCACCTTGCGCGTAAGCAGTGGCATGCGAGCCGCTGTCGTCTTCGGCATCTCGCGCGCCGGCCTATCTCCCTAAAGTTTGGGAGGCCGCCGCGCACGCCGTACGCGCATCACAGGAGGCAAGTATGACCATCGCGTCAACATGTATTCCCGCTTGTCTCGGTCCGCCACCACTCGCTAGCCAGCACCGCGACGCTTGGGCCGTCGTATGGACCGGCTGGCCTGATTGATTCAGGCTGAGACACTCCATCAACGCTCCCGTGTGAATCTCTCATGATTCGCCCGGGAGTTTTTCTTTTTCTGAATACAAGTATATTTTCATTGTGAGAGATCTTGTGTGTAAGCAGGCGTTCTCTTGGTATCCGAGTTTTCTTTTTGGGAGGCTCTTTTTGTCTGAGCGGGCATGGTTTCCGTGTGAAACACGGAAGAGCTCAAACAAAAAATGAGGAAGCGAAGCGGCTGGGCGAAGCGCACGTACTCCCAAAAGGGAAATTTGGATACCAAGAGGTTTTGCTATTTTTTCTTCGTTCTCTTTTGCTGATACAATAGATTTATATGAAAATTGGCATCAATGCATCATTTTTGCGGAAACCGGAAACCGGTATCGGACAGGTGACGGCTAACTTTTTGGAAAAGTTAGCCGAATATGGAATGCAGAATATCGAATATCGAAAAGAATCCCAAAAATCTACATTCGATATTCAACATTCTACATTCATCCTGTATGCCCAGGAGCCGACTGATATCGCATTACCCGAGAACTTCGAGGTAAAAACCTTTCTCCCGCGCTGGTGGAGGCGCGATGATGTGCCGCGGCAGTGGCTCTGGGAACGAGAGCTGGCTAAACGAGCGGTTGCAGACGGCTGTGATGTCTTCTTGTCTCTCTACCAGTCCGCAACGATCTTTCCAAAATCCAAAATCCCTGCCTTGCCGGCAGGCAGGAAAAATCAAACATCGTCGCCTCGACATATCATGGTGGTGCACGATATTATCCCGAAGCTGTTCCCGGAGTATGTCGGCAGGCTTTCTCAACAGTGGCACTGGAGAGCTATTGAAAGAGGTATTCAAAAGGCGGATCGCTTAGTAGCCGTCTCTCAGTCAACGAAGAATGACTCAATACAGTATTTGCATATTCCTGAAGAGCGACTGATAGTGGCCTACCCAGGAGTCGCACCAGTATTTCATCGGAACACTGAAGATGCGGAAGTGGACGCGGTCTTGTCTCGCTACGGACTTGAGCGGGGGTATATTTACCACGGCGGCGGATTGGAGATTCGAAAAAATACGCGCGCGGTACTGGAAGCCTATACGCTCTTGCGCCGCCAGTATACGACAGAGCCGTGCCCCTCGCTGGTGATTTCTGGACAGATCCATGCTCAGACGAATCGGCTCGCCACGGATGTCGAAGGGATAGCGGATACTTTGGGACTCACAGAACATGTGCATATTTTAGGGCGAGTACCTCTAGAAGATTTACCAGCGCTCTACCGCGGAGCGGCTGTATTTGTCTACCCATCGCTCTATGAAGGGTTGGGTTTGCCACCACTCGAGGCATTTTCACAGGCAACACCAGTTATTGCGGCTCGAGCAGCTTCGCTTCCGGAAGTGTGTGGGCGGGCGGCGCTTTTCATTGATCCTCGGCGCCCGGATGCGATAGCCCTTGCTTTGGAGCGCGTATTGAAGGAAGCTACATTGCGGGAAGAACTCAGTCGTGAAGGACAGACACGTCTGCAGGCTTTTTCGTATGAGTACTTTACTCGTGTTGTTATGGATCAATGCTTGTCTTTATGAACATACTTGAAAATACGCAGAGATGGTCGCTCTGGCTTCGCCAGCATTATATGGCGTGTACGCTTCAGGGAGTCAACGTGGTGCTCGGGGTGCTTGGGCTTTGGTGTTCCCTTCGAGGAATACTTCCGTTGAGTGCGGTGAATTTTTGGTTCTTTTCGTTTTTGGTTTTTTTAGTAGCGCTGTATCGGCCGATTTGGATCTTTCTCTTGCTGGTGGGAATGTTGCCCTATGAAATCATCAACCTGGCTCCGGTGGAGTTAGGGGTTTTTTTGCGGCCGTATCAATGGCTGCTCGTTATCTTGATCGGAGCGCTTTTGGTAAGAAGCCTAACAAAACGCCCAGTGGTACAACGTATCTATTTTGAGTGGTGGGATATTTTACCGCTCCTCTTTTTGGCAGGTGCCGGCTTCGCGGCTCTACGGGCCGAACCATCTGGTCCGGCTTTCAAGCTGGCTTTCGTGTTGGCAAGTTTTGTAGCCCTTTTGTTTGTGGCAAAGGTATTGGTACGGAGTACTCGGGAGCTGGTCCATGTAGTCCCTTTTCTCTTGACTTCTTTCGGGGTAGTAGCGATATGGTCTGTCCTCCAGAATGTATTATTCGCAATGGGTACAACGAGCTTTGAGATTATGGCCGGTCGGCCGAACGGGACGTTTTCCGAGGCTGATTGGTTGGGTATGTATATGCTTTTTATAGCGGCTATAGCGCTAGGCTGGCTCTATCGTCAGACAGTACAGGAACAGAAATGCAGCACCTTGTTTCTTCCGCTGAGTATCTTGTTTATGAGCACGCTGGTGCTTGTGCTCTCCATGACCCGGAGTGCCTGGCTCGGTTTTGCGGCTATGGGAGGTTTCTTTGCGCTGGCTACGCTCGTAACCTTTGGGAAGCTCGGTACGCCGAAACGAGGACTGCTTTTACTGGGGTGTACGGGGACTGTCGTTGTATTGGCGATCGTTATAGTACCGGTATTCCATGTATCACGTTTCAATCTTTTTGAGCGAGCGGTTTCAACGGGAGGGGTGCAGAAGATAACTATTGCTTGTACAGAAGCACGGTCTCTTCCTGAACGCATTCAGTCTTTAGAAGAGTTACCGGCTTTAGGGTGTCAGCATATTAATCTAGAAGAGCGCGCAGCTTTTGAACGGGCTGGCTTAGTGGTGACAGAGATTGGCCGAGATGATCCGAATGTTTCTGTACGGAAATCGATTTATGAGCGCACTTTTGCAGTACTTAAAACACACCTGGTGCAGGGTATTGGGTGGGGTACTATTGGGTACCGACTAGGTACTGATGAACGTGGTGCTGCGCTCAATGCGAGCAATATATTTCTTGAATTTTGGCTGGGGAGTGGACTCATTGGTTTTCTGGCCTTTTCGATACTCTGGTTTGCGCTCGGCTTTCAGTCTGGCCGCTTGGTATTTTCGGGAGGACAGTCCGAGCTGGCTTTTCCAATGTTTTTTCATACAGCCTGGCTTGGTTTGACGGTTTTTAATCTTTTTAATTCAGGTGTCCTTTTAGGCTTCTTCTTTTTCTTCCTTGGACTCGGCGGGCTTTTGTGGATGAAAAAGAGATAAAGTAAACAGAAAAATAATAGGCCATTGCTATGCATACGATCGCTATTGATATCCGGCTTTTGGGAAAAAAACGTACGGGTGATGAAATGGTGTTCCGCTTTTTAACCAAAGAGGTGTTGGCTTTAGATACGGTAAATCGGTATATCCTTCTGACAGATGAAACCGATCAGGGGAAACTTTCAGTGGTGCATCATGAACTCGGGATTATCGGGAATGAACGGGTAGAGGTGAAGACATTGCCTGGAAAGAATCGTTTTATATGGAATCTGTTTTCGGTCCCGTATTTTCTGTGCCGCTGGCGTGTGGATGTTTTTTATACGCAATATATTCTGCCGCTTTTTGTACCGCAGAGAACTCGGGTAGTGTTGCATATCCACGATGTTTCGTTTCGGGCCTTGCCGTGGCTCATTAATTGGAAAGACCGGTTTTTTCTCTCGGCGCTTATCCCACATGCTCTGAGGCGGGCGAATACGATTGTGGTACCATCAGTTTTTACTCAAGAAGAAATCGTTGCATATTACGGAGTCGCATCGGACAAAATAGCCGTAATACCCAATGCGCTTGGCGATGGATTTGAGTCTGAGGCCAGTGATGCAGCAGTCGCTTCGGCAAAAAAGAAGTATGCGTTGCCGGAGCGGTATGTGGTAGCGGTAGGGACTTTGCAACCACGAAAAAATCTCCCGCTCTTGATTAGAGCTCTGGCGCGACTGCGGGAACGAGATCCGAATCTCCAGCTTGTTATAGTGGGGAATCGAGCGGGGCACCACGTAGACAGGGATATTGATCATGCTATTGCTGAAACGGCACTAGGAGTGAATGTTATATTTCCGGGCTTTGTGGAGGCGAGTGATCTTCCAGCGGTGATAAAAGGGGCGTGTGTGTATGCGTTTCCATCTCGTTATGAAGGATTCGGTATTCCTCTCCTTGAGGCGATGAGTCAAGGGGTGCCGGTGGCCGCCGCGGATATCCCGTGTTTACGAGAAGTGGCCGGGGAGGCAGCACTCTATTTTGATCCTTTGAGGGTTGATGCCTGTGCAGAAATCTTGTATACTCTCACCATTGACTCTGATCTTAGAAAACGGCTTATAGAAGCCGGAAAATCGTGTGTATCGCGGTATTCCTGGAAACGGAGCGCTCAATTGTTACAAGAAATATATGCCTGAAAATTACTTTATGAAGGGGGTAGCGACAGATCCAAACATTGGTAAGTCGGCTCCAGAGAAACCAAAGAAACGCAAGGGATGGAAAATTGCTCTGGCGGTGGTGGCTTTTCTTGCGATTGTAGGAGGAGTGTTTGCGTGGAAAACCGGAATGATCCTGAACAAGATTTCCGGAGGGAATGCGAATCTTTTTAAGAGTCTGGTGAAGAGTCTGCCGGGTGTAGAAAAAACCCTCAAGGGTGAAGAAAATGGGAAAATCAATATCCTGCTCTTGGGTATGCGCGGTGAAGGAGTGGCAGGCGGGGGGCTTTTGGCGGATACCATTATGGTACTGTCGATTCATCCGAAACAGAACGATCAGGATCAAGCACGTGCCTCATTGGTTTCTATCCCGCGAGACCTCTATGTAAAAGTGCCAAATCGGGATGAACAGAGGAAGATTAATGCCGTCTATGCCTTAGGAGAAGAGCGCGGACCAGGCGGAGGCATGGAGGATATGCGAGCGATCGTAGGCGAGATCAGCGGTATGGATATTCCTTATGCCGTAGCTATCAATTTTCAAGGATTCAAAGATCTGGTCAATGCCCTTGGAGGAGTGAATGTCACTCTCGAGCAGCCGTTTGAGGAGGCGATTCAATTCCGTGAGCCGCAAGTGTGTGATGCGTATGTTTTTACGGTACCAACCAAGCCGCCGCAGTACCAGTATAAGTACTACACACGCAAGGATGGTACGCGGTATATCTCAAAAGTATACCCACTCTGTTATAACCCGAATGTTGAGTGTGGAGGTGACTTCAAGCTTCCGGCAGGGAGTAACGATCTCGATGGTGACAAAGCCCTTTGTTTTGCTCGTGCCCGGTACCAAACAAGTGACTTTGAGCGTGCCAAGCGGCAACACCAGGTTATTCAGGCGATTAAGAAAAAGGCTCTGAGTACCGGAACGCTGACCAGTTTCGATAAGATCAACGGGGTTGTTAGTAGTCTTGGGAATAATGTCCGTACCAACCTTGAAGCTTGGGAAATGCAACGATTCTTTGCTCTGTATGTGAAGACGGGTGATATTGATCCGCAGTCGAAGGTCCTTGATACCACAGAAGAAGGGCTGCTCTATCATCCGGAAAAGAATGATCCGAATGCTGGTTATATTCTCTTGCCACGCGGAGAAAACTATGACCAGATCCGAGCGCTTTTCCAGTCCTTACCCTAGGGCTGGCTGAGGCTTGGGAGCTAACTTAAAAAAATCGGATGGAACCGCTCGTGACGATCGCTATTAACGGTTATAAAAGTCCGGAACTACTCCGGTTGTGCTTGCAGGCCCTGTATCGAGAATTGAAGGGGGTGGATTTCTCATATGAGGTGATTGTGGCGGACAGCGAGACGGAAGAAGATACGGAGCTTATTATGCGGGAAGAGTTTCCACAAGCACGCTTTTTTCCTTTCATGGCTAATGTTGGTTTCAAGACACTGTTCAATATTTCGCTCAAAGAAGCCAAAGGAAAATACGTTTTCCTTATCAATAGCGATATCTTGATCGAGCGCAAGACACTTCCGGTGCTCATGCAGTACTTAGAAGAGCACCCGGATACTAAGCTGGTTGGTCCAAAACAGATGAATTTTAATGGGACGCTCCAGCTGAGCTGTTTCCGTTACTATCAACCTAAAACCATACTCTATCGACGGACATGGCTTGGGAAGCTTCCCTTTGGGAAAACACATTTGAATTGGTTTTTGATGAGTGAATATGATCATCAATCGCCACGAGCTGTGGACTGGATTACCGGTTCAGCTATGCTTGTTCTCCGGGAGGCAGCGCTAAAAGTTGGCCCGATGGATGATCGCTTTTTCATGTACATGGAAGATGTGGATTGGTGCCGGCGTTTTTGGGAAGAAGGCTACCGAGTGGTCTATGATCCCGAGGCTCTCGTCTACCATTATCATGCCAAGGGGAGTGCACGAGGAGGGATATTCGGTCTCTTCTTTAATAAGCTGACCTGGTGGCATATTATGAGCGCCTACCGGTATTTTATGAAGTATTATGGCCGGCCGGTGCCGAAGGTAGAGTAAAAAACAAGCAAGAAAAAAATGTATGCGTGCATCCGAACAAACAGGAGTAACTGAAGCAGAACGCGAACGGGGTTTTCATTTGTTTAAGAAATTTTTCTTATTTTTTATAGTGCTTGCTTTGATTGGCCTTGCTTTTTTTAGCGGTTATGAACGTGGTCGAGGATCCCTTTCGCTTGGGGATGGGCCGGCTATTTCTCCGGAGGGGGCGATTATTCTGGATAAGAATGAAAAAGCGAACGAAGTGGATTTTGGTTTGTTCTGGAAGGTTTGGGATATTCTCAAGGATAAATTTGTGGATAAGTCCAAGCTTGATGCTAAACAGATGCTCTATGGGGCTATCGATGGCATGCTGGCTTCTACCGGAGACCCGTACACGACCTTCTTTGATCCGAAGGAGAATCAGGAATTCCAAGAAGACATTACGGGAAATTTTGAAGGGATTGGTGCGGAAATGGGTATCAAGGATGATGTCTTGACGGTGATTGCTCCGCTTGAAGATACGCCAGCGGCGCGCGCTGGCCTGATGGCTGGCGATAAGATCTTGAAGATTGATGGTGAGACGACGAGCAATATAGCGCTTGAAGAAGCGGTGCACCGTATCCGGGGGAAGAAAGGGACTGAGGTGACACTGAATATTTTCCATGAAGGGGATGAAGAGACAAAAGATGTAGTGGTGAAACGGGACGTTATTCATGTGAAGAGCGTGCGTTTTGAAATGAAAGCCGATGCTACGGCCTATATCCGTGTGAATCGTTTTGGTGAAGAGACGGCAGCTGAATTTGATCAGGCGGTACAGCAGGCTATAGCTGCCAAAGCGCACGGACTCGTCATTGACTTACGGAATAACCCGGGGGGGCTTTTGGACAGTGCTGTTGATATAGGGAGTTTTCTGTTGCCAGATCGCTCGGTGGTGGTCGTTGAAGAGAATGGTAAGGGAGTGAAACACGAGCTCAAGACAAAGGGTGGGGATGTACTTTCGAAAATACCTACCGCTGTGCTGATTAACGAAGGTAGTGCGAGCGCATCGGAAATTCTCGCGGGGGCGTTGCGTGAAAATCGGGAGAATGTGCGTTTGATAGGGAAGACATCCTTTGGGAAGGGATCGGTACAAGAATTAGTGAATGTCACTAAAGATGCTGCTGTGAAGATTACGGTAGCCAGATGGCTTACGCCGAAGGGGAATCAAATCAATAAAGTGGGTATTGCTCCGGATGATGAAGTTACCCTGACACGGGAAGATGTGGCCGCCAAGAAAGACCCTCAATTAGAGAAGGCTTTAGAATGGTTAAAAGACCAGGAGTAGGAAGGGTTCTTGACGGTGATTTTTGAGCACTCTATACTTAAGAGTGCTCCAGTAATTCAGTAAGACAATGGTATGAAAAAACCGAATATCAAACCGCTCGGAGAGAATGTATTGGTACTTCCGGAGAAGGCCGAAGAAAAGACTTCCGCGGGTATCTTTTTACCAGATACGGCTCGCGAGGAACGTCCGCAGCAGGGTCGTGTGATGGCGATTGGCGATAGCGAGAAGATCAAGGTCTCCGTCAATCAGAAAGTCATCTATAACCGCTATGGAGGTACCGAGGTGAAAGCGGACGGTGCAGAATACCTTTTGGTTTCTAATAAGGATATATTGGCTGTTATTGAGACGGCGTAGTGTCTTTGTGCTTCATAAAAAAAATCGCCCTGAGACTTTTGGTACGGGGGCGGTTTTTTTATGACTTAGGATAATTGATCACATTTTTTTGTTCAGAGTTAGATTATAAAGAGTGGTTTAAAATATGAGCCTCTTTTCTCTCGCCTAAGCGCAGAATGAGTATCTGGTATACTGAAGGTGCTCTAAAAAGTAATGCATGAACTATGAAAAAGTTTCTCGTGCTCTATTTAGCCCCCGCCACAGTGTTGGAAGAATGGATGCGGAAACCAGAGGAAGATCGCAAAGCAGGAGAAGAGAAGATGAAGAAAGAGTGGGATACCTGGATGGAGTCTCACCGTGATGTTATCAAGGAAACAGCGGGAGCAGGGAAGACTAAGAAAGTAACCAAAGAGGGTGTAACGGATACTAAAAACGACATCATGCTTTACTCTATCGTTGAGGGTGAATCGGCTGAAGCAGTAGCTGAAATGTTTCGGGATCATCCACACTTTGGTATTCCCGAGGCATCAATCGAGATTATGCCAGTGAATTACTTGTCCGAATAAGAGAAAATACTTCTAGTAGCTTTAGTGCGGTGGAGGAGTATGGATATTTCAAGAAAAAAATTTGTTCTTCTCTTCCTCATGACGGGGTTTGTTTTTCTGTTTGTCACCACGTCACTTTTGGGATCAACGGGCCCTCGAGGTTTCCCTCAACCACCCGATTCTGTCCTGAGAACAGGGAGTGACTCACCTGTAGCTTGGAAGCGGGCGGCATCTATGGTGCTGTTGCCTTTGAAAATCATTTTGATAGGACCTTTGGCGTTGCCACAGGTGAATTTTTTGAAAGATGATCCGCCACCTCCGTTTGTGGGTATCTATTTTCTTTTTTACTGGACTCTCCTTGCTTCCGTACTGCATTATTGTTTTGGGAAATTGAAACGTTCTTAAAGGAAAAAAATAGGTTCGAACTTCTTCTAGAGCTCGGAGCGAGAATTTCAAGATTATTGACATCTGGGTAATTTTTTGCGTATTATATTGTCCGTAGCAAACATTTGTTTGCATGACGAGTTCTTCAACAACGGGGTGCTAAAAATGACCAAGATAAGTTTTGAGGTATATCCGCCGCGGACCGTTGATCCGGACGGTTTAAACAGTCTTTCTGATCTGGTACGCGTGCTTCGGTTAGCTCTCAATCCCGAGTTCGTTTCAGTGACTTGCGGCGCTGGTGGCTTTGGAAGCCTTGCCACTACGGAATCAGTGGATGCGATTCTTAAGATTTGTCCTGGCTTGCAAGTTGTACCGCACATGGTCTGTAATGGGCGCAGCGTGGCTGACATACGTAACCATTTGGATTATTACATTGGCCAACGGGGACTCTCCAGGGTTCTCGCTCTGCGGGGCGACAATCCGTCTGGCGTATTGGGTTCGGGAGGGGAATTAGCTTACGCTATTCGTTTGGTGGAGCTCGTTCGTCAAACATATACCGACCTAGATATCGGTGCCGCCTGCTATCCGGAAAAGCACGTCCAAGCCGATAGTCTTCGCTCGGATCGCACCTATTTTTATGAGAAGGTCCAAGCAGGAGTAAGTTATGCCATAACCCAGTACTTTTTTGGTCTTGACTCGTACTTCTGGTTCTTGGATGATTGTGGAAAACTTGGCATCGACATCCAAATTCTTCCAGGGATTATGTTGTTTTCGGATTTCGAGAAGATGCGGCGGATGGCCAAGATACATGGTGTGGATATTCCGCGGTGGCTTTCCGCTCGCATGGAGGGATATGATCCGGAAGATCAGGCGAAGATTGCCTTGGATGTAGTCACGAACATGTGTCGTGTGCTTATCGATAGAGGTGTTCCTTACCTACATTTTTTCATCATGAACAATAAGAATCGAGTTCTGGATGTTTGTGGTCGGCTTGGGCTTACGAGGGAGTAGGTTTTAGCGTCCGGATAATTTATGGTCTTTCACCAAATGAGAAGTGATCCCCGATCCTTTCTTAGGCCGCATGGTATCGTCTAGCGGCTTTTTTCTTTTTCAAACAAACACAAGAAGACCCTGTATTTCTTTCAGTGAAACAAGGGGATCAGGAAACGCCTCCTCCCAATCAAACGTTCGAGAGCTGTCTCGCCAAGCGAGCATAAGCGAAAATGCATTCATTGAGGATGCGTTTTTTCTTTAGGAGGAATATACTTGAGAATAGGGGTTTCTTAGATACGGATGTCTGTAGATGTGTTTTTTTATGAAAATAAGATGAGTAAAAATAATATTTTCAAACTGGTGATTTCAGTCGCTGTTTCCGAGTATCATCGGTTCGGTTTTTACCGCGCCATCAATCCCGGCGTGGTATGCGGGGATCGTGAAGCCTGCGCTCAATCCGCCGGCATGGGTATTCGGTCCGGTCTGGACGACGCTATTCGCTCTGATGGGTATTGCGGCGTTTCTTATTTGGAAGAAAGGGCTAGATCGCAGGGATGTACAGATCGCTCTCGGCATATTTCTCGGTCAGCTGGTCCTGAATGCGTCCTGGTCAATCATCTTTTTCGGTCTGCATTCTCCGGGCGGCGCGCTTATCGAGATTATTTTCCTCTGGTTATCAATCTTCGCGACCATCATCGCTTTTGTTAGGGTCTCCAAATCAGCCGCTTGGTTGCTCGTACCGTATATTCTCTGGGTCAGCTTCGCTGCGTATCTCAACTATTTAATCTGGATTTTGAACTAAGATGTCCAGGCAAAAAAGAAAAATTATAACGGTTAGCGATAGAATGCAAGACGGATACCGATACGAGTTAACTGAGCCGGTTGGAAAAAATTTCGATCCATCATTCAGGCCGGAACTGACTCCGAAAGAGATGCTGGCACTTGGGGTTTTTGGCGGGAAATATATGACTGATTGCCGGGAAGAGTTTCCGTCTGATTGGTTCAAATACGCTAAATTCAATGCTGATTTTCACGATCCGAAGCTGAATTTCTTCCGAGTCAGAGCTTCGCAGCCGCTTTCTGTTTGGAAAAAGAAAGGCTGGATATGGAAGGATGATCCGCGGGGCTGGTTCCAATGGTACTGCCGCTACTATATGGGCCGCAGATGTCCGGATGATATGCGGCAGATAAAAAGATGGAGGGCTATTGTCCGACATATCGCGCAGGTAAAGAAGCATTGCCGGAAGGAGAATCTGAATTGTCGTCCCCGCCAGCGCCAGATGCTTTTGCACTGGGCGTATGATTCCAGAAAAATGTAAAAGCTCATTATTTTTTCTTGGTATGATAACGTAGTCAGCCGGCAGAGAGCAGCGAGTACCCCTATCTGATATTTTTGCTTTTTGTGTTCTCATCAAACAGCTTCGAACTTCTTCCATGGCTCGGAGCTTACTTACAAAAGAGCCGATCCATGCCTCTTTTGTTCGATTTCAGAGGCTCGAATGTTGCGGATGGATAAGTAGTGTAAAGTATACTTGACATCGATAGTAGATAGAATACACTAAAGGTATGTAAAGTATATTTTACATATATGGGAGAGACTATCGAAAACAGAATAGATTTTTATCGCAAGAGAATAGGGGTGACGCAGGAGGCGCTCGCTCTCTCTGTCGGGGTGACGCGGCAGACTATTATCGCACTCGAAAAGGGAAATTACATTCCTTCGGTATTACTCGCGCTCAAAATCGCTCAATTTTTTAAGGAACCAGTAGAAAAAGTTTTTAAAGTAAAGCTATGAAATTTTTTTCACAACTCTTTTCGGAGACAGTAGTCACGGGAGCGTTACTCGTTGTTCTCGTGTGGTTTATTAACCCATTCGATTTTTTGATGACGGATGTCTTTCACATGACTCTGCTCGGTCTCGTCGTAGCCTTTTTTGCGATCTTTGCGATGTTTTTGTGGAAGGAAAACGTTGAAGATGAACGAGAACGATTGCACCGTTTCATTGGTGCGCGGTTTGCTTATACGGTAGCCGGCAGTTTGCTTCTGATCGGGACAGTGGTGCAAGCCTTGTCTCATGATGTTGACCTGTGGCTTCCTGCTACCTTGGCGGCTATGGTGTTTGCCAAGATAGCTGGGCGCTGCTATGCCAGGCGACAGTATTAAATTTTAATTAATTTATTTTTTAATCTACAAACATATGGGAAAGATACTGGGGCTCGTGATCGGGGGGATTGTCATTGTTGGAGGAGCGTGGTGGTTTTTGGACCGACCAGATGATGCATCCAAAATGATGCTAGAAAAAGATACCATGGTGCAAGAAGAAGAGAAGATGGCACCTAAGAATGAGATGAAGGAATCGGATGCGCCTGTAGAAGACAAGATGATGGAGAAGACGGAAAGTACTACGATACCGGAGAAGAAAGTGAGTGAGACGGATGGTGCGATGATGGCCAAGGGCGCATATGTGGAGTATGGTCCTAATGTCTTAGAGGGGAGTAAGGCTACCAAGCGAGTACTCTTCTTCTATGCGAGCTGGTGTCCGCTTTGTAAGCCAGCTGATGCTGAATTTCGTGACCGGATGAGTGAGATCCCAGAAGGCGTGACGGTGATTCGGGTGAATTATAATGACCCAAGTACTGATCAGGCAGAAAAGGATTTGGCGGCGAAGTACGGTGTGACGTATCAGCATACTTTTGTTCAAATCGATGGCCAGGGCAATGTCGTTACCAAATGGAATGGCGGTAAAATAGCGGAACTTCTTAAAAACATAAAATAGTATGCTCTTACTCATCACCTTTGCTTTTTTGGCTGGTGTTGTCACGGTGCTTTCGCCCTGTATTCTTCCTATTCTCCCGCTCATTCTCTCGTCGAGTTTGGGCGGCGAGGATACTGGGCGGGCCCGGCCGCTGGGAGTGATCGTGGGGTTTGTGGCGAGTTTCACCTTGTTTACGTTGTTCCTCTCAACACTGGTCAATGTACTCGACATATCAGCTGATGCACTCCGTTTGTTTGCTGTGGTGGTCATCGGCGTGTTTGGAGTATCGCTCCTCGTGCCACAGTTTCAAATGTTCATGGAAAAGATGTTTTCACGACTCACCGGACTTGCACCTCACTCTACCGAGAGAAAGGGTTTCAGTTCCGGATTATTAGTCGGGTTTTCTTTGGGGCTTTTATGGACGCCGTGTGTCGGACCAATTCTTGCTTCGGTGATTTCCTTGGCCCTCACCGGCAGCGTGACTTTGACAGCCTTTTTTATCACCCTTGCTTATGCTTTTGGTACAGCTATTCCTATGCTCCTTATCATGTGGGGTGGTCGGGAGCTTCTCAATCGTGTTCCATGGCTGCTTCGGAATACAGGGAACATTCAAAAAGGATTTGGAGTACTGATGATTCTTGTTGCTTTTGCTATTTACACCAATGCAGACCGAACCTTCCAAACCTATATAGTAAATACCTTTCCGCAATACGGGGTCGGCCTGACTCAGTTTGAGGATCAAGATTTCATTCAGAGAGAGCTTAATAAGCTTCGAGGTGAAGAGAAGGAGGGTACGGAAACAAAACCAGGAAAACTGATGTCTGATCTCTTGCCTAAGGGCCCTAAGGCTCCCGAGCTCATTTCAGGTGGTATTTGGATTAACAGCGAACCGCTTTCACTGGAAGTGCTTAAGGGTAAGGTGGTGATTGTTGATTTTTGGACCTATTCTTGCATCAATTGTCAGCGCACCCTCCCTTACCTCAAGCAGTGGCATCAAAAATATGCGGACAAAGGCCTGGTGATTATCGGTGTGCATGCACCAGAATTTGAATTCGAGAAAAGCGAAAAGAATCTTCGGAAAGCCGTTGGAGATTTTGGCCTTACATATCCGATCATGCAGGACAATGACTTTGCTACTTGGCGTGCATACCAGAATCATTATTGGCCAGCTAAGTATTTCATCGATAAAGACGGGGTAGTCCGCTATACTCACTTCGGTGAGGGAGCCTATGATGAAAGCGAGCGCGTGATCCAGCAATTGCTCGAAGAGGCTGGCGCTGAGTCAGTATCTCAAGCCATAGAGAATCCGACATATCAAAACTATGCACGAACTCCCGAAATATATCTAGGGTATGAACGTATAAAGAACTTCGCTTCGCCAGAACGAATTACCCGGAATCAAGCGGCTCTGTATACTGCGCCAACCCGTCTTCCAAGAAACGGGGTGGCATATTCTGGGGAGTGGAGCGTTATGGGCGAGTATGCTCATCCGAAGAAGGGAGCAGTACTCGAAATGGACTTTGAAGCTAAAGAAGTGTTTCTGGTGATGAGACCAATGCTAGGAGAGGCTCAAATAAAGGTGCTCATAGATGGTAAAGAGCAGTCTCTCGGAGAGGATGTTGTTCAGGAAGGAAAGGTGGTGGTTGATTCAGACAAGCTGTATAAGCTTATACTTCTTGAAAATCCAGGACATCATCTTTTGAAGTTGGAATTTCTTGATGATAATGCAGAGCTTTACGCGTTTACTTTTGGATGATTTTCCGATCTTTCTAGATAATAAATAGGTTCGAACTTCTTCCATCGCTCTGAGAACTGAAATTTAAGGCTTTTCTAAGCCTCATTTTTTGTACTACAAATAGGACGTTAGAACCTGTATAATGGAGTTCATGAGAAGCGTCATTCGAAACATTATAGAAGGTATTTCGCCATATGATTCTCTAGAGAAAGAACACATAGAGAATACTTTGAATTGGATTGATAGTAGTGAAGAGATTTTCCGTATACAAAAACCTGATATACCTCCAAAGCACCTCGTTTCCTATTTTGTTCTTTATGACCCAGAGCAAAGAAAAGTCCTCCTCTTCGACCATATTAAAGCCGAGCTGTGGTTACCGAGCGGAGGCCACATAGAAAAAGATGAACATCCAAAAATGGCGGTAGAACGTGAAGCTCTAGAAGAATTAAATATTAAGGCTGAATTTCTTTCTGGACTACCTTTTTTCATTACTCAAACTGTAACAGTAGGAAAAACAGCGGGACATACAGATGTAAGTCTATGGTATGTTTTGCAAGGAAACTCAACCGAGCTAATTGAATACGAAAAGGAAGAATTTAACGGGTATAAATGGTTTAGTGTTGATGAAATTCTGAATGAAGAAAGAAAAATGTTCGACCCTTATATGCAACGATTTACAAAAAAATTGTTAGAGAGTGAATTTATAAATAGGTTCTAATAGCCTGCAGTCCCCGGAGCACTCGTGACAAGGGAGCAGTAAGGCGAATGCCAAGCTGCTCCTTCAATTTTTTATACCAACGCCCACTCTAATTTTTCTAAACTTCGCTGAATACTTCCCCACTCCAAAGTTCTAAGTTTGTCCACTAAGCGGAGCTAGGTAAATTGAGGCTTTATTGAGCCTCTTTTTTCATACCCTGAATAGGACGTTAGGACTTCTTATGCCAGAAGTTCATCCCCGTATTTCTCGATGAAGTATTTGACAGTTTTTATATATAGTGTATATAATACACATAGTTAGAAAAGTAGGGGTTTGTTCCTATTGACAAAGATGGGAAAATATCTTACTTTTACAGGTCAGTTTTTTTGACAATTTATTAGTGATAACTGTCTGAAAGGAGACAGCCAATGAGTCAGACCCTCATGATCCAAGGCAGTAAGGGGAGGTATACCGTCGGGCAGAAGCTCGGTGGCACCGACCACTACAGCGTGTACCTCGCACACCCCGAGGGGGAACCCAAGCTTGACCTCATGCTCAAGATCGCGACGGACGAAATGAAGAATGGCAGCCTCGAAAGAGAGGCCTTTCTTCTTGGAGAACTTCGCGAGCGGGCAGAGGAACTCGAACGAGAGTACGCCAGGGTGAATCCCGGCGCGCTCCTCAACTACCAGCTTGGGTTTCCGAAGCTTGTTGATTCGTTCCGCTCGGAGACTCAGGGCAATCGGCGCATCCTCATGCTTGCGTTCGACGCCACAGAGCAGGTGAGCGACCTCGTGTCGCTTGCCATGATCCGTGAGCGCGACCGTGTTCGCGTCGATCCCAAGACCAGTGCTTGGATGCTCGGGAAGACACTCAAGATCCTGGCGTTTGTGCACAACATGAACGTTGGGGTCGGGAGCCTGACCGGCGACAACATCCTCGTCGAACGCAGCCACCATCTGGTCACGCTCTTCGACTGGTCGAAAGCAACCCGTTATCCTGGCGGCATTCTGCACTCCGTCGTTCGCGACGAGATCGCATGTGCAGCCAAGGAGACGATCCGCGTCCTTGGGGGTGATCCGGAATCCGGAGCCATCCCTGATGACGAGCAGCTTGTCGACGATCAGTATCGCGACATCCTCGCGGGTCTTGCGTGCGGGCGTTTCAACGACGTACACGCAGCCCATTCCGCCTTCTACCAAGTGGTGGAGGTATTGTGGGCACGGAAGTTTCATCCGTACGCGTCCTATCCACTCTGAACCAAGGAGCATCTCATGGGCTACCGCAATTTCTCTCGTGAATCCTTCGCAGGCACCAAGGCCAAAGTCGATGCAGCCGCCGGCGATACTTCGTACGCTGGCCGTCAGGAGATCAAGAAGACCGGCAAGCTCCACCCCCTGGTGGACCCGGCCGGTTACGGCCTCATTCGCCGTTCACTCCCGCGTTATGTGGAACTCCCGGATGGGCGTTTTCACAACGTCGCTGGGATCCCCATGCCGGTCGAGACGCTTTTCGACACGACTGGTTCGATGGGCGGGAACGTCGAGTTGGCTTTCCGGTCCCTGCCGACTCTCTACGACCTCCTCGCCTCCGGCAAGATGCCGGTGCTCGGTCGCTACGACCCGCAACTGGCGAACGCCATCTTTGGCGACGTTGTCGATGACTTCATCCTCTCGCGCTCCCAGTTCGAGATGGATGAGAAGACCGCCGAACAACTCACCTTGATGGTGCCCGAACGCAGCGGTGGCGACAGCGAAGAAGATCCCGAGTACGGACTCTTCGGTGCGGCGTTCCTCACCGATGCGTTCATCGTGCGCTACGGCTTCAAGAGCTACCACTCGATGGTCACCGACGCGACGAGCCACGGCCACATCGACAAGAAGAACCTGGTGCGCGTCTTCGGCGACACGGTGTTTGATCAGGTCAAGGAGAACGGTTACACGATCGATCCCAAGAACCTACCCGACACCGTTGACATCGTGCGCGAGCTCAAGAAGCGCACCCATGCCTTCATGATCTCGGTCGGTCGTGGTTGCGCCAACTACTGGTCGCGCTACTACGACGCTGAACGTGTCGTGGTGGTCGACTCGACTGCTCACCTTGCCTACGTGCAAGCTGCACTGATCGGTCTCACCGAAGACGTGTACGACTTGCAGTCCCTCCCTGATCAGCTCGTTCAGTCCGGCTGTGATCGGCACGTCGCGCGCGACATCCAGCGCGCTGTTGCCGGCATCCCGATCGGCGAGCAGAAGCAAGCGAAGCATTGGAAGGAGTTGCCCGGGAAGGGTGGTGTCTACGCTCAGAAGCAGGACCTCTGGCCAGTGGCAGACGGCGCGGAAGCGACGACTGCACATGCGGCCGAGGACAAGTGGCTCTGATCGAGGGTTGACTCGCACGGGGTGGTAACATCCCGTGCCCACAGAAACGAGGAAATCATGACCGAGAAGAAAGCCTATACGGTCACTGATCTCGGTGGTGGCGATGGGGGCAAAGGAGGCGTAGTGCACAAGCTCTGCGCTCTCCGCAAACCTCATACCGTCATCAAGGTTGGTGGCGCGCAAGGAAGTCACGGCGTGACAACCTCGCGCGGTGAGCGATTCAACTTCAGCCAGTTCGGTTGTGGTACGTTTGACGGCGCACGCACGTTCGTCTCTGATCGCTTCGTACTCTCGCCGATCGGGCTCCTCAACGAGGCGCATGCGCTTCGCTACGAGCACGGCGTCGGCGACCCTCTGTCGCGCATCGCGATCGACAGCCGGGCACTCCTTTCGACTCCCTTTCACGGTATCGCTTCGCGTCTCAAGGAATTGGCACGCAAGGAGAACCCGAGGGGTATTGTCGGAGTGGGGATTGGTGAAGCGTACTATGACTCGCTCCATTACCCAGAACTTGCCATCAGGGCGGGTGATGTGCGGCGATCTGATCTTCGCGATCGGCTCGCTGCTGTTCGCAAGCGAAAGCTTGAGGACCTCGCACTCGTCTTCGAGATGCGGTTCATGATCGAAGATGCTGAGCTGGTTGAAGAAGAGATCGGACTCATCCGGAACGACGACTTCTTCGAGTGGACGCTGGAGGAATTCCGGCGGTTCGCGAAGGAGGCACGCATTGTCGACGAGGACTATCTCCGCCGGGAGGTGTTCTCGCGAGACGGTGTCGTGGTGGTCGAAAGTTCCCATGGCGTGCTCACTGATCGATTCCACGGTTTCCATCCGCATACCACTCGACTTCGGACGCTTCCCGAGATCACCTCGTGGAGCCTCCTTCGGGAGAATGGTTGGGATGGCGAAGTGGTGAAGCTCGGTGTCACGCGTGCCTATCAGATCCGACACGGCGCAGGTCCCTTCGTGATCGATGATCCGAAGATGGCCGAGGCGCTTCTGCCTGAAGAGGTGGGGAAACCCAATCGCTATCGTGGCAAAGTCCGTGTCGGCCCGCTCGATTTCGTCTCGCTCCGCTACGCACAGAACGTGTGTGGAGGGCCAGGTGCTTTCGATGCGATGGCAATGACGTGGTTCGATAGCCCGATGCGGCGAGGTGTGTGGGAAGTGTGTGATCGTTACGACGGCGCCACTGATTCACGCTACTTCACCCCAGAAGGAAATATCGTTGTCCGGCGTGGTGAGGATAACGATCAACTGTGGCACCAGGAGGCGCTTGGAAAAGTGCTTCAGGGTGTACGCCCTGTTATCTCTCGCCACGAACTTCCCCGAGGCCAAACGCAGGAAGGCGCAATCGCGCTTGCCCGTGAGGTCATCGCCGAAAAGCTCGGCATCCCCCTTCGCATGCTCGCGTTCGGTCCAATTGAATTCGAAAAGGCGATTTTCTGATCCCGCGGGTGAATCCCGCTCTACTCCAGGAGAATGCAACCATGTCTGACTCAACCACCGCGCTGCCCGAACTGTGGGTCGCGTACATCACGCCGTTCGCTGCTGCCATCGGCAAGTCTCCCGAAGACGTCACGAGTGCCCTCAAGGACCTCGTCGGCGAACCCGGGGACGAAGCCATTAGTCTGCTCAAGAACCGCGAATTCACTTCCGACGCCGACATCGTCGCGGCGGTAGGCTCGAACGTTCCGAAGGCCAAGCTCGCCAAGGCGATCGTCAGTCTGCGTGAGGTCGCTCCGGCTCCGGCTGCGAGTGACGCAGCTGTTCCGGCGATGAGCGCCGCGACGTTCGATGTGCTCCCGTCGGTCCCCTCGGACGAAGCATGGCTCTCGGCTTTCAAGGTCGGCGGTACGCTCAAGTTCAACAAGGAGACCGTCATCGGCACTGTGAGCGCCGCGTTGGCCGCTCGTCTCGGTCTCTATGACCTTCCCGACAAGATCGGCGAGGCGATGGAGCACCAGGCGGAATCGCTCGAAGAGCCGGTCGGCGAGGAGTTCTACCACATGCAGAACCTGCTGACGCGCCGCAACTACTCCGAGATCTTCTCGGCCATACCCGGCGTTGACGGCCGCTTCGCTACCCAGGCGCGCAAGGCTGCTCTCCTGCGTCGGATCAATGAGCGGCTGTGGGGGTCGTTGACGGCTTACCACCAGCAGCTGAAGCAGTGGGTCGACGCGTGGAGCCAGAGTATGAACGTGGCGTCAACCCCGGCAGCCCTGGTGAACGCTCTGCGTGGCGGTGGAGGGCCGCTCCCTCCTGGCGCGATGCAACCGCCTCCGACCGACGGTCTTCGCGACGCGGCCGAAGGTGTGGTGAACGACATCAACTACGTGTTCGCTGGCACCGGCATACCGGTCGCCATGGCGCTGGCGTTCGATGCACAGCAGATCCGCAAGGTGCTCGAGACCCCGTCGCTTCCCGCGCAGGTGGGGGCGGTCAATCGCGAGCAGATGCTCCGTACGCTCGGGGTGGCGGTGTCTTCGGACTACCCGCGTCTCGAACGCAACCTTAAGCAGTACACGCTCGGTGTGATCGAACTTCAGAATGTCACGGCGGGAGAGCCGGAGTACTACTATCTGAGCGCCCTGTTCCAACTGGGCGCCATGATCCCCTGGGATCGGCTCGACACCGGTACCGGTCGCGGCGGTGCTGGCATCGGTCGCAAGGTCCAGCTCTGATCTGCCCAACCTGACAGGAACTCCTGTCACCGACGGCTCTAGTCTAACTAGGGCCGTCTTTTCTTTTTATGGCCGGGTAAGTTGAGGCAAGAAGACTTTGTCTATAAAAAGTTTGGTAGCTAATCGACGGTAACCTGAATCATAGAAGGCGCTATCGCCATCTATATCATTAGCATGAGGAGTAGAGATACCCCCCTGAGAAGGAAAAAATTCTCGATAACCTTTGTGCATCAGTCGGTACTGGAGAATATCGTGTTCCATCCCTTTCAACCATATTTGACGAGCATCTTCACCGAGAATCTCTTTTCCTTTGGAGTAGAGATATCCTGGCATGAGTTTTTTATACAGTTCTGCGATAGCTTTCTGATCGCCATACCATGCTCCGAGCAGGGGATGAGGTAAAGTACTGTCTCCTCGATGAGGATCAGGGTTTTCGTAGTCACGGATGGAGAGAGACTCATCTTCTTCTTCGAGCCAAAACTCCATGGCGGATCCATCAATACCTTGTTGTTCAAATATTTCTGTAAGCTGTGTTTGGAGTTTCTGGCGAGCTTCTTCCATAGTGCCTGGTCGGACAAACACAGCAACGTCGAAGTCGGTTTTTGTTTTGGCATACCCTTTCATTTTTGAGCCAATGAGTATCGCCACGGGGTAGAGTTGCTGCGATAATTCAGGGTGGCCAGCGATGGCTTGGGTCAGGGCATGAGCTGTGCGAGCCTCTGTTTCCAACGCACCCTGGCGTGTTTCAAAAGAAGCATCAAGTTTTGGTGCCTCTAAGCCCAGTGTGTGTAAATCTTCTGTGGTGATTATCCTGGCAGTGTGAAGATGGAAAAAAAGTTTCCGGACTGAATCTTGTAGAACAGGTATTTCTTCAGACCGAAGGCGCAAGAGGAGGGGTTGGTAGAGTGTATAGAGGGAAGATGCTTTCTCAATATCTTGTCGTGCACTTGAAAGCAGGGTTTTCCGTATAGCTTCTACTGCCAAGAGGTTATGTTCTGTGGTAGGGTGAGCAACAAGATACTGGGTCAAGCTTCCTACGCCTTCTTCTTTCAGGAGCAAAGGCATTAGCTGGTCGGCTTCTTCGGCGATAAGTTTTTCTTGTGAAACTGACTGTAACCAGCGTTCACGAGGGTGAAGAGATTGCGCGGGGTCTTTAGGAGTAAAACGTTGCAGTATTTTCCCCATACCAGTATCAAAGTTTGAGAAACTATCTTCAAGGGTTGCGGTTTGAGGGTGGAGTTCCATTTTCTGTGATGCCTGATTTTTCTCGAGGATAATAGCCATGCGTGATACCAATCGGTTCTCCGAGTGCTTCATTCGATTAAGATCTGAAGTTGAGAGAGGGTCTTTGTCAGCTAGTACAGGCAGAGTATCAGCGATACTTTCTGCCAGCAGGGCATCATCAGTTTCTTCCATCAGGGTGAGTATTTCTTGGGTAGTCAGGAGTCCTCTTTCTGTGAGTACCGGAATGAGATGAGCAGCTTTTATGACCCGTGGCAGATGCGATTGGCGGTATTCTGGTTCTGAGATATCGCCATCGGCGAAGTCTGCTCGAAAATCTGAGCGATTGAGAAGTTGTTCCCAGGCACGCTTAAAAGCGGATAGAAACCTGGTAGCAGCAGGCTGTACTTCTGAGAATTTTTTCTCTAATTCTTCGGCTTGAGGAATGAGCTCAAACGGGAGGTAGAGTATCAAAGCAGCGTTTTCGGGATCTTGCTCAAGAAATTCAGTTAGTTCGGTGTAGAGAGCACCTGCCTCTTGTGGAAGTAGAAGTTCTGATTCAAGGGCCTGAACGAGACTTGTTTCGACTTGAGGGACACGCTCAAAAAAAGCCTTTAGCGTATAGAGGAGTTTTTCTCGCAGAGCAGCTTGGTCCTGTAGTTCGGCATTATTGCGGATTGTCTCATCCCAAAAACTACCTAGGTTGGTAGGATGTCTCAAAGTTTCAATAGCCGGAGGGACGACTAAATTTTCCAGAGGTACCTCAGGTGTTTTGAGGGAAAATTTCTCCATGTACAAAATTTATCTTTTCACACGGAAGAATACCATTGTTAAAGACATATTCCAAGGTTGGGCTTAGTATATTTAGTGTAATATTGACGTAAAATCAGAAAACAGGGTAGGGTAAGAAGAGAAATCCTTATAAATATATATGTCACGAACTCTAAAACCAGTCGCTACCCATTTCCTTATAGCTGTAGATGCCCTTATTTTTTCAGTGATTCAGGGGAAGTTAAAAATCCTTCTGATTCAAATTGGGAGTGGACCATATGAAGGTAAATGGGCTCTCCCTGGCGGATTGATTCTCCCCAAGGAATCGCTTGAGGCTGCGGCCAAACGTACACTCCACGAAAAAGCTGGGGTGGAGGGAGTATATCTTGAACAACTGGCAACATTTGGTGACCCGAATCGAGATATTCGTGGACGGAGTGTTGCTGTGGCGTACTTTGCTCTGGTAAATAGTGATACATTTTCTCCTAAGACAACGGAATACTATTCAGATATTAAATGGCATGACATGGCGCGTCTTCCCAAGCTTGCCTTTGACCATGAGGCAATGATCCGCTTAGGAAGAGAACGACTGAAGAATAAACTCGGTTATTCCAATATTGCCTATGCTCTGCTTCCTCGGGAATTTGTTCTTACCGAACTCCAGTCACTCTATGAAGCCATTCTCGGTACCGCACTTGATAAGCGCAATTTCCGCAAGAAAATACAAGAAATAAAGTTGGTCCATACTACAGGAAAGATGCGGCGAGAAGGACGTAGTCGCCCAGCCAAACTTTATGAATTTACCGAGCGCCGGCCGAAAATAGTCTCAGTCCTTTAGTTTTTCTACGCGTTTAAGCATACACTAAACAAGTTCTAGTGTTATCTATCAGGCGGAGCATAAAACATATCCATCCCGGGTGTGTTTTTTATTTGAGAAGGGTATAATGGAGATGAGAAATGAAAAAGAACGGTTAATATTTTAAAAGTAAGTATATGCCAAACAATAGCGTACAATTGCACAGAGTTTTTAAAGCAACTCCCGAAAAAATATACCGCGCTTTTACCGATGCCAATGCCATGGCGTGCTGGCTGCCGCCCTACGGATTTTTGTGCACCGTGCAGGCAATGGATGTGCGTGTGGGTGGTGTCTACAAGATGTCGTTTACGAATTTTTCTACGGGAAACGGGCATTCTTTTGGGGGAACATTTTTGGAACTCAAGCCCAATGAGTTCATACAATACACCGATCGGTTTGACGACCCTAACTTGCCAGGAGAAATGATTACTTCGGTTTCGTTGAGGAAGGTTTTGTGTGGTACAGAGCTGGAGATCACCCAGGAGGGTATCCCGTCTGCTATACCGACAGAAATGTGTTACCTGGGTTGGCAGGAGTCATTAGAGAAACTGCAAAAACTTGTGGAGCCAGAAATTCCGGATGCCTAATTTTGTGCACAAAAGAGAGAAAAAAAGTATGAAGAAAACGAAGGATCACACAAAGACGCTCACACCCAAGCAGTACCAAGAACTGCTCGAGGTATTGAAAGCCCGTTTTGAGAAAAATAGGGAACGGCATAAACGAATGGTGTGGGCGAAGGTAGAAAGTAGATTAGAGAAAAATAAGAAAAAACTCTGGTCACTCCGTGAGATGGAACAGACTGGTGGTGAACCAGATGTGGTTGATTACGATAGCAAAACAGGGGAATATGTTTTTTATGACTGCTCGCCAGAAAGTCCTCAGGGCCGTCGCAGTATGTGCTATGACCGTGAAGCGCTCGAGTCAAGGAAAGAACATGCGCCAGAAAATGATGTTTTGGATATGGTGGCAGCTATGGGTATTGAGCTGCTCACAGAAGAGGAGTATCGAGAGTTGTAACAGCTGGGAGGGTTTGACTTGAAAACATCGAGCTGGGTGCAAACACCGGCTAAGGTGCGAAAACTCGGCGGTGCACTCTTTTGTGATCGCCGCTATGATACAGTCTTCACTTATCACAATGGTGCGGAATCGTACTATGCTGCTCGTGGATTTCGGGGTTCACTGCGGGTTTAAAAATTTCTTGATGGAGAAAAGAGATATTGACACTGAGTTTAAAAAAAGGTTTAATGGTGTGTTGAACCTTAAAAATCAAAGGATATTTGCCATAGCAGAAAGTGGCTTCATCTAGGCCTTTCTCTGCTATGGCAAACTCGAAGACTCGAGAGCCCGCTAGCGCCTGCAAAGGAGATAGACCATGTCCAAAAATGACATGCTCGCCCCCATCGTTCGTGCCCTCGTGGGTGTTCCGCAAGAACGACTGGGAGTTTTGTTCGACACCATCAACAAGGTCGGCAGTGCCGATGGCGAACTCTGGCGGACACGTTTTGCTGAAGTGCTTCGTGAAGGAGTGAAGAGAGCGTCACTGTTACCCGAAGCGCCGCTCGATACCCTCGTTCGCGTCGACCGTTCCATCCGGCCGGTTTATCCCGACTGGGTGAAGACGGTGATGCATCCGGAACTGGAACCCACCGGCCTGGCCGAATACGACCTCACCAGCGTGGCGCCCTGGCTCCATGACGGTCAGAAGAATGGCCGCTACATGGGAGGCAACAAGCTCTACGAGTATCTGAAAGAAAAGAAGATGCTCGAGAGCTGCCTCTCCCTCCGTGATGGCGAAGAGATTCAGAGGAAAGGCCTGGCCGTTTTCCGGCAGTTCTTCCAAGGCAAAGAGGCCTTTCTCTGGAAATCAGTCGTGCAGGACTGCAATGGCAACCTCGACGTCCCGTATCTCTGCGAGCACCGCGGTAAGGTGGTGGTGTTCTGGAACTGGCTTGGCAACGACTGGATCGACAGCAAACCGGCTCTGCGCTTCGCAAGTTAGCACTTGGGACTTTGTATCTTTGGCCTCTTAGACTCTTGATACTTAGTCCTTTGACCCCACATTTTACCGAACGGTAGTGCGGGGTTTTCATTTTCTCAATTTTTCACCTTTTGATATACTCAGTCAATGTATACGTATATCATACTCATACGTGGGATCAATGTCGGTGGGAAGAACAAGATACCGATGGCGGGACTGAGACAATGCCTGGAGGACCTAGGGTTCTCCGATGTAATGACCTATATCGCGAGCGGCAACGCGATACTCCGCTCTGAGCGGTCGGCTGATGCGGTAGCGAGACTGATCGAAGTAGCTCTGCCGAAGAACTTCCGGCTCGACAGTGAGCTCGTGAGGGTCCTCGTGCTGTCTCAGGCGAAACTCCGGTCCGTCATCGAGCAGAAGCCCGAGGGATTCGGCGAGCAGCCGGAGAAGTATCATAGTGATGTGATATTTCTCATGGGTATCGATGCGCCTCAGGCTCTGTCAGTGTTTCATCCACGGGAGGGAGTCGATAGGGTATGGCCGGGCAAGGGCGTGATTTATTCAGAGCGTCTCAGTGCTCTGCGGACCCGGAGTCGGCTCAGCAGGATAGCCGGCACGCCGGAGTACCGATCCATGACCATCCGCAACTGGAACACGACAACTAAACTGCTCGCCATGCTTGAGCAATAGAAAAAACCACCCGACGTACTGGATGGTTTTTTATTTTTTACTTCTCAAAAGGGATGCCGGATTTTTCGAGGTCAGAGGGGGTGGCGTCGATGACACGAGTAAGGTAGAGGTTAAGATCAGCGAGTCGCACACCGGCGCGAAAGGCATCGGTGGTATTTTTTCCGTAAATAAGGAGCATGGTTGATCGAGGGAGTTCAGTAAACCTGAACTCCAAATCAGCCAAGGGGATATTTAGGGCTTGTGGGGCATGAGAGGTATGAAATTCCGTTTCGGAACGTACATCGAGAAAGAGCGCATTGGGGTGGGAGTCAAGAAAGGGTTTGATTTGATCAAGAGTGAGATAGGTGATTTTTGACTGATCAACAAAGGATCCGGGGTTACCAATAGACAGGGTAGGCTGGCCGGCAGCTGCCCAGTTCTCAAAAGGTTCACGCAGAAAAAAATGCTCTATTCCAGAGTGTTGAAGAATGTCTTCAGCCTGAGGCAAGAGTTCGGTTTGCGTGGAGGCATAGACGATAACCGTGATCTTACCGGCATCGGGCTGATAGCTGTTGAGCGCATCAAAGGCCAGAGGTCTCGACTGAGGAATATGTGTTTGTTCGAACTCAGTTCCTGGACGAATATCTACAAAAGTAATGTTACTATCACGTTCTGAGCGCATCCAGGCATCATTCTGAGTGATAAAGGGGAGTTCGTTTGATGAAGAAGGAGAGGGTGTGGTATCGGCAGAAGATGTATTGTCTGGGGAGTGAAGGAGGTGTTTGCTGACGACAAACGCCCCTACGCACAGAATGGCAATGAGCCCTATAAATACAGCGGCGCTTTGCTGACTGGAGGCGCGACGAGTTGGCATAGCAAGATTATTGGAGAGTACTCCCAATGAATGACTTATAGCCATTAACGAAGGAACGGATATCAGCACGTTCTTTTCCTTCGAGCTGGACTTCTTCCAGAATAATAACACCGGTAGTTGTCTGAACCCCTATAGAATCTCCAATTTCAAAGACCTCGCCTAAGGCGCGTTTCATTTGCGGAGACTGCTTGAGGTGAGAAAGGGTGATGAGCTTCAAACGGAGCAAAGAGTCATCATGCTTCCAGTAGGTGAACACACCTGGCCAGGGAGTAAGAGCTCGGTAGCGGTTGTAGAGGCTTTGCGAATCGGTGTCCCAAAAAATACGACCATCCTCCCGATCAATAAGCTGACACAGCGTGGCTTGGCTATCATCTTGTTTTACAGGGGTGATTTTGCGTTCAATAAAATCGGGCAGAGTATGTCTCAAACGAACCGCTCCAAGGGTAGCGAGGCGTGCTTCGAGTTCCGGGCGTGTTTCATCGGCTTCGATAGAAGTTGTTTCTTGAGCAAGAATGTCGCCGGTATCCATACCAGCATCCATGAGCATGATCGTGACACCGGTCTCAGTTTCTCCGGAGAGTAGTGTGTTATGGATAGGTGAAGAGCCGCGCCATTTTGGGAGGAGCGAGGCATGCACATTGATGCACCCAAAGCCTGGGATCTTCAGGATGTTGGCTGGCAAAATTTTCCCGTAGGCAGCGACGATAATAAGATCAGGTTTCCATTCTTTGATATTGCTCACGGAGGCATCATCGAGCTTATCCGGCTGCAAGAGAGGAAGCGAACGTTCGGTAGCGATTTCTTTCACGCGACTGATTGTAAGTTCCTGTTTGCGCCCGACGGGTTTATCTGGTTGGGTAACCACGCCAACGATGTTGTAGTGATGATCAAGAAGGCTTTCTAATATGGTTCCTGCGAACTGCGGAGTTCCCATAAAGACTATGCGTACTTTGGGTACTTTTTCTTCGATGGTAATCGTGATCTTTTCTTCGGTCAGGGGGCTATTCGATGATGCGTCCATAGATTTTTCCTTGTTTAATTTTCTGTTTCTGATAACGTTCGCAAATAAGCATACCGTTTAAGTGATCGATTTCATGCTGGAGTACGATAGCCAGTAGACCGTCGGCACGAATGCGTTTTGGGAGACCCTTTTCGTTCCAGTATTTTACGGTGATGCGTTCATGGCGTTCGATAGGGAAAAACTGCCCAGGCAAACTGAGACAGCCTTCCTCAAAAAGAATTTTTTCCTGTGAGCGGCTGGTGATCTCGGGATTGATATAGAAGCTCACAGCATCGTCAAGTTCAATGACGCAGATACGTTCCGAAACACCTACTTGTGGAGCAGCGAGGCCGACTCCTTCAGCCTGGTGCATGATGACGACCATGTCTTTGAGGAGCTGCTTGGTGGCAGTAGACAACGGTAACAATACCGGAACTGCTTTGGTATTCAGCACCGGAGCGTTTTTGCCAGTAACGATTTTGAGTGAGGTCATACGTGGAGAGAGAGGGGATCTCGATCAACAAAAGTATCTTTAGGGAGAGACCGGAGCCATTGTTCTAAAACTTTGGGAAAATAATCGCCTTTAACGCGTACGAGAACGCGGGCAATATATTTTCCGCGGAAACGGCGCTCAGGGGCCTGCTGTATGAAAATACGCCATTTTTCGCTTTCTGGCAATGTTTGAATGGCTTGTCCGAGCTTTTCTGCACCGGTGTTGGCGAGGGTAGGTGAGTCCCGTAAAACTTCGATAGCGGCCAGTGCTGCAAAGGGAGGATAGACAAGGGCGGCGCGATCGTCGAGGAGTGAACGGAGAAGGGGCTCGTAGGACTTTTGACTGAGCTTCTGAAAGAAGGCGCTTTCTGGCTGGAAGGTCTCAAGAAGCACTCTTCCATGGTTTCCAGCCAAGAGTCTCGAACGAAAGATGCGTTCAAAGAAACGTTCATCCGTACGGAAATCGCTAAAACTTAAGCATGTATCGACGTCAACAAAAATAATGGTCGTGATTGAGGGGTGGGTGAGATGATTCAAGAGAGAAGGGACACCAATGAAAATATCCGTATTTTCAAAAAAATCTGTTTGTGTGAGGAAAGAGCGATCATGCTTGGTTTCGAGAGCAGATCGGTCGATACGTTGAATGCGGGCATAGGTAAAGAGCTTGCGCACTTCTCGCTCGACTCGCTCGGTACCGAAACCGACCTGACGGAATCCGATCTGGCCGCAGTGGGGACAGCTTGGAAAGAGCGGGGTACGCAGCATACAGGCGGTGCAGATATAACTGCCTGATTTTTCCGGATGAAGCGGTGCCTGGCAATGCGCGCAACGGAAAATATGTTTGCATTTTTCGCAGCGAGTGATTTTGGAATATCCGGATTGGTTTACAATGAGTGCGATTTTTTCTTGGCTGGCGAGTGCTTGGCTGATACGGGTACGGGCCGTTTCGGAAAGGGGAGAATAATTTTTTCGGTAACGTTCCAGGCGCAGATTAACGACTTCGATGGGTGCAAGCGCTGAAACAGTAACAAGATCGGTGTGCGTGAGCTGCTCCTCGCTTTTTTCTTTGGTATCAGTGATATTCAGGAATGGAGCAAAGGTGATGAGGTCAGATTGGAACGCTTGTGCTAAGAGAGAGGCGATCCGGCGACCGTCGTAACGCGGACTCATATCCCATTGCTTGTAAGCATCATCAATCGGGTCCACCAGGATGAGCGTACCGAGATCAGAGAAGGGCGCGAAGAGGGCTTGCCGAGTTCCAATAATTACAGCGCCGGGAGTCCGGGCATATTCCCAGGCAGCCGCAAAGTGTTTGTTGGTGAGGGCACTGGTGAGGAGACGGTGCTCGATCCCGAAGCGTTCGAGAGCAGCTGCTAACAGTTCAGCACCAATAATTTCTGGTACGATAAGAGCCAAAGAGCGTGGCTTTTTTTTAGCCTGTTGAGATTGCCGGCTCTGAATGAGGAATGCAAGGGCTTCGTAGCGATCTTCGGGAACTACGCTCAGTGCGTGTCGCCCAGGTTGAGTGAGGGGAGCGAGCGCTTTTTTGAGTGCGGTACGGAAACGGTGACGCGGAGTATCCTTTGAGGAAGGGATCGTTTGAGGCTCTGGATGAAGATCTGGATCGGGAACAAAATGAATGAGGGTTCTTCCAAGAGAGGTGAAATAGAGATCGCTGATGGATTGTGCCAGAGCGAGTTGTTGAGGAGTGAGATACGCTGGTACTATGACAGATTCAATTTCCTTTATCCACGATGCAGGACGAGTGGGGAGCGGAGCCGAAGAGAAAACAATACCTTTGAGTATCTGTTTACCAAAAGGAATACGAACTAGGGATCCGTGAGGGATAGGCTGACGAGCAAAATAGGTAAAAAAGGGCGACCGTTTGAGGGGCAAAATGGTGAGCGGGGCGACTTCGATTTGGTGCAGAATGGTTCGCATAGAGTGTGCTTCTATTGTACCAAGTTTCCTGCCCACTGTATGCTGCAGGAATTTTTCAATCAAACACTTGTTTTTTTGGCTTTTTTAAGCTACAATTAAGCTATTCATTTCTCGTATTAACTATGCTCCAACGCAGACTTTTTGTTGGTATACCGCTTTCTTCGGCTCTGGCTTCCCGTCTTTCGAAAGAAATGACAGTGTGGCCAAAAGATGTTTTTCTTAAAACCGACAAGACCAATCTGCATATCACGCTTTTTTTTCTGGGATTTGTACACGAAGCCTTAGTGCCAGAAATCTGTGAAAAAGTTCGAGCGTTGTGCGAGACCAGAGAATCATTCGAAATTGAGTTCTCGGGCATTCGGTTTCTTCCGAGTCCAGAAGAAGCCAAAATGGTCTGGTTGGCGGGTGAACCTAGTGATGCGCTACGCGATCTTAAAACAGCACTCGAGCGCGAGCTGTCATTCGTGGTATCCAGTGAACCGAAGGTGTACCGTCCGCATGTGACTTTAGCCCGGATGAAGAAGGCGCGTTTCCAGAAACTTGATCCAAAACCGGTAGTAGAAAAAGATATCTATCTGGTTGAACCTATCGATACGGTCATTGTGTATGAAAGCGTGATGGAAGAAGGGAAGCGGAAATATGTTCCATTAGAATCGGTATCGCTCGCCTGATCTTTTTTGTTTGTGTGGTATGCATCTTTTGGGTATCAATATAGATACGCTTTCTCAGCGTGAACTGGTGTCACAGTGTGAAGCATGGCTGACTGGTGCTGGGTTTCATCGTATCGTGACCGTGAATCCGGAATTTTTGGTGCGGACACAAACTGACCAGGCATTTCGTGTGGCTGTAGAGCAGGCGGACTTGCGCATTGCCGATGGTTTTGGACTGGTGTTAGCGGGGTGGTTGCAAGGAAAACAGTTGGAACGTTTTCCGGGAGCAGATTTGATGGGAGAAATTTTCCGGATTGCAAATGAAAAAAAAATATCAGTCTACCTCGCTGTCCGTGCTGACGGGCTGAGCTCGTATGAGGAGGTGCGAGAAGTTATTTTAAAAAAATATCCGAATATAAAAATAGACGGAGAGAATAGAGTTGTTGCTGAATTCAAAAGCTATCAGCTAAAAGCTAAAAACTATCAACTGGTTTTCTGTAACTTCGGTGCTCCCGCGCAAGAACTTTTTCTTGAGTCATTGCGTTCTGCTCCGGGGGACCTTCGTTTGGTTATGGGTGTTGGCGGAAGTTTTGATTATCTGACAGGTAAAATTCAGCGTGCCCCGCGCTGGCTCTCGCATATGGGTTTAGAATGGGCGTGGCGTTTTCTCCTTCAGCCAGGTCGTTGGAGAAGGATCTGGAGGGCGATCGTAGTTTTTCCGGCACTCGTCATGTTGGAAAAAGTAACAAAAAAAAGAACGACCGCTTGAACACAAGGGCCGTCCATCTTGATCTGCGATGCAGTTAGGTATTCATTGTAGTGAACGAGGGGAAGATTTCTTCTCCACCGGGAGGTAGATATCGCAGCTGTAGCATTGGCGATACGTAATGATACGCTGGTTGCCGTGAGCATCCACTTCCTTTTCTGTGCTGATGGCGGTATGCCGGCTACCACACAGATTACATTTTCGAAACCAGCCGAGGAGAAAATAGCTGATGCCGATCAGAATAAGAGCGAACACTGCTACACTAAGAAGAATCCAAAAGAAGGTATTCATGAGGTCTCCTTGGGGGGTGTGATTTCCTTCTTCTTCATGGAGAAAGAAGGGGAAGGGGAGTTTCTCGAACTTGATGCGCAGAGCATCGCCTTCGGGACACTCGGCATGGAAACAGGATTCAAATGCTTTCGTGTTATTCACATCGATACCGAAAAGCTTCGGGAAGATAGACAAGATTTCTGTCCGGCGTTTCTTATCAATCACGAGCTTCTCGTTCTCGTAGATGTCTCCGTATGAGATGTGATAGGTGCGCTGCTTGATGCGAGCCCTGCACACTGAACAAAATTCCTCGGTTTCCTGTTCGGCAGTTTGGATGAGGAGTAGGATGACAACGGTCCAGCCTTGGCATTGGAAGGAAAATTTCCGCTGAGTTTTTTTAAGCATGACGTCTCCTCGAAGGAATTGAATTGAGAGCTTCTTTGGGCTACAATGGGTCAAGGAACTTGATTCAAAACCATACCTAATTTTGATATACCTGTCAATATGCCTTCTGCTCTGCCTCGCGTTCGTTTTGCTCCTTCACCGACTGGCTACCTCCATGTAGGCGGGTTGCGTACGGCTTTGTATAACTATCTTTTTGCAAAGCGGCATGGAGGAGTGTACGCGCTGCGTATTGAGGATACGGATCAGAGCCGGTTTGTTCCAGGAGCGGTCGAAAGTTTGTTCCGATCATTAACACATCTTGGGGTGCTGCATGATGAAGGTATCTTTGTGAATAGCGGGTCGGAAACAGAAGTGAGTCGCAAGTCTTTACGTTACCCGGATATTGTTGAGCGGGGAAAATACGGGCCATATATTCAATCTGAACGACTTGATGTATATCGCCAGTATGCAGAGATATTGGTAGAACAAAAAAAAGCGTATCGCTGCTTCTGTTCCGCGGAGCGACTGGAAGAGATGCGCGCTCGTCAGATAGTTGAGAAACAGGCGCCCAAATATGATCGACAGTGCCGGAGTCTTTCTCCATCAGACATTGAAAAGAATAGAGCTCTCGGTCTTCCATCCGTGATTCGCTTTGCGGTTCCTGATAATCGGCAAGTCATTTTCGAGGACATGATTCGTGGCGAGGTAAAAATTTCTACCGATGCTTTCGATGATCAAGTCCTGATGAAGTCTGATGGTTTTCCTACCTATCATTTAGCGAACGTGGTGGATGATCACCTCATGCAAATTACGCATGTGATCCGCGGGGAAGAGTGGCTTCCCTCCACTCCGAAACACGTGCTTTTGTACGAGGCTTTTGGCTGGGAGGCTCCGCAGTTTGCTCACCTGCCGCTTTTATTGAATCCGGATAAATCCAAACTCTCGAAACGACAAGGAGATGTGGCGGTTGAGGACTATCTGGCGAAAGGGTATCTCGAGGAGGCGTTGATAAATTTTGTGGCATTACTCGGATGGAATCCGGGCCAAGGGAGTACGCAAGAAATATTTTCCATGGAAGAGCTGACTGAAAAGTTTGATCTTTCAAATGTGCACAAAGCCGGAGCGGTCTTTGATCTGAAAAAGCTGGATTGGTTGAACGGAGAGTATATCAAGCGTTTACCTTTGGATGAACTCTACGCAAGAGCCTTGCCGTTTATGCAGAACAAGCCATGGTATGGCCAAAAGCATGAGGAAAAATTCCTGAAGCGAGTGCTGATCATCGAGCAAGAAAGACTGGCGAAACTTTCGGATATCGGCGAGCAGAACCCCTTCTTTTTCTCAGATACCATTGAGTATGATCGAGGATTGCTTCGCTGGAAAGAAAATTCTTTCGAAGAAACACGAATCGCTCTGGCGCACGCGCTTGATATTTTAGAGAAACAAACAGAAGATGTATGGCATGACCATACATGCCTTGAGAAGCTTCTCTTGGAAGCAGCAGGGGAGCAGCGAGGAGATTTTCTCTGGCCGCTGCGCGTGGCGCTTTCGGGCGAGCAAAAATCACCTTCGCCCTTTGACTGTGCTTGGGTGTTGGGGAGAGAGGTGTCTTTGGCGCGTATACGGCAGGCTCTGCAAAAGTAATGGGGGCATGCGGATCAGTAAACGCCGGGGTGAAATAAACTATTTTATCAAAAAGAAAAAGCCCGGGATGCTTCCTGGGCTTTTGCATCTTTGTTCCGAGCACGATGTTACGTGTCGGTTTCTTGCTCTGTGGCAAGATTATTATCGAGGCTACCACCGCCGCCGGCATCCCGAACCTTCTTGCTCAAAAAACGCAAGAGGAGGTAGGGTATAAAAATTGCGGCCCCCATTCCAAAGGCCTGGAAAAAACTTAGCCAGGCGTCATGCGTTGTTTTGGAAAAGTATTCGCCGGAAAAGCCGAATACTGCCGCTGAAGCTAAACATACCAGCGTGGTGCGAGTACTTAGTGAAACTTCGCCGGAGCCAGCCCGTTCTTCCTCCTGACTACTGAATGCTACGGTCAGGATGAAAAAAAAAACGGAAAAGCCCCCGATATTGCTGTACATAGACATTCCTTTACCCTTTCTTGAGCGGTTTTTCTTCAGAAGTTTTTTAAAGGTACTACGTTCAGTATTATAACATTTTATTAAAAATAAGTCAACAGTCTAGGGAAGAGAGTAGTTCTAAGCAGTGGTATAATGTAAACAATGCAACGAAACAAAAAATTCTACCTGGTTTTGTTGGTTTTTTTCATCCTCGCAGGAACACTGGTTCTTGAGGGGTCTTTTTGGGTACAGGCTGCCTCGAGTATTACGAGTTTGAGTGAGGCGGATCAACAAGCATTGAAGGAAAAACAAGATCGCCTAGATGAAATCAAAGCCAAGATCAAGGCCTATAATCAGATTATTGATTTGAAACAGCGCCAAGGGTCCACGCTTACTGCGCAGATCCAGTCTTTGGAAGCGCAAGCGGGAAAACTGGAAATTGAAATTGCTCAGAATCAGGATCGTATTCAAAATCTGGCCGGAGAGATTGGGACACTCGAAAAGCGTATTGCAGAAAAGGAAACGCTTATCCTTTCGCAGAAACGTTTATTAGCAGAACTTATGCGGACGGTGTCTGGGCAGTCTTCTCTGGGTATTGCGCGCCTGATTATGGAACCAATGAATGAGGCTGGATGGACGATGCAGAACGATGAACGTGCCGCGCAGGCCAATGGGCGTTTGAGTGAAATACTCGATGAAATCCGGATGACAAAACAGGAGCTGGAAAATGAGCAAACCGTATTGGAACACAAGAAAGCGGAAGCCGATTCAGTTCAGGAGCAGCTTTCAAAACAGAGTGACTATCTTGCATCAAGCAAAGATTCCAAGACTACTTTGCTGACTAAAACACAGTCGGAAGTAAAAAAATACAATACGATTGTGGATCAGTTAGAGGATGAACGTGATGCGATTGAAAACGAAATCGAATCTTTGGAATCTACGAAAGTCGGTGAACTCAATCTGAAAGATATGCCGGCCTTCAAACATGGGCTGCTCGGGTATCCGGTAGAAAAGGTAGTGTTTTCTCAGGGGTATGGCAAGACTTCTTTTGCGAGGACCTCTAAATTTTATGGAACATCGGGTTTTCATAATGGACTCGATTTCTCAACGCCTGTAGGCTCTAAGGTTTTGGCAGCGGCAGATGGGAAGGTGGTGGCAACGGGTAATAATGGTCGCTATGCGTATGGCCGCTGGATAGCTGTTGATCATGGTAACGGTATTGTCACCATGTATGGTCACTTGAGTTCGATTGTAAAATCAAAAGGATCAATAGTAAAAAAAGGCGATACGATTGCGAAGTCGGGGAACACAGGAAACTCCACGGGCCCACATGTGCACTTCACCGTGTTCTCCGCTAAATCCTTCGAGGTCGTGCCATCGAAGTCGGTGCTGAGCGTGAAGGATATTCCGATTGGCGCTACGGTGAATCCGAAGAATTATCTCCCGTAGTCTTTGAAAGTGTATGGCAAAAAGCTATCCATTACGGACGCGTATAGCGGGGGATATTGTTGCGGAAATAGTCCTCCCTGAACGACAGATAGGCAAGGTGGCGATTTTGGCTACCGGACTCCCCTCATCGGTTTCAAAAGGGGAGACACTCCGATTCTTAGCTGATCAAGGCTATGTGGCAGTTTTCCCTCGCTATCGGGGGACCTGGGAGAGCGATGGGTATTTTCTTGAAGATTCTCCAGCGCAAGATATTCACGATGTTATTGAGTGGTTCTCTCTTGAGAAGCCATTGAAAGATGCGGCTACCGATTTTGATATTCCTCTCAAGAAAACGAAGAGTATTATTCTCTTTGGGGGCTCATTCGGTGGGCCAGCAGTACTTTTGAATAGTCAACATCCACTGGTAAAAAAAGTCATTGCAACTTCCCCTGTTTTGGATTGGAAACAAGAAGGGGAGGATGAACCGTTTGAGTGGCATGTGCGTTTTGTGACCGCAGGATTTGGCGGAGTATATCGTGTGCGTCATAAGACGGATTGGCAGAAATTTCGCAACACAAATTTCTATAATCCAGTGGATCGAATCCAGGATATCGATGCAAAGAAAATTTTTATTCTCCATGCGAAAGATGATCGAATCGTGCCATATGAACCGCTCATCGGTTTCGCGCAGGAGACTGGAGTACGGTATTATCTCAAACCGAGGGGCGGACACGGACTCAGGATAAGACATCTCTTCCTCTGGAAGAAAATCGCCGCCTTTCTCGAAAGCCGCTAACCCAGCTCTTTTTCTTTTCGTTTTTCGGTCGCTTGACGGGTACCTGGACCTGCGCTTTACTACGTCTATCTTTGTAGTTCTTTTGGAGGACCAACTCATGTCACATATATCAGGATCGGAGTCACCGAAGGTGCAGCCTCTTCATCCTCTTCATCCGGTCAGAGTGCCCGGCGTGCAGTATGGAAAAGATGAAACCAATTATCATCTCGGCCGACGTATCGCCCATCTCCGCTACGACCAGATCATCGATCTCCTCTGGGGGATACTTGATGAAATCTGGGAACAGTTCAAGTGCGATGAGGAGCGCGACCGCATATCACTCGCCAAGGCAGCAACGCACGTGATCGTCTATCTACGTCTTACGATCGTCTACTTCGTCAAGATGCATCTTTTCTCGAAACCGCATATGGAGCATGAGTTCGATGTTCATCCCGAATCTGATGCTGTGGATCGGAATGGCGATGAGTGACCACTCGTGGATACCCCGGACTACGAAAGCAAATTTTTCCCTCGCTATCGCTTCAGAAATCTCGGGCATCAGGAAAAATTACTTTCGCACTCCGGGCTACCGCAGATCTCATTATGGAGATCCAGATTTTTTCTGGTCCAACTCCCCTGGCTTTTTAACAAAAAAACGGGGGAGTTTTTCTTTTTTGGAAAAGGAAGTCTTCGGATGGTATGGAGGTACGGGCTACGGAGGAGATTTGATGAAATATAGTATACGAGATAGAGAAGTATGAGAATGAACGAGAGTAGGTGATGATAGTATATAGCTCGAAAAGAATCGTTCGTGAGAACGCATTTAAACGCTTCGTTTTTTGGCTTATTCATGGGGCCAAAAGATTCGTTTGCTGATATTCCTTTTATAGAGCCTTTTCTGTTTTTATATAACGTCGCATAAGTATCATTATGCGACATACTAAGTACAAAAGGAAACCGGCACCCTGGTGATCCAGAATGCCGATTAAATTCTTAGTGAGACTACAGCTAGCTTCCGCTGTCTTCACCTAATCGGAGGATGTTAATACGATTCCGTCCTCCTATCTTGGAAAGGTACAGCGCTTGATCGGCGATTTCGACTAGCATGGCGACTTCGCTTGATGGCTCCCCCGCCGGATCATCGGAAAGTGCGAAATCCCGAATGATAGACGCTGCAACGCCGCAACTGATCGTTATTCGGGGTCGGTGCTTTCTATACAGCTCCTCAATATGTTTGCGGAGCTGTTCCGCCATGGATCCAGCGATAGCCGACGGCGTTTTTCCGGTGAAAAACTTCGCGGATATGTTTTCCTAAATCGCGTATCATGTCATC
>CAZOKB010000002.1:121859-135761 GCA_964580285.1 uncultured Bdellovibrionales bacterium
TTTTCCGGTGAAAAACTTCGCGGATATGTTTTCCTAAATCGCGTATCATGTCATCGCCGGCCTTGTGACCACCAACACCATCATTTACCTCCTTAAAATGATCAATGTCGAGCATGATGACCGAGAAACAGATGCCGTCTTTGGCGTTCTCTCTATCACGAGCCAGTGTGCCGAGTTCTATGCGGAGCGCTTCACGAGCACCACGACGATTGTGGAGCCCGGAGAGTGGATCATGCGTCGCGTTTTCTTGAGCAACGACTATTTTTTTCCAAAGCTTCGTAATCACCATCGCCGGGAAGAATGCACTCACAACTACCGTGATGAAGAGGGCGGCATCGGAGGCGAGGCGGCCAGAAAAAAGAAAATATATCGTGAGACCGGACCCGATGCTGGTGCAACCGGATCCAATGAGGTATGAAATGGTTTTGTCCGAGATCGGACGTACCGGATTTGAAGTTCTCATGATGTGAAACTCCTTTGTCTGAGAAGAGTCATAATGGCATTGATCTTTTTTCGTTGGTCCTCTTCTTGGTTTTTTAGTTTCTGTAGACCATCGATTAAAAGATCGATGTCCCGTTGCTTCTCAGTGAGACTGAGGTCAAGGATAGAGAGTGCTACCTTGCAGGTAGAAAGATTTCGCTCAGCCTGGTTAGCTTGAGCGAGCGCTGCGTCACGTTCAGTCTCGGTTCTCGCCAGAGTTCGTTCGAGGGCCTCTATTCGAGCCGAAAGTTTGAAGAACGTTTGACCATCTGATGAAATCTGTGGATCAACACGCTGCTGTTCTTTGAGGTAGGCCAAGTTTCCAGAAGTCATGCGGCTTCTCCCTTCATCATTGAATTGGAAATTGTCAAAATACTAAAAATTATAATAGCATTTATTAGTAAAAAAGTCAATAGTATGGAATGGGTGAAAAAGTGCTAAAATAAAGCATAAAAATGTGGATTCTAAACACTCTCAAAAGCATTAAAATACCCCTTTATGCGCCTTTCTTACTCCAGTCTTGATACCTACGAGACTTGCCCGCTGAAGTACAAGTATCGGGAAATAGACAAAATCAAGGAACCCAAGTCGAAAGAGCAGGTTTTTGGTACTCTGATTCATTCCGTACTCCACTACTATCACACGCCTGCCCTGCTAGCCCCCAACCTCGAACAGGCACTGGATTTTTTTGCTAAACGTTGGAACAGCGAGGTGTTTGAGAGTGAACTCGAAGAGCGTGCCGCTTTCACTGAGGGTGTGAAAATTATCGAACGGTATTGCCAAGCCAATGCCCCGGGTGATTTTACAATCGTGGATCTCGAAAGCCGATTTGCTCTTGAAATCGGTGATGATGCGACTGGTCGGCACACCATATCTGGCATCATCGATCGGATCGATAAGATTGAGGATGGCTACGAGATCATCGACTATAAGACGACGAAAAAAATGCCTTCGCAGGAGAAAGTCGACAATGATCTCCAGCTCTCGATTTATCTCAAAGCCTTTCTTGATCGTTATCCGAAGGAGGCTGAACATCTCGAGACGATTACCGTGAGTCTCTACTACTTGAAGCATGGTGTAAAACTTTCTTCAACTCGTACGCGTGAACAACTAGAGCGGGTCGATCAGGAATTTCTTCAAGTGATCCGTGCCATCGAGGAAGAGAAATTTGATCCGATCCTTTCCCCTCTTTGTGATTGGTGTGGGTACCAAAAAATTTGTCCCTTATGGAAACATAAATTTACTGAGACTCGTACGCTCGAAACAAGTGAAGTTCGTGAGGCAATCTCCGAATATCTCGACCTCAAGAGTCAACTCTCGGCTGAGAAGCTCCGCATTGCCAAGCTGCAGGAGACGATACTCGCCTACATGGAACAGGAAGGCGTGGACCGTGTTTTCGATGAACAAGGCATCATCGGCAAGTCGCTCCGCAAGACGTACAAATACGATAGCGATAAGCTGCGCTCCATACTCGAGCCGCTGGATAAATGGGAAAGCGTATTAAAGGTAGACGGTATTGCGTTGCGGAATATTTTAGCTACCCTCCCCTCTCCGACCAAAAAAGAAATCGAACTCGCGAAGGAGCTCGATAAAGAATCGGTTAGCCTCTCAGTGAAACGGGTAAAAGATATTGAGGAGAGTAATGTTTCAGAGCTACTGGTCTGACTCAGAGGTTTCAGTTTCTTCTTCTGTAACCGGTCGACCATTGCTAAAGGTATCAACGTGGTGGGTGAACGTATAACCATCTAACTCCCCTCGTGATTTTGGCGGTATATTTTTTGGCGGAGTGACGGGTTTCTTTTTAATGGGTTCGGCTGATTCAAAAATGTACATATTTTTTTTCAAAGTGAATGATGTCTATAAATCTAGCATGAAGTATTTATAAATAAGGCCCCTATGGTATACTGAAGACCTCATAATTAGTAAATGTACTTAATATGCAACAGTATACCGGTGGATGTCATTGTGGTAAAGTGCGTTACGAAGTACAGGCGGATATTAAGAGCGCGATTGAGTGTAACTGCTCTCACTGTGCCATGAAGGGTTTGTTGCTTGTCTTCGTTCCGAAGAGCGATTTCTCTCTCATAGCCGGGGAAGACATGTTAACGGAATACCGTTTTAATACCAAGAAGATCGCTCACCTCTCTTGTTCAGTCTGCGGAGTTGAAGCTTTTGGGTATGGTCAGAATAGAGAAGGGAATCCGACGGTAGCGATCAATGTCCGGTCGATAGATGGTATAGACCTTGAAAACATAACGCGCACCCCGTTTGATGGAAAGAAGTTGATGTAACGTGCATCACTTGGGGGTTCTAGTGTGTAGAAAGTATAAAAACCCCCGTGTCCACTACTAAGACACGGGGTTGATATAGGGTTAATTCATGTTCAACTGCCGTTGAGTCGCGCTTGGATGATGTCCAGGTGATACGTCTCCATGTGTTCCATTTGAGCACGGAGATTATCACGAGGAAGCATGAGTTCACATCCGGGGCATTGGATCATTTCTGTTGCCGTTGTTCCAGCGCCCTCTGTTCCGGAGCGCGGTGTTTCTGTTGTATCCATGGTAGTTTCTCCAAAGAACCTCCCCTTTTCGCTAGGGATAGAGCGGTTGAAAAATCAACAGTTGATACTATCATTCTTTTTTATTCGTGTCAACCTTACCTGCTGCAGATACCCGAATTGGATATCTGCTTTATTTCATCAGCTGAGGCTCTGGGACGAAGTTGGAACGTATTTGTGTGAAAATCAATCAGATGCCGGTCGGAAGAGCATCGCTTTCTTTCGAGAACTGTCCTTCTAAAAAATTTTTGGCTTCCGTAATAGCTTTTTCTATTTCCTCTTTTTCTTTATCATTCAGCCCCTCTGGTAATGGATTGGATATGGTTTGCGCTATATTTTTTCGCGCTTCTTCGAATTTTTTTCCAAATCTTCTTTCAACGGATATCATATGACGAATAAACCAAGCAACAACACGGTAAAATGCAACATTTCCGTTACGCATAAACAAATCCGTATCGACTAAATATATCTTTGGCTGCTCATCGTATATCGTTGTCCCATAGGCATATTGAGAAGCGCCATTGATATCCGCAAGATATATTTCGCCATCGGGTAGCTTGGCAAGCTTATCGAGATAATATTGAGAGAGTGAAATATAAAGTTTTTCAGACTGGATCGCTACTTCCGGATCAATATCAACCTCGGCCAAATTTTTACCAGATATTTTTTCTGTAATCCCGTAGATAACATTTCTTCCTTGTTCATCTTTTCCTGCCACGTATTCAACAGGTACTGGAATACCATATTTCGTTTCGAGTTCCGCGTAAAGTTTTTTTCCAAGACTAGCAAGCGCGACCGGATCAATTTGGTAATGATATCTTTTTTCCAAACTATCAAAACTTACAACTCTGATTATTTTATCAGAGTTGTTTTCGAAAAGTTTTCCGCGACCCTTGTGTGCTTCTGAAACAGTACTCTCAACCAAGCTCCCTTTAAATGGAACGTGATTCTTTGGATTTTGAGGAAAAGTTTCCACAAACAGTATAATAATTGTATGTATCCGCTTCATCTCAATATACCAAAAAACCCTGCTTAAATAAAGCAGGGTTTCAATATTTCATCAGCTGGGGAGGAAGGGATCGAACCTTCGCATGGTGGGACCAGAACCCACTGCCTTACCGCTTGGCTACTCCCCAAGATAAGATCATCGCTGATACTGAAAATCTGACAAACAAAAAAGCCAGAATATGAAGCGAGTCTGACAAAAATATACTACCTGAAGAATAGATTTTAATCAAGAAAAAAACGCCTGAATCCCTTGACAGGATCAGGCGCGAGTGAAGAAGGCAAAAATGCGGGCGAGGCGGATACTATAACGGAGTTCGCTATAGAGAATCCCCTGTTCTTTGGCCCATTTAAGGTAAAACTCAATAGTTTCTGCTATTTTCCGGAGCTGCTTGGCGACTGAGCAGAAACGCAGTGTAAGAACGTTATGGATACGGTCAGCAATTTTTACACGGATAACCGGGAGTTCAGCTCTTTGAAATGAAGCGTGGTAGAGCGTGTCGCAGTGCTCTTCTGAGTTAAAGAAAACGGCAGAGATTTTCGTGAGATGGAGGACGTAGCGAGCCAGTATTGGATTGTACTCGTAAACGAGTTGATTGTAGGTCCAGTACTGTCCGAAGTGTTCAATAACATCATGAAGCAATGCAGCGAGGATCTCGTTCATATCTCGACTTTTGAGATAAATAACGATGATAACCAATACGGCGTGAAGATGGGTCATGTAAGGCTCACCGCTCTCGCGAGAAACATCCCGAAAGACGTATTCCATGAGTCCATAGGTATTACGGATCAGGCGACGATCTTTGAAAGTGAATTCGGTATGCCGACGAAGATAACGGAAAAATGAATCTTTAGTGCGGTAGCGATACAGCACCAAGAGCAGCCAAAAAAACTTGAACATGGAAACCTCCAAGATTTGTAAAGGGACTGATGGTCGAGTATAGCTTAAAAATAGTAAAAAAACAACACCGATCAGGCTAGATTTTCAGGTAGCGTCGAAGAGCAAAGGAGGTAGAGAGGGTGGTGAGGAAAATACCGAGCATGAGAAGTCCGACAAAAATAATAGGAAAATTATGAAGGAAAAGGGACTGCATACCCCCTTCAGGAAGGGCGCCCGCCGTGATCGGTGAGAGTGAGTGTGAGAACAGGAAGAGGAATAACGAAGCAATGACTGATGAGATAATACCGTAGAGAGAACCTTCAAAAATGAAAGGCATTTTCATGTAGAGGTTTGAAGCCCCTACTAAACGCATGATCTCGAATTCCTGCTGGTGCGAGTGAATCGCGATATACATGGTATAGAACGTGATGATGAGGGCGACAGCAATGAAAATACTGCCGAGCGTAAGGCCAGCGGTGGTTGAGGCTCGATTGATAGACTGGAGGCGTTCAAAAATACGCTTGTTTTTGGTGTAGTTGATGCGGTTTATATCTTCTTTGAAGGAAGAATTTTGCACCTGATGAGCGATAACCTCGTAGTACTCCGGTCGAGTGGCTTTGATGACTAGTGAAGCCAGGAGCGGGTTCTCTCCGATTTCTTCGAGAGCCTTCTTAACGGTTTCGTCGTTGCCGTTCTGAGCGAGGAATTCTTCGAGTGCTCGATCCCGAGAAATGTATTCGACAGAAGCGACCTCCTGAGTGTATTTTTCCAGGGTCGCTTTGATTTCATTGATACGGTCCTCGGTAACATCGGGGTTGAAAGAAACAGTGACATTCACCTTATCTTTGATATTGTTGAGTACGAGGTGGGTAGAATAGGCGACGAAAGCCGAGAGGCCGATAATAAAGAGGGAAAGCGTAAGGATGCAAATGGTGGCGAATGAGAGCCAGCCATTGCGGCGGAAATTTACCATGCCTTCATCGAAAGTGCGCCAGAGTTTGAGTGTTTTCATAGGGTATGTTAGACAGTTTTTTCTGTGCGTTGCGGCTTAGCGGTGAGAACATATTTCCCCCGGGCTTCATCACTACGGATCTTTCCCTCCTCTAAGGCGATTACGCGCCGACCGAGGCCATCTACGATCTCTTTATCATGAGTAGCAAGGATAACGGTGGTGCCAAAAGCGTTGATTTCCAAGAGAAGTTTAATGATTTCCTGAGTTGACACAGGATCAAGGTTACCGGTCGGTTCATCGGCCACAATGACTTTCGGGCGATGAATGAGGGCACGAGCGAGGGAAACACGCTGTTGCTCCCCTCCGGAGAGTTCGCGAGGGTACTGATGAGCCTTATCGCTTAAGCCAACAATATCAAGAATTTCCGGAACATGCGTATTGATTTCTTCGGTGCCACGCCCATCCACTTCGAGGGCATACGCGATGTTCTCAAAAGCTGTTCGGTTCGGAAGGAGTTTGAAGTCCTGAAAGACGGTGCCGATATTTCGTCGGAAGAAGGGAAGGTGCTTGCGGTTAATTTGGCTGACTGGCCGGCCATTGAAATACACTTCTCCTTCTGAGGGTATTTCTTCAGCGTAGATGAGTTTAAGTATCGTTGATTTACCGGCGCCGCTCACTCCAACAAGGGAAACGAATTCTCCTGGGAGGATGGAAAAAGTGACATCATCTAAGACGTGTTTTTCAGGTAAGAAAGACTTCGAGACATGCTCGAAATGAATAATAGGAACGATATCAGGCATATTTTCTTTTTTCTAGATTTTGCTTCCTTTATTTTCCCTTACTTTCGCAGAGCGCGCAAGTTGGATTCGATGAAGAGGTCGAGATGGCCCTCAAGAACACTGTTGGTATCGCTCGTTTCGATATTGCTCCGGTGGTCTTTTACGAGGGTATAGGGATGAAGAACATAGGAGCGAATCTGATTCCCCCACTCAGCACTCTTTACTTCCCCTTTCAATTTTTTGCGTTCAGCTTCCTGTTCCTCGAGGCGCATGTGGGCAAGCTTGCCGCGAAGTATTTTCATGGCCTCCTCGCGATTCTGGAGTTGTGAGCGTTCGCTTTGAGAGGCAGCAACCAGACCGGTGGCAAGATGAGTGATACGAACAGCACTCTCGGTCTTATTCACATGCTGCCCCCCTGCTCCCGAAGCACGGTACGTATCGATACGAAGATCTTCGGGGCGAATCTCTAGTACGGTATCGTCTTCAATAACCGGTAGAATTTCCACTGAAGCAAAAGAGGTTTGGCGGAGGCTATTAGCATTGAAAGGAGACAGACGGACGAGTCGATGGATACCGGCTTCGAGACGGAGGTAGCCATAGGCATAGTCGCCACTGATCTCGATGGTTGCACTTTTGATACCAGCCTCAGCACCACGACTTTCATCGAGGATTTTTGTTTTCCAACCACGTATCTCGGCAAAGCGGAGATACATACGCAAAAGCATCTCGGCCCAGTCCTGAGCATCCACACCACCAGCACCGCTCCGGATGGTAAGAAGGACATCATGGGCATCGTACTCGCCTCCAAGGAGGGCTAAGAACTCCCATTCGGCCAGGGTCTTCTCGAACAAAGAGATTTCGACATCAATCTCGGCGGATTCTATTTCGGAAAGCCTGAGGGCAGAGAGATCGATGAGGTCATCGATATTTTTCTTGAGCGTCATGAATTTTTCCTGCTCTCCTTTAAGGCGCTCAAGCTCCTTCATGACACTGCCGGCTTTTTTCGGATCGTTCCAAAAACCGCCCTGCTCGCTTTCGAGGGTCAGCTCGGCGATACGCTGGTCTTTGGTAGGAAAGTCAAAGATAGTCCTGCAAGCGCAGGAGTTTGGATCGGAGGGCTTCGAGAGTAGTAGTCGGATTTTCCATAGTCATTCTATTTTAGCGTGAAAAGAGACGTTCTTCAATGGTAACTGCTTGAAAAAAAGTGGGTCTTCGGGTATACTCGTTTTGTTTTGGGAACATGAAATAATGCCGATGTAGCTCAGTTGGTAGAGCGACGCACTCGTAACGCGTAGGTCACCAGTTCAATCCTGGTCATCGGCTCAAGTAGACACCCCTTCTTGTTGAGGAGTGTTTTTGTTTTTTCGTAAATGAGGGTTGACAAAATTACATGTACAGTGTATAAAGTTATTTGTACCTTTTTCAATTTTTTGTTTGAACCAAGAGGAGATGATGATGCAAGGGAAGGGACCGTGGATTGTTTTGGCAATCATGCTCGTAGGGATGGCGAAGTATCTCCCTTCAAGTCAGGTTGATTCCACACAACGTTTTGCAGTGGCAGAGAATACCTTTTTCAAGAACGCTACTGGTTTCTCGGTGACCCTAGCTGTTTTGAATGATGCTGAATCGAAAATCTCGGCCCGAGAGCTGGAAGCTGAATTTCAGAGAGAAGGCTTGACGCGGGTTGCTGACTTCTCGTATACTCCCACCTGCCTTGTAGGTGTGGAGAAGCAAGATTTCACTATCGTGTGCAAACACGAAAATGTCAATGCTGGCGGCCTTTTATCTACTCAGACGCAGAACACTGCAGACGTAGTAGGCTTTATCAGAAAATTCATCATCATGATCAGTCGGTATACGAAGGTGTGAACCATGTATCATGGCGAACAGAAAAGAAGAGCGGAATATGTTGCATGCTCACATCCCGCTCTTTTTCTTTTTGAATAGCAAGAATGCCTGTTAGGGTTTTTGTAGCGATTCATCGACAGCTTGCTTGAGAAGATCGTATTCTACGGCTCCAGAAAAGAAACGGTCACCTACAAATATTGCTGGAGTAGCCGTGAGACCTAAGGCGCGCGCTTCATCAGCTTCTGTCTTTACTTGGTCTTGGTAACGATGTTGATCAATACAGAGAGAAAAGGATTTCCAATCAAGTTTATTCATCCAAGCTATATTTTTGAGTTCTTGTTGGACATTGGTCCGACGTTCAAGTTCACGCTGTTTCGCAAAGAGAGCATTAGCATAGTCCATGTATTTTCCTTGAGCATGAGCGCAGAGGGCGGCAGCGGCCAGGGTGGGTGCTCGAGGATGAGCTTCGAGTGGGAAAGCCTTAAAAACGAAGGCTGCTCGATCACCGTATTCAGCAATGAGTTTCCGCACCTGGTTTTTATGAAAGCCTCCGCAGAAACTGCACTGGAAATCCGAATAGATCACGATATGAAGTGAGGCATCACGATTGCCAAGTACAACGCTCTCTGCTGTAATTTCAGGCGTTTGAAGATATTTCCCTACTGGCAGGCCGAGAGCAGTCATGTCTAGGAGGTAGTTTTTTTCAGATGCTTGGAAAAGCGAAGGAGCTTGAGTATAGAAATCGGTATGACTAATACTCTCACCAAAAAGGAAAGCAGGTACCGTCATAATGTGATGACGGAGGGCGAGGGCGCGGCCAGCCTCAGAGGAGACCTCAATAGTAGTGACGGCAAGAGTCGGAATAACCCGCCGGAGCCAGACCAAAGCCTCATCGGCATTACAGGCTGTACACTGAGTATCGGTCAGGAGTGTGAGGGTAACTTTCGGATCACGGTAGGCCACCCAGGTCTTCCCGTTTTGTTCAAGAACCTCGTGATCGCGGATAATATGCTGAGAAAATCCCCGTCCGATAACAAGTTGTCCGATATCAACAAAGAGACTGCCGAGAAAAAGACCTCCGAGCACAATAGAAAGAGCCAGAAAATTCTTTGAGGATGTTTTAATAGAGAATGGCTCAGACATAGGATGAGAATAGATATGATTAAAGAATTAAGGATGTGATATGGAGCAGGCTGGGCCAGTAACCTGTTCCGGTGTGTAGGCGAGCGATCCTCCTCGTTCAAGGAGATTTTTTTGGAGTGTATTTAGCTGCACGTTTGGTTGGTTGTGTTTGATGCGATAATCGTCATGTCCAATGGTGATAAAAGCGCCAAAGAGAAGTTTTAAGCTCACCCCTACAATAAAAGCACTCACAAAAAGCAAGGAAACCGCAGTGCGGGTACGATCCTGGGAGAAGAAATGCAGCCATGGTACTTGTCGGTGCACCCAAAAGGAAGAAAGCGGGTGTTCTGCAGTGTCGCGAAGAGGATGATCGGTCATAGACATGTGAGACAAAGCGATACCTGAGTTTCCTCGATATCGGGGTACCCTAGCATAAGCGGCTTTTCTCTGCAACTACCTGGTCGAAGAAAGACTTAGAGTCGGATGAGTTCATCGAGCACATCATCCAGCTCATCGATCGAGCGTGTGCCGACCGCCTCCTTCTTCACGGTCTTCTTTGTGACTGCTTCCCGGACCCGGGCGGCGGCATTGGCTGGGCTGATATGGTGTAGTACGGCTCCATCGACGGCGATATTGGGTCCGGATTTACAGAAACGGAAACAATTTTCGGTAGTTTCGATATGAGCTTCGGTTTCGCTGAAGGATTGCTTGAGGGTTTCGTAAATTTTTTTACTGCCCCGCTGGCAGCAATTGATATTAGTACAGACACGGACCTGGTGTTTCATAAGGTTTGATGGAAGTGATAAAATATGGAAGTACGACCCGTTGACAATACTGAATTTTTAGGGTAAAGTTTTTTATTGAAGTTGTTTAACAATGTGGAGCTCATTATAGCTCATTTTTAGGAGAAAAAACATGCTCGGCGTTTCATTGAAGCAACAGCAGTTGCCCGTTCTCAAGAAGTTGTTCGATCGTTGTCCAGCCGTACCGATGTTTCTGGCGTATCACCTGGGGTCTGCTCCCCTCATGCGTACTCCGGAATCGACCTATATCCACCAGGTCATAAACCAGATAAAAACCCGTTTCTTGCAAGGAGAACATCTGATGTTTCTTCTGGAACACCTGCAGTTGATCGACGATTGCTCTATGCCGATCTGCGGCTTCATCGTCGAACGGGATGGTTGCTGGCAGGTACGGGTTTCGGTGCTCGATGTCCAGAATACGGATCCGGGGCACTATTTTAGGGAATGGCTCCAGAAATTAGTTCTCTATGCGCGCCGGACAGGCATCGTGCAGAGGATTGAAGTGCTTCCGAACAAAGGTCTTCGATCTGTCATGAAATTCCATGCGGACTTCGAGGGATTACGGTTCGATCGGCAGTGTGACGCGTACGTGCTCCGTCTCCAGCAATCTTTGAGAACTCAGGAGGCGGCATGATGAGGATGCCTGCATATGACCCACCTCTGATTACTCTGGCGCTTTCCGATGAAAGTATCAGACGTCTACAAAGGCTCAGGGTGTTCGAATGTCTCGTGGGCAAGTGGCCGGCGGGCAATCAGAGTCTGGAGGAAGTAGTTGAGTCACTGCATCTCCTGGTGCATGATCCAGAGATAGTGGTTCGGATGGCCTACCGGTATCCCCCGGATAATCCAGACGCGTCTGATCTGGGCTGGGTTGAGCTGCTTTTGTTCACGATCCATTCAGCCGTGGATGACACTAAGTATGTCGATGTGCTGAAACAGTTCGATATTCAGACAGGGAAAGCAATACCTGTTTCTGCGTGAGCTGAATTATGGAGTAGGTTACGAGGAGTTGTCTTATAAGGATAACTCCTTTTCTTTTTGGAAAGGTACGTACAATATTGACGTATGAATCAGAAGGTGGTATAGTGGCACTCCGTGTCTCTCTAAAAGTGCACGGTGTTTATTGAAGTTCATTGAGAAAGAAAGGATAATAATGCTATTGTTCGCCAATTCTGTGGATAAGGCCGTGGCTCATCCGGAAGTATGTTTTGATGCCATCACGAAACGCATGATCTTGGTGATTCGGGATGCTCGGTGTACAGGCTTTATTTCCCTGTCTCCTGAAACTGGTACCTGTGGTTGCGGACTAGAAGGCATCAAGGAGGTCAGAAAGTATCAGGTGATTTTGCCGCACCGACCGAATATTCCGGTGCTGGTCGCTGGAATGGCGCCACATATTGTGGCCTTTCATGATCGGGATGCCTTGTCGGACGTCGAAGCGCTCTTTTTGGAGCTTTTGTTTGAGCTCTACCCTGCAGATCCAGAGTACTCTCCGGAAGAAGAGGATCGGTTGCGTACCCTCCTGGCAGGGCCCTGGATTATCGATCCGGCTACTGAACGGATCCAGTGGTAGACGGTAGTCTAGAGCGCATTCTCTGCTCTATAGAGTCGCGCTCAATACCATGTCTTGCTTTCCTTGTAACTTTTTCTCTGAGAAAGCATATGATGGTGCAGTTGCATCATAAAGATGTATGCATAGTTTTTTTACAACACAGAGGTAAAACATTATGTCGACTCTGACACTTTTGTATTGGGAACCACGTTCCCCGGCTTCTTCAGATGCCCCGATTATCGATGAAATCACCCTGAAAATCGCGTACTCTCTTGAACGAGGGCGATTCATCGGAAAGCTCTCTCTAGATCCAAAATACGGACAACGGCGCTGCGGATGCAATCTGGAAGGGACCAATACCAATATGCTTGAGCTCCACGAGGTGACCTTGAGCGATAACAAGACGGTGGTATTGACGCATCTAGCGGCGCATTACGCTGCGTATCATCGCTGGCAGTTTGACGAAGACGACTGGGTCTTGTTGCGTCGGCTGCCGTCGCTGAACGATGTGAGTGATGCAGAAAAAAAGGGGGTGGAAAAAAGACTGCGTGCTTTCTCTGAGAAACCTCCGAAAAACTCCTAGCAGAATTCTTGCTGTGTACGCGGGACCGTGCTTTGAAGCCGGTCCCGTTTTTTCTTACTGAATACATTTTTTAATAAAGTCACCATCACTGAGTTCTTGAAAAGCCTGATCGAGTTCTGTTTGAGTATTCATGACGATCGGACCGCCCCAGGCGATTGGCTCACCGAGCGGTCGGGCCATAAGAAAGAGAAAGCGTATCCCCTGTTCATCGGCTTCGACCGAGAGTGTATCACCGTTACCGAAGAGCACCGCGTGCTTGGCATCGATAGCCCGGGTATCGCTTCCAAAGCGGCCGGCACCTTCGAGGATGTATACAAAGACCGTCGCACCAAGTTCTGTATCGATCGACCAGGTGCGCCCGGGCAGGATCTCGACATCGAGGTAGGTAGCGGGCACATGCTCGCCCCGGAAGCCCCCTACGGTATCAGCATAGGTTCCCGAGATGACTCTCGCTCGTACTCCGTCGCGCTCAATGATCGGGATATCAGCGTGCCGGATATCGCGATAGGCCGGTGCGGTCATCTTGTCTTTCCGAGGCAGGTTGAGCCAGAGCTGGGCGCCCCAGAGACGCTCGGATGGTTGTGGCATCTCTTGGTGGATAATACCGGATCCGGCAGTCATCCATTGGCAGTCACCATCGCGGATACTCCCCCGATTACCAAGACTGTCTCCGTGTTCGATATCGCCCGAGATGAGATAGGTGATGGTCTCTATCCCCCGATGCGGATGCCATGGAAAACCGCGGACATAGTCATCAGGATTCCGAGAATCAAAAGCATCGAGCATGAGGAAAGGATCGAAGTCCTCGGTATCATGATGCCCGAACACGCGCGTCAGCCGCACACCGGCCCCGTCATACGCCTCTTCTCCGGTGATGATTCTCTTGATCGGTCTTTCGGTAGGCATAGGTATGAAATAGTAGGGTTTATCTCCAGTTTCCTAGTATACAGCAAAAACAAAAAGCGCTCTGCTATGATCCCATCATGAAGAATGCGTATTGACAAAATAGTCAGAAATACGTATGATACAGCGATTCTTTGACAACCGATCGAGAGGAGAAAATCTATGTCAGATGGTGATGAAGTCGCGAGCGGGATAGAGCTCGCCTTTGCTGAGGCTCACAAGCTGCATAAGCTGAAACCGGATCATGAGCTGCTCAGATACGTCCTCCATCCGGATGACGATGCAGTCTGGGAAGAATACATGAACCGCTTCGGAAAGCCCGGTATCAGCCGCGAGCAGAGGAGCGCCTCCCCGGCGATGGGCTACGTGTACGCCAAGTACTACTGCGCCCTCCGCGAGGCCTGCGAGGATCCAGAGAAGGAGATCATCGTTTCGCAT
>CAZOKB010000003.1:0-116460 GCA_964580285.1 uncultured Bdellovibrionales bacterium
ATATGATGGAGAGAGTTAATCCGTCGGAGTGCCATATGTGGTGGACGCATACATAATATTGACAGAATTATATTTATAGTATATAATTGTAAACACTTACAGTTCCTTAGGGAGATATCATGCAAGTTACTACTGTTCAAAAAGACCGTAAGCTTGCGGTCATCGCCTTTGCTGTCCTTTTGGTCATTAGCTACGCCGGTCTGAGCGCTGACTGCTCTACCGGCGGCAGCTGTACCCTCGCCAACGGTGCCTGGTTCAACTGGATCGCTACGACGATCCCTCACTGAACCGATCACCCTCGTCCACACCCGATCCATCGCGACCGGGTTTTTTCTTTTTCTAATACGCGACCACGACGAATTCGCCTTTGACCTTGTCCGGATGCGCCAGAAAATATTCGCGGGCTAGGGTGACGGTCCCGCGGACCGTCTCCTCGAACAGCTTGGTCAGCTCGCGGCCGATGATCACCCGGGACTCAGGAGCGAACGTCTCGAGGAGCTCGAGATTCTTCACGACGCGGTGCACGGATTCATAGTACACAACTGGCATCTCGGCAGTCGCGACTTTTTTGAAAAACGTCTCGCGACCCTTCTTGTGCGGCGGGAACCCGAGAAAGAGAAACTCCCGCATATCAATCCCGGCCACAGAAACAAGCGCAGTGAGCGCTGACACGCCGGGGATCGGTACGACCGAGATCCCAGCAGCCAAAGCAAGTGATACAAGTTTGTTACCTGGATCAGAGAGTCCTGGTGTCCCGGCGTCCGAGACGAAAGCGAGCGACTCTCCGCGAGTCAATCGCTCGATGATCTGCCCGAGCTTTGCGTCATCCGTATGCTCATGGCACGAGATGAGCATCTTCTTGATATCGAAATGCATGAGGAGCCGGCCGGTCACGCGCGTATCCTCGGAAAGCACCGCATCGACCGCCTTGAGCGTCTCGAGCGCGCGCAGCGTGATATCCCCCAGGTTGCCGATAGGGGTCGCGACGATATATAATGTTCCAGATTCTGACATACCCTTTTACTCAATCACAGTCATCAAAGCATAAAAACCAAACAAAGCATAGCCTCAAACTTTCAAAACCTAGACGACTCTTATTTTTGGTTTTGTGTTTTTCAATCAGGCGTTTTTCCGGATGAAGATATCCTCGACGAATACCGAAAGCATCATTGTGAGTGGTACTGCCAAAATAACACCGAGGGGGCCCCCAAGCTCGATACCGACGAGGATAGCGATGATGAGCGCCACAGGATTGAGGTCCGCCGAGCGCTTCATGACCTGCGGGGCAACGATATGTGCTTCCACCTGATGCGCGACAAAATAGAAAGCGAGCGCTATCAAACCCAAACCCGGCGAATATAAGAGTCCGACCAAAACTGCTGGTATGGCTGCCAGTACCGGACCGATATAGGGCAGGATTTCCATGAGACCGCCAAAAAAAGCGATGGCCAGCGCATACGGTACACCGATAATCGAGAGGCCGATATAATAAATAGTGAAAGCAATCAACATGAGTATCGCCTGCCCAAAAAGCCACTGACTCACCTTCCCCTGCATCCGCGACGCAATCGAAAGCGCATGCTTGTGATATTGGTCTGGTGTCAGCATGAGAAAGAATTTTTCAATACCCTTTTCTTCCAACGACAAGTAGAGTGCCAAGAAGAAGAAACCAATGGCATGGATAATGCCCTGAAACACATTGACGGTCGTGGAGAAAAATCCACCGAACCAACTCGCTACCGATCCCTCGATATTGGCAAAAAATGTCTGCTTATCAAACGCAATACCCACATTCTGCATATACGCCTCCAGACCGGAAAGAAGTGAGCCGAGTCGGTCTGAGTACTTTGGCCAGTTTCCGAGGAATTCTTTGATTTCAGAGAAGAATACCGGAACAAAGATCATGAGTATAGTGACTCCCGCCAAAAACAAGAGAAGGTAGGTGATAATGACGGCCGCCGTACGCGAAAGCCCCCACTCACGGAGCTTCGTAACAGCCGGAGTTAAAGCAGCCGCTGTAAGCACTGCGAACAAGACCAAGAGCGCCACATCTCGCAGGAGATAAAGGAAATACACTCCTCCAACCAGCAGCGCTGCCCGAAGAAGCAATTTCGTGCCGACTTCTACGCGTTCATCGAAAGTCATACTGTTGTGTATTCACCTCATTATCTTCCGAGATCAAGAAGCTTCTCGAGCTTCTTCATATTCGTGTGTGGGCCGATAATGGCAAGATTCAATTTCCGGTTCACAAAAATATCCTGGGCGACGCGCAGTACATCATCCGCTGTTACCCGGTCGATCTGTTTCATTTTTTCTTTCGGCAGCACCACTTCCCCGCGGGAGACTTCTTGTGTCACCAAATATTCGATCACATCATCCGAACCCTCGAAACCCATAGCGATCTTACCCTTGATGTACTCCTTCGCTTTGGTGAGTTCTTCCTTGCTCACTTTTTCCGTTGCGATCTTCCGGTACTCGTCGAGGATTACTCGGATTGTCTCCTCGAGATTCTTGTGCTCCACACCGACCTGTGTCGCAAGGTAGCCAGCATCGATATAGGCATCGACACCGGTGTGTACGCTGTACGCCAGCCCGCGCCGCTCCCGCACCTGGATGAAGAGCCGGCTCGACATACCGCCACCGAGCAATGTGGCGAGTACCGAGAGTGCAAAGCGGTCCTGGCTCCACATATCATAGGCACGCACACCAAGAATCATATGTGTCTGATCGGTCTTCTTGGTTTGGATGAAAAGCCCTGGTGCTGACTGTTTGGCATTGGCTTTCTTCGACACCGGCTTCTTCCCATGACCGATATGCCCAAAGCGCGCTTCAATTTCCTTCTTCATCTTCTTCGGATCAAACTGGCCCGCGATACCCACCACTACGTTTTCCGATACATATCCGCGCTGCATATAACGCACAAAATCCGCCCGCTTGAAGGACTGGATATTTTCCTTGGTTCCGATAATCTCCCAGCCGAGCGGATGATCCCCGTAGAGATGCATCTCCCAGAGGTCATTGATATGCCGCATCGGCATATCCTCATACATATTGAGCTCCTGGAGTATCGTACCGCTCTCCCGGTCAATTTCCGCCTGTTCGAGCTTGGCATTCATAAAGATATCGCTCACCACATCAAGCGCGGTCAGAGCGTGTGGCGCCGCTACCTTGGCGTAGTAGCCGGTATATTCCTTGCCGGTGAAGGCATTGTATTCCGCTCCGATACCATCGAGTTCTTTTGAAATATCATGCGCCGTGGGTCTTTTTGTCGTCCCTTTGAACATCATGTGCTCGAGGAAGTGTGCGATGCCATTCTCCTTCTTCGACTCATAGCGCGAACCGACGCCGGTCATGACGAGCACGGTCACGGTTTCCGCTTCCTGCATTGGCGCCAGGATGATACGCAGTCCGTTATTCAGGGTTGTTTTCTGGTATTTCATGCGGATAGAATATTGAATTTAGAATGTAGTATGTAGAATAGCGAAAAATCAGGATTATTTCAGGCGCTCGGAGAAATACCGCTCGAGCTCATCGGTCTTGATGCGGACCTGCTCCATCGTGTCGCGATCGCGGACGGTCACGGTGCCAGCAAGCGCGAGGTCTTCGCCGGCGCCGATGGTATCAAAATCAATCGTCACACAGTACGGTGTACCGATCTCGTCCTGACGGCGATAGCGCTTGCCGACATTGCCGTTATCATCAAATTCGCACTGCCATTCTTTTTTGAGCACATCATAAATCTCACGTGCTTTCGCGACGAGTTCGGGCTTGTTCTTAAGGAGCGGGAAGATAGCCACTTTCACCGGCGCGAGCCGACGATCGAGCTTGAGTACGGTACGGATATCACCCGGTTTCGTCTCTTCTTCAACATAGGCTTGGTCCATGAACATAAGGAAGAGCCGTGCGAGGCCGACCGAAGTCTCCATGATGTGCGGGATGAAACGCTCACCGGTCTTCTCTTCAAAATATGAGAGATCCTCACCAGAAAACTTGCTGTGTTGAGAGAGATCCCAATCACCACGCGCGTGTATCCCCTCGACTTCCTTGAACCCGCCGAGTGCTGCGAAATCGTATTCTATATCATAGGCTTCCGAAGCATAGTGCGCGAGCTTCTCGTGCTTATACCAGCGAATCTTGTCCTCTGGAATACCAAATTCACGGTACCAAGTCCACCGGGCCGCTTGCCACTCAGCATACTTTTCCTTCGTCATCGACGGATGATGAAAATACTGCATCTCCATCTGCTCGAATTCGCGGGTGCGGAAAATAAACTGCCGGGCGACGATCTCATTACGGAACGCCTTGCCGACCTGAGCCATACCGAACGGCAGTTTGACGCGTGTCGAATTGAGCGTGTTCTTGTACTCGAGATAGATACCGCCGCAGGTCTCCGGACGCAAATAGACGACCGTATCCTCCGATAGAGCATCCGTCGGTGATCCGAGATTCGATTTCACCATGAGCGAAAAGACTTTCGCATCAGTCATATCTTTCGATCCGCAGTTCGCACAGACGAGCTTCCCGGCTTCGCGCAGCTTACCAAGCTCGACATTGATGAAATCAAGCGGTGCTTTGTCCGCATTCACTCCGAATTCCTCGAGGATATGGTCCGCCCGGAAACGGCTCTTGCACTGGCGGCAGTCCACCTGCGGATCATTGAACCCCTCGACATGGCCGGAGGCCACCCAGGTTTTTGGATGCATGAAGATTGCGCTATCGAGACCGACCACGTCATCACGCTCCTGCACCATCGCCTTCCACCAGGCATCGCGGATATTGTTCTTGAGCAGCGTCCCGTAGTGGCCATAATCGTAAATCGCCCCAAAGCCACCATAAATCTCTGAAGAAGGAAACACGAACCCGCGCCGTTTGCAAAGCGACACTATTTTCTCGAAAATATCATTCTTTTCTCCGGCCATACTCTTGACAAAACGGCTATTTAGTTTATTCTGAGGTGACTCTTTAACATCTCGATACTACAGGTGTTTCCCTGTTTTTTCAACCCGCTCCATCGAAAGAGAGGACTACCATGAGCAGTACCCTATCATCTTACCGCGACTTCGTTACACAGGCCGAGACGATTGCGCCGTTCACCCCAGCCTTCAATGCACTGGTCCACGACATATTCAACGGCCGATCGATACCCGAAAACGAGGCTCTCCTGATGAGTTTGGAGCATGGCTACGATAACACCGTCCGCTTGCTCAAAGACGCTCGTACAGAGCTGGAAAACAGTCTCTCGCCGGATGTCATCATCGAAGAGCTCGAAGACCACGGGGCCGACGTCATCCTGACGATCGCCTACCTCGCCAAAGCGACGCGGATCCTCCATGATCGCACTGCCCAGACAGAAAAGGAGCTCCTGATTCCTTAACACTCAGCGGCCAACCCACACCTACGCTCAAGGCAACCCTCACCGGCTGCCTTTTTCTTTTTTACAGGGTTCGAAGCTTTTCCAAAAGGCGAGCGTAGAAGCGTAGGTTATGGAGCGACGCAAGACGCAGCGCCAGTGGATCAGCCACTTTGAACAGATGCTTCAGATAGGCACGCGTGTACTTGGCACACAATTCACAATCACACGTCGGATCAACTGGTGTAAAATCCTCTTTGAAGCGTTCATTTTGGATATTGATGGTTTGGTAAAAATCCTTACCCTCTATGCCATATTCTCTCTTCTCTATTCGTTCATCGAAGGTGAACAGACGTCCATGGCGACCTTCTCTCGTCGGGATCACACAGTCAAACATATCCCACCCGAGCGTGTGGCAGCGCACAATATCCGCTGGTGTTCCGATACCGAGTGCAAAACGGAGAGCCTTTTCCGGAATAAGCGAGGCTGTGTAAGCCACAATGTCTTCAAGAAACTTTCCCTCTCCATCTATATGCCGCCCACCAAAACCATAGCCATCAAAACCGATCTCGGCCAATCCGATTGCGCACCTAGCCCGCAACTCGCGGAACATCCCACCCTGCACCACGCTGAAAAGCAATGGTCGCGTTTCTTCGGTTAGCTCTCGTTCTTTCACTTGTTTCTCATATTCCGCTTTGCAACGCTTCGCCCAACGTAATGTCCGTTCAACCGCTGCCGCTACTTCTTCTTTCGGCGCATCATTCGGACGCGGATCATCCAGGCACACCATCATATCCACACCAAGATCAAATTGAATTTGCAGAGCTCGCTCGGGTGTCAACAGGTGTTTTGAACCATCCAGTACCGAACGGAACTCCGCCCCTTCTTCGGTGATACGCCCCATTTCTTTATGCTTGTGAATAAGCGAGTACACTTGATACCCTCCGGAATCAGACAGCACGGGTTCTTCCCACTGCATAAAGGCATGGATACCTCCGGCTTGCTTGATCAGCTCTTCTCCTGGCTGCAAAAAAAGATGATACGTATTCACCACTAAGGCTTCGATGCCCGTGCGGGTTAATTCGTTCGGAGTAATACCTCGTACCGAAGCCCGGGTCGCGTCCGGCATGAAAAAGGGGGTAGCTACTACCCCCTTCCGCGTGACGAGTTTTCCGACTCGCTTCGTACCTGATTGAGCATGAATGACAAACATGTTCTCTTGAAAAGAAATACTAATTGACCCGCACTTTGAGATCTATCGCGCTACCATCAGCCCTGAGAAAATACTTTCCATCTTGTTCCACGCGGATATCTTGCCGCGTAAACTGATCCTTCCCGGTGAAGACTATACTATTCACTAATCGGAGGTCGCTGTCAATCAACCCAAGGTCCGGCGTCACGGCTATCTGGAAACGCAGTTCCCGTACCTTGCCCCGCTCAGCCCGATAGGTAGCCAAATCCCATGTCAGTTCATTAGCCCGCTCATTCCACTCTACCGCTTCGGTATCAGGAGCAAATTTCTTTTGATACCGCGAGCTCGACGGCAATGTAATGGCCAGTTTCGCCCCAGCCACATCGTTATATTCATTCGCCAAACGAATCTTAAGCGTATACAGGGTTTCTTGATTTGCCACCGGCGGCAATGGTCCATGATTGGTAAAGACTGAATCCGTTTCAGCTAAAAATGCCCCCAGCGAAACTGATGAATTCACCTTGGTCAGCAATGTATTGCTCCCGATAATTTTATTCGCACCAATCGGAGTAGGGATATCCGGGCTATCAATTTTTGCTACGGTTTGAATCGAAAAATTTTTCCCGGCCACCTCAGCGGGAATGGGATTTAAAACCGGAATCGAAAACCGGATAGAACCGCCCTCACCCGGGGCCAGCTTAGCCAGTCCAGGAATATCTGCAGCTTTCCAAATCAACGTTTTATTGGTCACATCGTAGGAACCATTCTCTTTTTCAAGCTTCCGGTAATCGAGCACGCCCGAATCCAATTTGACCGTCACAATCGCATCACGCAGACCAATATTACCGTCATTGCGATAATTGATAACGTAACTGAGCGTATCACCAGCATTCACCGAGAGATCTTGTTTTCCATTAACCGTCTGAGAAATCGAAAGGGGTGAAACAGTCATTCGGGTCAGCTGTTCCGATTGACTGTACGCTACAAATTCACCGCCGCCCCCAAAATAACCGATCATCGCCTTGGCCTTCTTTACCTCATCGCGCGATCCAAGCACCCTTCCTCTCGTCACGATCTTGCCCTGCTTGCCGGGATCAAGCGCGCCAATATACCACACCGAATCACCTTCCGATGGAGCTGGCTCAGCCGATACGAATGTAAACTGATCGGGATAGACCATCTTGACGCGAAGATTCGATAGGTGCTTGTCACTCCGATTAGCATAGTCGATCACATATTCCACCGTATCATCATTGGCTGCCTGCTGTGGTGCCAACAGATTAAGAGACAAGACCGATGACTGAAGAGCAACGCCATACTGACTCTCTTTTTCAAACTGCGAATTCACGCTCGAAGGCGAATACCGCAACCGGGCCTTAAGATAGACCGTATCTCCTTGAGATCCATAAAATTTACCTGCAAAGGTTGCTTTTCCGTCGGTGCGAGCATTGATCGTTCCAAGTGAGATCTCTAACTGAGAAGCATTCACCTGTATTGTAGAATCCGCTGCTGGCTGAAACGTATCTGGGTACGAAACCACCAGTGAAGCATGTTCGAGAGGAGACCAGTTCTGATTACTGTACGTAACAGTAAACTCACTCGTCTCTGCGCTGGCAACCTGGTGTGGCCCCGTAACCGTGAGCGCTACTTTTTCTTCACTATAGAGCAATGAACGGACCTTAAAAATCACCCCGCCTAAGAGTACGACCGCTGCTAACACGCCTACTCCGATCCGCAGCATGCGTTTACGCTTGGCTTGCCTGGCTACTCTTTCAGCTTCCGTAAGCCGCCCCGATACCCAGGCGGTAGGTGATGCTTCTGGTTGTTCCCCTTCGCTCCCTGTAGGGGGCACTACGCCCGGTTCATAAGGAGTAGCATGTCGAACGCGCTCAAGATGGAAATCCCGACTGTGCAACTCCTCATTCAAATCTTGAAGACCCATAGAAAAAATTTGTATTTTACCCCTTCAGTATACCAAATCGATGCTTCGGAACAAAGAAAAAACCGCTGCCGGTGAAAAGCACACTGACAGCGGGTAGAGGAGAAATTCTCCTCAATTGTGTTTTTGAGACTCAAGTAACCGCAGCACCTTTTTAACCTCCACCACATAGGGGAGCATGCTCGTGTTGTGACCTTGATCTTCAAGTTTTCGTACCGTACCCGGTCCCTGATTATACGCAGCAATACCTCGATCGAGGCTGCCTCCAAAATGCCGGATGTACTCTGACAGAACCCGAGCTCCTTTCGGAATACTCTCGAATGGATCGTAGACGTCGGTGACGCCATACTCTTGAGCCGTTCGGCTCTCAAACTGCATAATGCCTTTGCATCCGGTAGATGATCGGGCATCGGGTCGTCCGCCAGATTCCTGATGAATGATAGCTTCGATGAGAAGAGGTGGCAGTCGGTACTGAACCGCGGCCTTGGTGATCACGTCACCATAATTCTCACGAATACAAGCGATACGCCGCAGCGTATTCTCTTTCCAGGTCCCTGCATATTTCATGTACAGGCACTCGGCATTCCGCAGTGGAAGGCGGTTGAGAAGGGTTTCACGGAAGTGTTGCTTCTCGGGATCAGGAATATGTAAAAAGCGTTTTTCCTGAGAAGCTCCACCGCGACTGGTGAACTTCCCCGGAAAAACGTTTTGCGTTTTCGCTGTTTCCGGGGAAGGAACGCACTGGCCTTTGAAGACCAGTGTCTGATGAGGATAAATACGATTAGGGTTTGAGAGAGCGTTATCGCGGACCACGTTCGCCAAAGCATCCAAGCGACCGCAAAAACGAATAACCAGTTGCGAGAGAGTATCGTTCTCCTTGACGATATAGTTCCACGCTTGAGAATGTCCAGGCTGCTCGGTATGGAGAGCCCGCATCTGCCCTGCTGTACTCTTGTTCGGAACTGTAGCCGGAACCGGTGAGGACACGGGTCGCTGCTCAGATTTCGGAACAAACAGAATAACCATGAGCAAAAGGGTAATCACGGCCACAAGAGCCATATCCAGCCAGATGGCTTCAGAGCGCTGTTTCATCACTGTCTCCTTTCTGATACGGGAGGAAAAATCCCAAAAAATTGTTAAGTTACGAGGATTCTTTATACCTCTCAGACGAGCTTCTGTCAAGAGTACTCTCCTGAAAAATTCCGTCCAATTAGCGTACAATCCACTGCAAGAAACTCGAAGCTACTTGGCGGAGTTCTTGGAGCTCACGTGCTTCAAGTACGATCCTAGGCAAGTGTTCCAATTTCTGAGAAAGAAACAAACGAATAAGCTTAATAGCATTTTCACTGACCGGAAAGGATCCTTTGGTAGATGCGCTGTGTTCGCCAGATACCATGCCCCCCTGACCCGGACTGAAGTAGTGTCGCTCCCCCGCTCGAAGCCTTTCGCCAGATACCACACAAGCACCTGTTTCAATGGTATACCCGAGATGCGCAAAAAGCTGGAACAGAAATCCTTCCGAGAGTAGTACCACCTTATCCATCTTCCCTCCACGCCCCAGATCATTGGCAAGAGAGAGATACTCTTTCAAAAGATCGAACAATACTGCGTCCGGCTCTTCCAGATCCACAAGCCGCTCAAACACGCCAAGCACATCAAGAACCCGTTTCAAAATATCAAAATTATGGCGCAGATACGGGAATGTCTCCTCAGCTACCGCACCCGTTATTTTCCCTGTCCCACGAGTACGCGCAATCGCTACATCCACAAACGTACCATTCTCGAGCTGACTCGCAAGTTTGGCTTCTGCTTTACGGATGCCCCGAGCCACCACACGGACTTTCCCTTGCTCACGAGTATAGAGCGTGTACAAACGATCGGTCTCGCCGATCTCCTTTTTCTTCAAGACAATGGCAACGCAGCGGAGTTCCATTTTACAGAATAGAGAATGTGGAATATTGAATACCAGAAACAGACCAGGAAATCTTCTATACTCGCTTCAAGGAGAATATGAATTCCTTCCCTTCGATGCTCACTGTCTCACGGTATTCGGCATCGGCGAGATCTCCGTTCTCCACCTCGGTCGCAAGGACTTTCTTCCCGATCTCGGCGCCAAACTTCTCAAAGACTTTCTCCTTGCCCTGATAGCCGAGCACAATGCGATCCTCCACATTGAAGCCCGCCTTCTTGCGCCCATCCTGGATCGCCCGGTTGATCTCGTTCATCTCACCCTCGAGTCTCAAATCGTCCGTAAGTGTCAGATCAAGCTCTACGAGCTCTTTCATTTCTTCATGCCCGACATATTCCTTCACATTGAGCTCATCAAGGACCATGTTTTGCAAGTCTTTTGCGATAGGCTGGCCCGTTACTCTCGAAAGCGGTTGGCGTACTTTTACCTTGCCATCAGCCCGCACTTTGAGCCCTATCGTCACAATAAAGCGAGCTTGCTTCATTTCCTCATTCAATGTCTCATCAATCAGCTTTTCATCGGCGACCGGCCAATCGGCGAGATGCACCGACTCTTCAGCGGTTAAGTTGCGATAAATCTCTTCGGAAATGAATGGCGTAAACGGCGCCATGAGCTTGGCAAGCGTCACCAGTACATCATAGAGTGTCTGGTAGGCGTTCTCCTTGTCGTTATCATCTTCCGACTTCCAGAAACGATCCCGCGAGCGACGAATATACCAGTTCGAGAGATTATCGATGAACGGCATAAAGAGACGCGTCGCCTTATTAAGCTCGTACGCCTCCATCGACTGGTCGAGATTCTTGATAAGCATCTGTAGCTCGGAAATGATCCAGCGGTCGAGCAGATTTTCTGAGAGCTTGGCACCTCGCTTCGGCTCCCACTCATCGATAGATGCGTACGTCATGAAGAACGAGTACGAATTCCAGAGCATGCGGAACACGTTGCGAGAGACTTCGGTCAGGTCGCGCTCTGAGAAATTCAGATTCTCGGCCGCCACGACCGTCGAAGAGAGGATATAGAGGCGCAAGGCATCGGCTCCATGCTTATTCACGAGCTCCATCGGATCCGGATAATTCTTGAGCTTCTTCGACATCTTCTTGCCATCATCAGCCAGCACGATGCCGTTTACGATGACGTTCTTGAATGCCACGCTCTCCTTGATTGCCGTACCGATCACATGCTGGTAGTAGAACCACGCGCGTGTCTGATCGACACCCTCAGCAATGAAATCCGCCGGGAAGCTCTTATCGAAATGTTCCTGATTAGCAAACGGGTAGTGTTCCTGTGCATACGGCATAGAACCGCTATCAAACCACGTATCAAGCACATCCGGGATACGCTTCATCGTCCCACCACATTTCTCACAAGGAAAATCAATCTCATCCACCACATGCTTATGCAAATCACTCACCGTCTTTCCGCTTGCTTGCTCGAGTTCAGCAATAGAACCCATGACCTTTATTTCCCCGCATCCTGTTTTTTGTTGACTGTTATCTGTTGACTGACCAGTGCATTTCCAGATCGGCATGATGCTCGCCCAGTAGCGCTGCCGGCTGATAGACCAGTCGCGCGCTCCTTCGAGCCACTTGCCAAAGCGTCCTTCCTTGATATGCTCCGGCGACCAGTGTATTTCTTTGGCTAACTCAAGCATCCTTTCCTTGATCTTGGTCACACTGACAAACCACGACGATGTCGCGTAGTTGAGAAGCGGTGTATCGCAGCGCCAGCAGTGGGGGTAGCTGTGTTCGTATTTCTCCTTCGAGAAGAGTAGTCCTTTGTACGCGAGGTATTTGATGATCTCAATATCCATCGACTGCGGAGCCTCTTTCGGTTTCACTGGTTGCCTGGCAAAATCAGCTACTTCCAGCTTCATCGTGCCGTCGAAATTCACATGTTGCACGAACGGCAGATGCTCTTTCTTTCCGAGTTCCATATCATCCTCACCGAACGCTGGCGCGATATGTACCACACCCGTACCATCCCCGGTCGTCACGAAATCCGCCGCATAAACCTTCCAGCCGTTCTCATGATTCGTGAGCGCTGTGTCCTTAGTGTAGTAATCGAACAATGGCTTGTAAGATTTTCCAACAAAATTTTCTCCCTTGAATTCTTCAACAATCTCATACTGGTGCTGAGCAAAGTTTTTGTCTGCTAAATCTTTTGCACACACATAATACTCACCGAAATCAATCTTAAAATCTGGTTCATGACAATATTCTTTCGAAAAGAAATGCTTCTTATCTTTCTCTTTATACATCCTTGCCCCAAGAGCATTCCCGAGCTGCTCTATATTCTCCATTCGAATAATCTCATCATCAGAATAAATAATATCAATAGACCCATTAATTTTCTTTTTGATATTTTCAAAATCCACCTCAAAGCCCCTATATCCAGACTCTTCAATCCATCCAGGATTCGTTGAAATGAACGGTTTCCCCGGATAGGAGGGCGCTATCATGGTAAGCGAAGCAATAGTGATGTCAGTTTCGTTCAAAAACTTCAAAAAAGTACTCGATCCCAAAGAATGCACTATCACGTGTGCGTTCGAAAAATCAAATGATTTTAAATACTCTATATTTTCAACTAATTGCGGATTTGCACTTTCCTTATGATCAATAATTACAGTTTCATATCCTTCTCTCTCAAGCTTGTTCTTGAGTTTCGGATAATACTCTGTCGATGCACAAGCATGCTTTCCTGAAATCAAAAAGGCTTTTCGGCTTTTGCTTTGAGTACGAACTTTCACATACTCAACATCCGCCCCTACCGCCAAAGCTACATTGCCTGGCAGCGTCCATGGTGTCGTCGTCCAAGCCAAGATATACGTTCCTGGCTCATCGACCAGCTCGAACTTCGCAACCACCGAAAGATCCTTCACATCCATATACCCCTCGCTCACTTCCTGTTGAGAGAGTGTCGTTTCGCAGCGCGGACAGACATGCATCGATCGGTAGCTTTCATAGATGAGCCCCTTGTCCCAAAGCTCCTTGAACACCCACCACACGCTCTCCATGTATTCCTTGTCCATGGTGCGATAGGTATGCTTCATGTCGGCCCAGCGTCCGATGCGCGGCATGACTTTCTCCCACTCGGCTGCGTACTCGAGTACCTTGGATCGGCAGAACTCGTTGAATTTCGCCACGCCGAGTACTTCGATATCCTTCTTGTGCTGGATACCGAGCTCCTTCTCGGCAATATTCTCGATCGGCAACCCATGACAGTCCCAGCCCCACTTGCGTTCTACCTGATACCCACGCATCGCCCAATACCGTGGTATGGCGTCTTTGATGACGCTCGCCACGATATGTCCGTAGTGTGGTAGCCCTGTTGCAAACGGCGGGCCATCATTGAAACTATATTTCGGAGCACCCTTGCGACTCTCGATGGATTTCTCAAAAACCTTGTTCTCCTCCCAATATTTCAAAACTTCTTCTTCGAGCTTTGGAAAACTGACTTTCGGATCGACCTTTTTGAATGCCATAGACCTGCTTATAATAATTCTTTATTCCTCGCTTGTTCTCTCTTGATTATTGTCTTGAAATACTCCAACAAACTCATTTTCCCCTCCTCCATTTCAATCTGATATTCTGGCTTACCTGGGTTAACAATCAAATCAATAAGGATTTCAGCCAACCTTCTCTTTAAAGCCCAGTACTCTTCTATAAGCTCACTCATTTGATCCTTATTCAACTTGGCAAGCTCTTCGATAATGATAACCGATCGCCCATCGTAAGCCTTCAAAAAAGAGTCTCGATTGGGAAGTTTTGAAATCAGCTTGAACGCAGCATACAACCCATGCCTGGAATCCCTACAGATATCTTTGAAACTCCTCTTCATGTCATCAGTAACTTCATTTTGAAAAGGCATTTCATCCCATGAGAGATTGAACAAATTTGTAATATTTTCTGGGTTACGTAATGGGTCGTTCATCCCAACTTCCGAATGAATAATATCATTTCGTTCACTCCCGATGAATCCTGGATTGATATCCACATAGAAACTCCCGTATTCACTCAGCACATTCTTTACTCTCTCCTTCCCGGCATCATCAAAGTTTTCTGTGAGCAGCGTATATATAAGTCTACTTGTTCGTCCATTAGCATCCCCATACGAGTGGACCTCATTAATACCCGAGGAAAGCAGTAGCGCGATATCGTCAATATTCCTTTCATCCTCAATCATTGTTTTCATTCCTTCATAGAGCTTTTTAAAAAGCCCTGATTTATCCCCTTCTCGAGGAGGAATGACCGCACTATCCGGATTCTGTGCCCCCGGAACTAATGCCACCGCGCCACCATCCATTCCCCAATCTTTCTTTTCCTTTTTACGAAGGATGCCATTTACTCCGCTTATCAAGCCCTCAAATTCTTCTGCGTTTAAACTTTCCAAGAAATTTCTTTTTGTTATTTCTTCCTTAAAAATTTCTTCCATTTTCTTACCATGAAATGCTTCGATATTTTTTGCGACATCAAGAAACCGGACCATAACATCGGCTCTTTTATCTCTCTCAACCACCGATTGTTGAAATAATTGTTCAGACATATACGAAATAATGGAATAAAAATGGTTTACTGGGCAGAAGAGGCAGAAAAAAAGAAAAATGAGATTAAAAGGAGAAAGACAGCCATGAAAACAAAAAATCCTTAACACGAAAACTGTGCTAAGGACGTCCGAAAACGTGGTACCACCTTGCTTTAGTTTATAGCTAATAGGGATTAAAACCTTATAGGAAACTCCTTCTAAGTCTCTATCGCCTAACGCTCTAAACCCTCTTTAGCTATTACGGGCCTACCCGGCGGATTCTACTTGCCACAAAGACTTTCTTTCCGCGGCTCCAGAGTGATCGCTCCTTCATCGCCTTTCAGTATTGTACGTCCAATCTAACACCGATACCCGAAAAAGTGAAGTTTGCTATTGCAAACCATGGCTTCGGAAACACTGTCCGTATTTCTTATCCATAAGAATATGCTCCACCAGCCAATCTTCCAAAAAGTCTAGGAGTTCAAAAGGAGGCTTTTTCGGATTTTGTTTCCGCCATTCATTCAGCTCAACTAGCCGTGCTCGCAACATTCGGTGTACCGCCGTATGTTCTGTAGCGCCCTCATATTGGAACTCATCAAAGTACCGCTCTTCGGTCTGAAAATGATCATCCATGTATTCTGTGATCCGTTTGAAAATCTCTTCAAATACCGCGGGATCTTTCTTTTCGGTAATCGCCATATGCAATTCATTGATAATACCAACGAACACCTTATGCTGAGCATCGATGATCTCTACCCCAACACTATACTCATCCTTCCATTCAAACAGGCCCATAGTGGTTTGTTGCGGATTATGTCTCTCTAGAGAACGCTCTACTCTACACCCCCTGCTTCCGCTCGACGAGCAGAAATATTGCGATGTATGATTTCATCAGCGCAAATAGACTGAAAAAGCTCATACTCACTCTTCACATGCCGGCCATAAAATTCTAGAAAATCAATCAATACCGGTTTCCGTTTGAGTTCTTCGCCCTGTAGTTCCAAAAAACGACTGTATTGCTCGAAGGCATGGCTCTCAAAAAGATAATTGAGTTCAAAAGCCGCACGCGGGCTAAACAGATAGAGGAGAAACGAAGCCGCAAAATAAAAAAAGGAAAAGGCGAGCGGGATAAAGGTATGCCGGAACCAGCTGTCCTCACCATATTTCTTGGCGAGTTGACTCAGCACAACCACATGCATGGTTTCGTTATCCTGAGCGCTCCGACCGAAACGAGAGGTCTGTGATAATTCGATCGCTCGCTGCTCGTTGGCATAGAACATAGTGAGGAGCATGTAGCTTGCTACCTCCCACGACTGATACGGGATACGCGCAATGACCTCCACCGCCTTAAATTTCCCATACGATGGCTTTTCTCCGTACACAAGATTCCCCATAGTGACCAAAAATCCCCCTAGAAGCTTTGGTATCAATCCCACTTTGAGGTTATCGCATACCCGCTCATATTCCAACAAGGTTTCTGGGTTTGTGAGAGAAGCAACTAATTCTTCATGCTGTTTCTTATCCATAGCATGTCTCAAAAAATACTTTGTTAGCATGTCCAGATTATTTCCGTACAACTCCCCTTATCCGGGTACCATCCCACTGCCGCCGCAGCCGCTCCTTCACCCACCAGTAATCCATGGAGCTGCTCAAGCGGGTCTCCGTGCGATACCACTACTACTGTCTTGCCTGTATAGTGTGCGCGCACATCTTGGAGAAAACTTTTCAGTCGCTCTCGCATACTCTCAAAGCTTTCCACCCCATCCGCGTCATGGACACTGGTACGGAGCGCTGGATCAGGATACTTCTCAAAGAAATACCGGATCGGTTGTTCATTGAATATTCCCAATCCTGTTTCATGCAATCGGTCATCCGTCTGTACGGGCACACCAGTCGCGAGAGAAATAATAGCTGCTGTTTCCTGAGTCCGTACCAAAGGCGATGCGATCAGAGCATCAATCGATTTGGCAGCTAACGTTTCAGCAACCTCCTGAATTTGTTCTTTCCCTTTTTCGGTCAAGTGCCGTTCAGTAATTTCCGGCAAGCACGAACCCACACCCAACACATTATGTTCCGCTTCGCCATGTCGCACGAGATAGAAAAGAATAGTATCAGACATAGAGCCTTATTTCAGCAATGAATAGACATCCAGACCGATGGCAGCCATAAAGAACAGTGCGACTGGGCCAACCACTTTGAAGGCAAAGACGAGAAGCTCCGTATCCACACCTCTCTGCTGCGCATATTTTTGGCGATATTTTTTTGGAATTCTCCTGATCATTTTTTTTGTTTTATACAACCGCAATTATTCCACAATTTCTCAGGACAAAAAATCGCTTTTTCTTCGGTGTCTTACTATCTGCGAAAGCAACTTTTATTGAGCTGATGCCCATTGAACTGCTCGTCTCACTGGATGCGAAAGAGGTTTTCCCTGATGCCCGAGACTTCCGAGGCGATAGCAAGGGGAAAATCTGCTTTCGTGTCCAGCGAGACACCAAGATAAACGACGCTACATCTTTTCCGGCGCAGAAACACCTATGAGACGGAGCGTCTCACTCAAGACTATCTTAGCACTTTTCACCAGCCGCAGGCGAGCCTCGGAAATCTCCGGCTGCTCGGCATCGATCACCCGGCAGGCATCATAGAAGGAATGCAGCCGGTCAGCCAGACGAATCGCGTACTGCGGCAACCGATGGACGGCATAGTCTTCAGCTGTATCCAGGATCAGATCTGGAAATGAAATCAGTTCAGCCAGAAGCAGTCGTTCTTTAGGATCAACCAAAAGCAATGCATTTCCTTGATCGGGATTCAGTCGGGATTCTTCTGCCTTGCGCAAGATGCTCGCCAAGCGCGCATGCGCATACTGGACATAGTAGACCGGGTTCTTCTGCGATCGCTCTTCGGCTAACCCAAGATCAAAATTCATGTGCGTATCCGGACTATACATAAGGAAGAAGAAACGTGCCACATCCGGCCCCACCCGCTCAATCAATTCATCAATGGAGACGACATTGCCTGCTCGCTTGCTCATCCGTACTTCCTGACCATCCTTCATGAGCCGCACCAGCTGAACGAAGATGAAATCGAAGCGACCAACAAAACCCAGTGCTTGAGCTGCTGCTTCGAGCCGCGCTCGGTAGCCATGATGGTCCGCTCCGAGTGTCAGGATGAGCCGCGTAAATCCGCGATCCATCTTGGAGAGGATATAGCCGCAATCGGAAGCAAAATAGGTTCTCGTGCCATCGCTCTTTACCAGCACGCGATCCTTGTCATCACCAAACGCACTCGTCCGAAGCCACAGCGCGCCCTCCTCTTCGAAGGTCAATCCTTTTTCCTTGAGAATTCCGAAGGCTTTCTCGACATACCCCTGTTCGATCACCTCCCGCTTTTCTGAAGTGAAGACGTCGAACGCGATCTGCATCTGATCGGACAGCGTCTTCTTGATCATCTCTTCGAGAATAATCCTTGCTGCCCATTCTCCAGCTTCCTTCACCACACCCTCCCCGTCTTGTTGTCTGTTATCTGTTATCTGTTTCTCGAAACGCTCCATGAGCGTTTCGATGTATTCCCCTCCGTAAACCGCTTCCTCATTCTTCAAGACGCTGTGCCCGAGTTTCAGGATCTGCTCGCCAGCATCATTCACATAGTATTCGTTCGTCACCGCATACCCCGCCTTGCGCAAAACACGCGAGAGCGTATCACCGAAGAATCCCCCGCGACCATTGCCGAGATGCAGCGGTCCGGTCGGATTAGCTGAGACGAACTCATTGTTCACCGACTGACCCGCCCCCTGGTCCGATGTCCCGTACTGATCTTTCTGTACTGCGATCTCTTCCACGACACCGCCGAGTACGGATTGGGTGAGATACAGATTGAGATGCCCCGGACCAGCGACTTCAATTTTCTCGAAGAACGTTTCTTGTTTGCTGTTATTTGTTAACTGTTTTCTGATGAGCTCCGCCAGTGCTCGCGGATTCTTGCCGACTATCTTGGCAGCGATCAGAGCGATATTCGAGGTATATTCACCGAAGCGCTCATCTTTCGGCCGTTCCACCTGGATGCAAGGCACATCAAACGGAGGCAGTTGACCCATCCGGATCAGTTCCTCGATCGCCACCCGTATCGTTTGAGCTATCATGACTCGCATACTCATCAATCGTAGCGCATATGAGCCAAAAAGCAAAGAAAAGCCGGGAACTGACAGTGTCAGTCCCCGGCAACAGAAAAAAGCGAGGGTATCGCTGCGTGATCGATATTCTCCCGAAGACAGAATATGAGCGATCCGCCCTTGCGATGCCGCTGAGCATCAAAATCCCAGATGCCTTTCTGGAAATACTTCAGAGTCGAGATGCTGCCACCGCACTGGTCATGCACGGGACAGAGCATTGGTATCGCCTTATTTCGATAGCAACTGCTGCAGAGGCGACTCCCGAGGAACCAGATCGCGTGCGACAGCTCGAGCGACGACCACCCCTCTTCAAAGCAGAGTCCGCACAAGAGTTTCCGCAATACCTGTTCCGCATGCTCGTTCAAGACCCTTCCCGCGCACTGGATAATGCCCGTAGAGATCGCGAAGCGCTGCACATGGACATCGACCGGAAAAGCATCCGACGGCATCTCCATCAGCCCGAGTTCCTCATAAAACAGAGAGAGGAGTGAGAGGATCTTTGGGCCGAAGCCAGGCAACGGATCCATCTTCCTAATCCGCTTGATCCGAAGAAGATCATCGATGTTGGTATTGCCATACATGAAAAGCGGATCACCTCCGTACTCATGAAAAAGCGTCTCAGCGCAGCGCGGCCAGTATTTAGCCGATTGCCCCGGCGACCCGACACGCTCTTTCCTCAGGAGCGCTTCGATCTCGCTCGATGGCATCCTGAGGACATCTCTCGTATACAGCTCCGGAGACTTCCCCGCTAGTCGCTCATGACTCGCATACACTCGTTCACTCTCCTCTCTCCGATCAGTCATGGCCGCGAAAAAGAGCCAGCGCCGATGATTCAGGTCAGCAACCTCAGCACTAGGCGGAAAATACTTCCTCTGCGGCGCATGCTCATGACGATTCACATGCTGGAAAAGTTTTTTCTCCTGCATGTATGCCCCATAGAGCGTACTGAGGACTACTCAGGCTCGCTCGATATCGACGACGATATCAGAACGGGATTTCATACTGGGCACGATAGCTCCTTTCAAGAATAATTTCGAATATGGCGCAACCGCTCGCATGGCTGCCCGGACTGCCTTTCGGCTGATGCGGCACCCGGTAGCCATGCGTCGCTGTCATGCGCGGAAGACAGACTTTCGGTCCGCTGCCCCACACGAGCTCCGACTCATCAGCTTCCTGATCGAGACCGAGACTAAATGTTTCACCGATCCTTTCTATAAGCTCGCGAACCTTTGTTCCTTGGCAAAATGACCGAAGCAATACCTGTTGATAGAACAGGTTGTCATACCGACTGAATAACTCAGCAACCTTCTGAGCCCCAGCAAAACTTTTCAGCTCGTTGCTGGTATAGAACGATTGTTGATAACGCCTCAGCCAATAATCAATGTTCGACGCATGTCCGCTGATATATTTCATCCGCCGATAGCAGATATCTTCAATGAGCATTTGTCGATACAAGACTTGATCCGACTTACTGAACGTGAAATAAATTCCTCGCTCAATCAATCCGGGGCCATCTACCCACCATGCCTTCTTCACCTTCCAGTCCTCGCGGCATTCGAGTACGATTTCAGTCATGCAGCCGAGGATAATCGGGTACGCAAGGACGAGCTCCTCGTCAGCGATCTTTCTGCCACGGATACGCTCTTTGATGAACCATCTAGATGCACCGTTTACTCCGACGGACAGCTTGCTTTCAACCTGTGTATATGGCCGAGTACGGGAATACCCGATCTCAAGCACATCCGCATACGGTATTTGTCTACCGCCATGCTCATACGGAACAAGCACAGCGATCAGCTTGGCATATGGCAGTCCATCCTTGCAGCGGAATCCATTGTCAATGAGTTGTGGTTTCCCATCCACGAATACGATGGCAAACCGAGCATACTCGAGCAGATTCTTTCCGTCACGATCCAGCTTCTCATACGTCACCATACGAGAAACATCATTTCTTGATGGCATAATACCCCTCCTCTGAATGTAAAGAACGATAATCAAAGATAACAAGTCTATACTCTGGCTGTCAATCAGAGTTTTTACCAAAAAACACACAGAAAAACAAATCGGCAGCTCACACTGTACGGAGCCGCCGATTGAGATTTTTCCAACCAAACTATTTCTTACCCAGAGCCTCTAGTTGTTGCTGGACCTCTTCGGCGCTAACGCTCGGGTTTTGACCCGCCTTCTTATCCAAAGATTCCAACTGTGCCTGCACCTCTTCCGGACTCATCAGACGACTCTTATCAGTATGTTGATCCAATGCTTCTAGCTGTGCCTGTACTTCTTCCGCGGTAATATCCTGCCTATTATCACCACCCTTCATGACAGTGGTTTTGGAATCAACAGGCACAAGCATATCGTGATACAGTTTCCATCCAGCTAGACTAACTAGCACAAGAAATACTACAAGAAATACTACTAACAATTTTTTTAGATGCGGGTGTTTTTGTTCCATAGCCATATGCTTTTGTTTTTTACGCTAAAATATATGTCCCGGTTTCTTTATACACTTCACTCCTATGGCTGCACTTCCCTGTAATTCGTATCACAATAGCGAGTGCCCGGGCACGTTAGTGTTCCTCCACAGCTATCAGACACACCGGTATCTCGACTCTCTTCTGGACAATACGTATCTGTCACTGACTTCGTAGCGGCACCACATACGAGCGGGACACAAATCGCTGACACGTCGAGTCTTGCTGTTTGACCAGAATATGTTGCTGTCACAAATTCAGAACCCGTTGTATTAGCTGTAACAGTCTTCAAGGTATCAGGGCCAGACAAGGAAACCACAGGTCCACCGCCTTCTCCCCACGTCGCTGCGACCGACGCACTTGGCGTTCCGCAAGCCGCATCTGTATTCCAACAAGCGACAAGATTTTCGGAGCTTCCAGTGGCCATCGTATTACTTCCCGCACTTGATTGGCTTCCTCGGAGAGTTCCACTGTCACAGCTATTGCGGCAAATCTTCAGGGTACTCGGGGGATCTATACGTGCACCGGAAAAATTAATCCAGCCAAGCTCATCCGACCAGGCGTATCCCGCAAGCGCAGTGCCGCTGATAGTCACGCCGTACGGCGTTGTGCTTCCGGCCGTTCCGGAATCCAGCGAGACAAACCCGCTCCACCCGGCACCACCATCACGGATCGAGAGAATACGTGCCCACCCTGTTAAAGCATTACCAACACGCTGCGCGCTACACGATCCTGAAGGACACCCCCCAAGATCACTCGCGTTAAAAGACAGCCACCCGTAGTTCTCGCTCCAGCCATAGCCCGTCACGGCACCATCGGATAGCGGTATATTAACTCCGTAGTCAGGAATCACACCTGCTGGACACCCAGCCACATCGACCGTACCGTCACCGTCCACATCACAGTCGCGGCTGTTCATACTCACCCAGCCAAGCGTAGTGTTGCCACCACCCGTCGCATCCATACCCCCCCAGAGCCATCCGAGACCCGTCTGACTGTTGCCAGCCTTAATCACCTGCACGCCGAGTACGAATCCTGCCACCAAAAGCATGCTCATAAGGAGCGTCTTTTCCCCTCTCTGCATACGCATAATATAAAGGATTTTATTTTGACTATTTTATACTTGTGATTATACCATAAAAACTCAGAACATCCTGCAATATTGCACAAATGGTATTTTTAGTGTATAATATAAAAGTATGCGTCGAGTTTAAGTCTCGGCTTTTTTGTTGCCAAATGATATGGTTCAGACACCCTGGCACTTCATTCTCAGTAAACTATGAGCAACCTTGCTTTCAATCGCCGCGCCGCCTACGACTACGCCCTCCTCGACCGGTATGTGGCAGGCATTGTGTTGTCTGGCAGCGAGGTAAAATCCGTCAAAACCGGCCATGTCAGCCTCAAAGGAGCCTTCGTAACGGTCCGTGGTACTGAGCTTTTTCTTACCAATGCCTTGATTCCACTCTATGCCCACGCTCATCGAGACACGAAACACGAGGATACTCGACCACGAAAACTCCTCCTCCATCGCTCTGAAATTCGCTCTCTTATAGGAAAAGTTCGGGTTCAAGGCTTGACATTAGTGCCTCTTCGATTGTATACTCAGAAACAACTCGTGAAGCTGGAATTCGCTCTAGCAAAGGGAAAAAAGGAATACGACAAGCGTGCTGATATCGGAAAGAGAGAGGTTAAGCGACGTATAGACCGGGCGATGAGAGATCATCAGTAGTTCTTCAAATTCTAAGATCCAGACTCTACAATTCCATTTGGAATTTGGGCTTTGGAATTTGGAATTTTATCGCTACGCGAAGCGTTGCGGTCGGGGTTGTTTAGACTCGACAGGACGTACTTTCAAAATAAGCAAGCCGATCATGGCAGTATGATCGTTAACACTCCTGCCAATTGATAAGTGCAAACTTCATCTCAAAGGCCAAGGCCACGTTCGCTTCGGCGTTCGCTCCGTCTTTCGCTTTCGCCCGCGCCTAATTTGCGCGAGCCATCAGTCCCTCAACTCCCGATAGAGGATCCCTGGTGCCATACTTCGGGAAGGTCCGGAGATTTTCTTCTCGTCTTTCTCCTCCGATCGCCTTTTGCAAAAGACCGGTCTTCCACTCTCTTTCGTCTGTTGCTTAGAGAGGAAGGAACCTCAAGCAGACTACGCTTGTAGATTATTTTGAAAAAACGTGACTGGACATGGGTGCAATTCCCATCAACTCCACAAGAACAGGTGATAGTAGGATAGTGCCCTCGAGCACTAGAGGGATAATTTTCTTCTCACTATCAACCTATTTTACTATCAGCTATAAGCTAAGAAAATGAGACGAAGACGTCACAATCGACCGAAGCCAAAAGTACGACCAAAGGATACACTCAAAACCAATGAGCAGATTCTCGCGCCCGAAGTTGTTGTGATCGACGAGCACGGAGAGAATCTTGGTACTATGGCTACCAGCGCCGCTATCGCGCTCGCTCTTGAACGCGAAGGCGACCTCGTCGAAGTTTCCCCACTCGCCACGCCTCCCGTCTGCAAAATCACCGATTACGGCAAGCTCGTGTATCAGCAGGCTAAGAAGGAACAACAGGCCAAAGCCAAACAGAAAAAAGTCGATATCAAAGGTATTCGCATCGGCTTCCGTACTGATACCCACGATCTCTTCTTCAAGAAATCCCAGGCAGAAAAATTCATGACCAAAGGTCACAAAGTACGGGTCGAGCTCGTCCTTCACGGCCGGGAAAAGGCCATGGGAGACAAAGCCAAAGAAAATCTCCAGAACTTCCTCCAGAGCCTAGCTATCCCTTTCAAATTTGAAGAAGAAATCAAACGGGCTCCCAAGGGATTCTCCGCCCTCATCACTCCAGAATAATCCAGTCCCGCATAACTCACCCCTTAATAATCATGCTTATGAAGCAGAAGACCAAGAAGTCTGTCGTCAAGAAAGTTAAAGTCACTGGATCTGGCAAAGTCACTCGCCGAGCCACCGGCAACAATCACTACAATGTCCGTGCCAACGGCGTTGCCACCCGTAATAAGCGCCTTGACTCCACCATCGCCGTCCGAGCTGATGAGAAAAACATCCTCAAGGCTCTCCCGTATGCGGTCTAGATCTGGTCTTAGAGTGATTTGACCCGAACCAACAGACCTGTTACCCTCTAGATTCCACTGAAATATTTTAATTATCCGTTTTAAAGATCATCACTATGACCAGAGTCAAGCGTGGCGTCATGACCAAAAAGCGCCACAAAAATATTCTTGAGAAAGCCAAAGGCTTCCGCTGGGGACGCAAGAAGCTCTTCACCAAAGCGAAAGAAGCGGTTATCAAAGCCGGCAAGTACGCTCGTCGCGATCGCCGCGCCAAAAAGCGTACCTTCCGCTCCCTGTGGATTGTTCGTTTGAACAATGCTCTCCGCAACTATGGCATCACCTATCGGGCATTCATTGCTCTGGAAAAGACTAAGAATATCGGGCTTGATCGCAAGGTCCTCTCGCAGATGGCTGCTGAGCAACCGGCTACTTTTGAGAAATTCATCGAAAGCATGCGATAGGATTACAGGTTCTCATCAACGGTTTACTAATAGATAAAATCCATCCTTAATAGGATGGATTTTATCTTAATTCAAAACCTCATCATGTACTACCACGTCTTTATCTATCTTAACTCAACAGCAGGACCAGTAAAATTCATATCAGTAGAATTTCTCTGAAAAAAATAACTCTGTCCGGGAGGGATAATAGCTGAGAGCGTTGACCCTGCAACCGAATAATCACTATTGCTATGGCCGCTCTGTACACGGCTTACTAAGACCCCGCCTACCCACAAGTCAGCATAAGTATTGGAAACATTTCCTGATCTATGACTAACATCACCTACAGTCACCTGCACTAAAATTGGTTTCCCTGTACCATTGCTACGCACTGGACCCCATGCAGGAGTAAATACCTGCCATGTCTGATCTACACCCAAACCACCACCCGTTGCATCTGTCCCACAGTAGAGAACACCTGAAGCATTCGATTTGAGATCACAATTAGCTAGACTTTGTTGAATCTGTCCTCCGACCACAAGATTTCCAGTGAGACCGAGCCCAGCGCTCTTGACTTGGCTGATAGTACCAGTGTTCACTGGTCCAGCCACATTGCCTCCGGGAGCGGAGACGGTCGGATTTGTCCACGCTGCTGCGAATTGGATACTAATGCCTAAGATAACACCCAAAGAAATGACCTTGCCCCAGTAGAGACTGCTCTGTATACCTGTGTGCATAATTTTGTATGACGATTTATATTGATTACAGTTTATCCTCTCTCTTGAGAGAAGACAAGAGTGGGGGGCAGAATGAGAAGCATAAAAATATCTCGGTTCTGCTCGGAATGTCAGGTGTTGTTTTATCTTCTCTAGCAAGAATACTTATGTGAAACGGAGCAGTTCTGGAGCAAAGAGAAGGAGAATTCCTAAGATAAACATAAGAATGCCGCCCACAAATGTCGACCAGCGCGAATACTTCTGCGTCAGATGGAGGTGCTGCGCGCCCCAAAGCGCCAACCCAAACACCAGAAGGTCATCCAACATGTAGAAGAAAATATAGATTGCCATCAGTCCCTGTTCTTCAAGAACAGTGAGCTGATTGATTTCCAAAATCTTCGTAAACGCCTGCGGAATACCGATCGAACAGGCAAACTCGATCACGTTCACCGAGAACGCCAGCGCAATGATGCCCGCAGCCGATACCCAAGTTAACGGTTCGTGCGCTAATTTCTTCACTGAAGCAATAATGGAAACACGCTTCTCGGCATCAATGATTTTGCAGGCTCCCTCGGCTGTTTTCCATTCGTACAAGAAAAAGGCTCCACCACCGATGGCAAGGAGGCCGATGATAGGCGTCACAATATGGTCCAGACCAACAAAGTCCCAAGTCGTAAACCACACATTGAGAATGAGATAGTACATCACTGCTTCGGCCAGAATAAAGAGGCCTGCCACTGAGAGCATGCGCTCTCGTGACTGTAGCTGAAGGAGCACCAAGAGAAACGTTACCAGCACCCACATCGCGCAGGGATTGAAGCCGTCGATGAATCCAAGGATACTCGCCAGCACCGGCAATGAAAATGCGTAGGCGTTCACCGTTCCCACAAAAGGCATATGTACCGGATATTCCGGTACCGGATTTTTACAGACACCGGTAGCGGCATCGCACACCGCACCTTTTACCTTCACTCCTGTCTGTATATTGCGATCCAAAAGAATTTCAACCCCCAAGCGCTCTTTTCCTCTTTCGGCCTCAACCACCTGTTTCAATGTTTTACCGGTCGTCTCAGCTGTATCAAAACCCTCTATCACCTCAGCTCCGATCACGGTAAGCGGTGTAGCCTTAGACAGATGTTCTGCGTCCGTAAAGCGAGTGAACAGAGCTTTGGCATCAGCTTCCGCAATATCCCAATGACGCACTTCAATAGTTCCTGATGTTTTTTCGAGCTCAGACAGAAAAGCCCGCTCTGCTTGGCAATGCGCACAATCTTGACGCTCAAAGATTTCCACTAACACTCGGTCCTCTGCTCGTGCCGGTAACAGCACCCCGCACACACCCAACACTGTCAGTACACAAACAGCTACAATATTCCTCTTAATGAAACTTTTCCACATACTTTTTTCTCTGGAGATTTAAACACTCTTCTGTGCGGCACGGTACCCTGCGTACTGCTCACTGATATACAGCGTTCCCCGACGCAACCAGGGCCAAGCCTGCTGTTTCCAAGTTAGAAATTTTAAAAGCGTATACGCTCCCACTAACAGTACGGCTTCAATAAAAGGCATTATATGCTGCCACGACCCTCCCACCCGAAAGAACCGATGTACCACAATGAGCACGAAAGCAGGGTATACCACGCGATGCAGACGCTTCCAATATTTTCCCCCCAGTAGACGCGTCGCCCAACGATTTGAAGTAAGCGTTAGTAGTGTAATAAGCAAGAGACCCGTTAATCCTGCCAAAATGCTCGTATCCATAGAAAAAAGATTCGCCCCAAGGTACTCTTGGAGAAAAATTTTGAAAAAAACCGGGTCAAGTGCATATCCCAATCCGTGCGTCAGAGCCAAGCATCCCATAAGGATACCGAGCTCTCGGCGTAATCCCATGACCAATAGCAATAGCCGTGCTCGAAAAATCACAGACAGCGGACTTAAAAAGAGGAGAAGAATCAAAAGATTAGCAGCTAAACTCCCAGCATCCTTGCGAAATATTCCCAAGGAAGGAATCACCGCAATAAGAAATGAAAGATAAGCAACTAACAGTAAAAGTCGTTTGACCACCAGATAGTGTTTGGTTAACCACTCTGCCGCCCCATCATGAAGACGGAATCCACAAAGAAGACTCCTGTCCAAAAAATCCTTTTTTTCTTGCATAGTATCACCCTGTTCGTTATGCACTCCCCCATACCCCCCCAAGAGCCTTTCCACTCAGCCAGCTGAGTTCTTATCAAAACGTTCCACCCTTCAGCCACAGATAGAGTAATGTCAAAATGAGAATCTGCGTTAGTCCAAGGAGTACAAAAATCGCTCTCTTCATAGAGTGGTTCACGTTCTTCTATCATACCGTCCTCTCTCGCCCGAAGCAACCCGCTTACCTCGAAAAAAAATTCAAAAAGGCTCTCTACTATGCTATCCTAAAAACACAATACTACTGCATCAAATCAAAAACGATGAGTGAACCAGTCATCGTTGTAGATAAATTGCGCGTTATCTACAACCAAGGAAAATCCAATGAGATGCGCGCGCTCGAAGAAACGAGTGTGGCTATCTATCCTCACGAATACGTGATTATTTTTGGTCCGTCTGGCTGCGGAAAATCAACACTCCTCTATTCACTCTCCGGTCTCCAGTCAGCTACTTACGGCGCCGTTTCTGTCAAAGGAAAAACTATCGCTCAGATGACCGAGAAAGAGGATCTTGAACTACACCAGACAGCTATTGGTATGGTCTTTCAGGCCTTTTATCTCATTCCCTCACTCAATGTCATTGATAACGTTGTGCTGCCCAAAGTCTTTCGCGGCGAGCCACCCAAAGAACGCCTTGAAGCTGGCTATCAGCTCCTCCGTCGTTTTGGTATTGCCGAACAAGCCGATAAATTCCCAAGCCAGCTCTCTGGTGGACAAAAACAGCGTGTAGCTATCGCCCGTTCACTCGTGAATAATCCCGATATTATCCTCGCCGATGAACCCGTAGGCAATCTCGATAGTGAAAGCGCTGAAAACGTACTGAAAATCTTAAAGGAGCTCAACGAGGTTGATCAGAAAACAATCGTGATGGTGACGCACAACCCCGAACACCTCCAGTACGCCGACCGCGTTATCCATATGAAAGATGGTCGCATTATCAAAGAAGAGGTCCATAAAGAAAAACGGCCTATCGTTCATCATAAGCGGGATGACGACGAAGAAGAGCCGGAAGAAAATAAAGAGTTGAAGATGTTGATGGCTTCCTTTAAGAGTCTTCTTCCTCAGCAGGTCGATGTACTCTTGGTTCCTTTCAAAGCAAAACAGCTCTTAGCTCACCTTCTCTCAGAACTCAACGAAGAACAGGTAAGTATGGCAGAAGCCTTTCTTAAAGAACTTCTTTTCAAGAATATCGATACTCCTACGTTCACAGATCGCCTTGACCTCGATCTGGAAAAAGGCGGGGCTGGCTGGAACCGCCTCCGTGCAGAATCCTTTACAAGTCGAGTTCAGGACATTCTTTCCATTGCTCAAAAACTGAAGGATGATACTACCAAGAGCGCCACGCTTTTGGCCGAATACCTCATCACCTACTTTCATCTCAGGCTCGACCAAAAGAAGCTTTTGCGTTTCCAAGCAGTACTCAAGATGCGTCTCGAAAGCGCTATCGGCCAAGTCGAACTCCACAAGCGACTCGATGCTCCTGTCACAGAAGGTGGCGTAGGTCTTCATCGGAATACCGTGGAAAAAATTGCCCGTGAAGTGGAAGTGATTATGCTCCTCAAGTTTAGTTAATTATTAGGACACCCTCATGCGACTTTTCGATCTCATTCGTCTCTCGCTCCGCATGTTTAAGGCTCGCACGATGCGCACCCTTTTGACGATTCTTGGTATGAGCGTTGGTATTGCGGCTATTATCTTCCTCGTTTCTTTCGGGTATGGACTTCAGCGAACCCTCCTCCAGAAAATCACCACTTCCGATTCTTTAGTCAGCTTGGATGTGACCGCCGCTGGCGGAGAAAACGCGGCACCGCTCGATAATACGGCTCTTGATACCATGCGTTCCCTCTCTGATGTTGTCGATGTTCTCCCGGTTCTCGAACTCCCCGGACAAGGAAAATTCAGTAACGTCACTATGGGTATCAGTACGGTGAGCTCGACTGCTGCTCTTCTCCGGAGCGAAGGTCTCAAAATCAATGTTGGCCGACTCTTCACACAGAACGAAAAAAATAATATCGTTATCACCAAAGCTATTGCCCAGGCCTTCAATACTGAGCCTGAAAGCATGCTCGGTCAAGAAGTCTCCCTCTCCCTTTTTCAGCAAGACACATCAGGAAAATCGCAGAAACAAACGACCTTCTCTCCTAAGGAAACGTACACTATTGTGGGTGTCGTTGAAGGTGAAGGCAACCTGGTTTACCTTTCGCTTGATTCCCTCAATGGCTTTCCCCTCACGGCGTACACCAAATTAAAAGTAAAATGTAGCTCCACGAGCGCTATTAACAGCGTACGCGCACAGATTGAAGAAAAGGGCTTTATTGCTTCCTCTATTTCCGAAACGGTTGACCAGGCAAATAAGGTTTTCCGGGCCGTACAAATTGTTCTCATGGTTTTTGGTTTGATCGCGCTTATCGTCTCGGCCATCGGTATGTTCAACACCATGACTATCGCCCTTCTCGAACGTACTGAGGAAATCGGTATCATGAAAGCTATCGGAGCCGCCAAACGGAGCATTGCCCTCATGTTCCTCACCGAATCAACCCTGATGGGACTCCTCGGTGCCGTTGGCGGAGTAGTTTTAGGTATGCTCGAAGGCGAAGTCTTGAATATCCTTATCAACCTGATTGCGGAGCGCTTTGGGGGGGAATCTGTTGATCTCTTCTACAGTCCGCTCTGGTTTATCTCTACCGTCGTTCTCTTCGGCGCCGTCGTCGGTTTCTCGACTGGTGTTTTCCCGGCCCGCAAAGCTTCTCACATCGATGCCCTTGAAGCCCTGCGGTATAAGTAATTCTCGATTGACACTTTATTCTAACTCCTATATAGTAACCACCAATCGGAATGTTTCCGATTTTTTCGTACCTGAACAACCAAAAAAGGAGAGTTCCATGGACATCAATCCTGATTTTCCAGTCGGTAATGCCGCCGGCTGGTGCAAATCCGTTTCTGAAGTGGAAGCATTGGTCCGGTCAGCCGCAAGTTTCATCGTAGTCGGTTCGATTACCATGGAACCGCGCGACGGCAATCCGGGCAATACCTTTAACGGAGACCCGGTGTTTGCGCTCAACTCACTCGGCCTGCCGAACCCTGGTATCGACAAACTTGAAGAGATCGGTCCGGAAATGGTGCGCATCGCGCATGCAGCCGAGAAGCCGATCATCGCGAGCATTGCAGGTTTCTTTGCTGAGGAATTCGGTGAATTAGCCAGCCGTGTGCAGCGGATCGGCTTCGATGGAATCGAGGTGAATCTCGGCTGTCCGAATATTGCCGATGGTGGCAAACGCAAACCGATCTTCTCGTACCGAAAAGCACTCACCGAAGATTCACTCTCGGCTGTGTGCAACTATATCGACGCTCTCCGACCGGACTGGTTCATATCAGTGAAGGTTTCGCCGATGGATCCTGATCGGCTTGATGAGATCGCCTCAGTTATCGAGGAGTTTCCAGTAAGCGCGGTTATCACGCAAAACACAGTGCCGAATTGTCTGGATATCAATCTCACTACTAGAAAGCCGATCATCGACACGCCGGACAAGAGAGGGTATGCCGGCGGATCGGGTATACAGATCTTCCAGCAAGCCCTCGGCCAGGTGAAACAGTGGCGTGAACGACTGCCCGGAGAAATCCAGGTATGGGGCGTCGGTGGTGTACAAACCGGCGAAGATGTAAAGAAAATGCTCTGGGCCGGCGCGTCTGCTGTTGAAGTCGGTACTTCGTACTTCATCTCCGGCGCCAAAGTCTTTGGCGAAATCGCCGGTCAATTCGTCAATCTTTCCTGAAAAGGAGTCTCACTCATGGAACTTACTCTCACTCGTCCCGATGACTTCCATCTCCACCTCCGTGATGGAGACGCCATGCTCTTCATCCTCCCTCATACCGCCCACGTCTTCGGACGAGCACTCGTTATGCCGAATTTGGCTCATCCAGTCACAACGGTACAGCAAGCCATCGACTACCGACACCGCATCCTTGAGGCACTGAGCAAGGCTCCCCGGCAATGCTCTGGATTCGAGCCACTCATGACGATCTACCTGACCAACGATACCTCTCCAACCACGATCGCTATGGCATCCGCCACGGAATGCATCCTCGCCGCCAAGCTCTATCCAGCCCACGCAACGACCAATGCGGCGCATGGCGTGACAGATATCGAGCAGCTCAGTCCAGTCTTCGAAACTATGGCAGAACGCGGTCTCGTACTCTCGATCCACGGCGAGCTCCTCGCTGACGCACACGGGGAAGTCGATGTTTTCGATCGCGAGAAGCGCTTCCTCGAAGAAACGCTCTTCTGGATCGTCGATAGCTATCCGGAGCTCAAAGTCGTGCTCGAGCATATCACGACCAAAGAGGCAGTTCGATTCGTTGAAGAGACTCGGACCGGAGTCGCCGCGACCATCACGGCACACCACCTCCTCGAGAATCGCAACGCGATCTTCCGGGGCGGAATCCAACCTCATCACTACTGTCTCCCGGTACTCAAACGAGAAGCGGATCGCGAGGCGCTCCTCTTGGCGGCTACATCCGGCAATCCGAAGTTCTTTCTCGGCACCGACTCTGCACCACACGCGAAGTCCAGAAAGGAGTCGGCTTGCGGCTGTGCTGGTTGCTTTACCGCTCCAGTCGCGCTCCCGCTCTACGCGCAGGCGTTCCATTCTATCGGCGCGCTGGATCGACTGGAAGGGTTCGCGAGCTTCTTCGGCGCTGACTTCTATGGTCTCCCGAGAAATACGGATACCGTCACGCTCGTGGAAAAGGCCGCGACCGTTCCTATGTTCACGGCCTTCGGAAACGACGACATCGTCGTAACATTCTGGGCCGGACACTCCATCGACTTTTCGGTTAAGCCCGAATAGTACGCCACGCCCCCTGACCTGTTCCGAAAGTATCGGAACAGGTTTTTTATATAAAAAAAGTGATCCTCAAAAGGATCACCAGAAAGACCAGGCGTGCACTTCTTCTGGAAGCGAGTTGCAAAGTACAGAAAAATCTTTGGCCGTCATCAACCCCGTCCATTCGATGGAACTCCGAAGTGCCGCAAGAAAACATGTGACACGTCCGTCCGTTTGTCCAGAAACAATACTGTGATGTATCATTTCCAGAAACATCTCCTTGGTAAGATTCTGCTCAACACACACAAGACCGACATGCGCACAAAAATCGAAAGCGCGCTCATGCTCTCTTGGGAATCCGATCAAACGACCCATGCGAGCAATCATTCGATGGACTCGACGAAGCGCTGCCTGATCGCGTCTCCCAATAACCAATGGATGCTGCTTTCCTGATTGTTCAAGAACAATGAGAGCCCGCTCGAGCACCGAGAGCACCGCTGCCTGATATTTGCTCATCCTGTTTTCCTCCTGTCTCACGATGAAGCCTCACTCTACTTTGTAAGCATGTCTCCGTCAACTCCAGTGTCCGGAACGCGCAAGAAACTCCTTTACGCAACAACCGACCAACGCCGCGTCAGTACATTCCATCAGCCGGATCCTGAGTTCGTGCGCCCCATCGAATCCATGTACATAGGCCTTGTAGTGCTTTTTCATTACCTCAAAGCTCTTTTTGTTTTTGAACAGCTCTTCATAGAGTTGCGTGTGCTCCATCATAACAGAAAGTTTTTCCGCAACACTCACTACTTTTTTAGTTTCATCAAAAAACCAGGGATTTCCAAACAAGCCCCGCCCGATCATCACACCATCACAGCCGGTCTCCGCGACCCGCTGTCGTGCTTCATCCATATTTCGCACATCACCGTTACCAATAATGAGCGTACCGGTCCCACGTGCTAGCTCCACCGCCCGTGCCACGTGCTCCCAGCGGGCCGGCACCAGCGACATGTCTTTTTTCGTCCGCGCATGCACCGTGATCGCTGCTGGTTGCTCAGCAAGAAGTTCTGGTAGCCACGTCTCAAGTTCGTCGGCATTAAATCCGATCCGCGTCTTCACCGATACCGGGATTTTTCCTGTCACTCCTTCCTGCGCTGCCCTGATCAGCTCTCGCGCTAAAACCGGATGTTGCATAAGCTTTGCCCCCGCCCCTTGCTTCATCACATTCTTGTCCGGGCAGCCCATATTGATATCGAGCCCATCGAAACCGAGCCGAGCAATAATCTTGGCTGCCTCGCGCATCTTATCGGGGTGTGCCGTGAACACCTGCGCTACGATCGGTCGCTCCGCTTCGGTGTAGTGCAAATCGAGAAGTATCGCCTCGCGTCCCTCCGGGTGACACAATCCATCCGCCGACACAAATTCCGTCCACGTCACATCCGGCCGCCCATACTTGGCAAACAGGCATCGAAAAGCCGCGTCCGTGACATTCGCCATCGGAGCCATCACAAAAAAAGGCTTCTTCAGTTCATTCCAAAAATTTAGCATAGGTAAACAGTGTACCGAAATCAAGACACAGAATCAAGGCAATTCTTCTTCCAAAAAAGAAATCCCGCGTCATGATGATTACCATAACACGGGATACCGAAACATATCTCATCCTGGCGTACTGTAAATAAAGCTCCTGATCAAATACGATTCAGGCGATCTTGCAACATATCGACGCATTCCCGACTCTCGATCGGTAGATCATCCCATGCCGCAAGCACTCCCTTGACATGAGGTCTTCTGTCGTGACGGAACACACCATACAGCATCGGATGCGACACATCGATGGCAATCCGCTGTTTATTTTCCTTGTTATGCCACGTCACAGCGAGCAAAAGACAGTAGGAACGTTCGGTCTTGACCTGCAACAACAGTGCCAACAATTCCTGGATCCGGTCGCGGGTATTAAGTACGGTGCTGAGATCCTGATACTTCAACTCATACAACTCATTATTCCGACTGCTCAGAAAAATTCTCATGGCTATGCCCCTTTCGTGATTGTTGTATCGGGTAAGAAAAATCGAGGCCCCTCAAAGAACTATCACGAGTATTATCCCAAAAACTATAGCGTGTCAACCCTCTTGACAATCAATCCCTTTTTGCTATAATTTGGACTAAATAAGTCCTATATAAAAAGAGCTTATACCAAGCAAAAATATGCGCGTCTCCAAAAAAACTTATTATGGTCTCCGAGCTATCACTGCGCTCGCCGAACACGGCGAGCTTTCCGTGCATGATCTGGCCGCTCTGGAAAATATGCCTGAAGACTACCTTCATAAGATTCTCCAGATCCTCAAACGCCATGGTATTGTTTCCTCCGAGAAGGGTGCGCATGGAGGCTACACTCTGGCCCGACCGACTACTAGCGTCTCCGTTTGGGATATCGTCTCGACACTTGATGGCGGTTTCAAAAGTTTCGCTCCACCCCGACTGACTAACGTCTCCCCTTATCCAAAACTCACTCACTGCCAGACCAATCAGGTCTGGAGAGAACTTGAACAGAAAATAGAAACTACCCTGTCCGCTACGACCCTCGACCAGATAATCACTCCTACCATCCATCCTTAACGAACCCTATGCTCACACTCGAAAAACTTTCTGTTTCTATCGAAGGCAAGAAGATTCTTCATGATATCTCCTTCGTTTTCAAACCAGGCAAGACCTACGCCATACTCGGACCAAACGGCTCCGGTAAGTCCACTCTGGCCAGTGCTATTATGGGGCACCCAAAAGTCACTCTTGGCCGGGGCAGTCAGCTTCTGTACGAAAAAAAGAATTTCCGTCGTCTTTCACCGGACAAACGGGCCGTACTCGGCATGAGCATGACCTTTCAAAGCCCTCTCACGCTCGACGGCGTCTCTGTCCGTGACCTGCTCCGCCTGGCCCTTGAAAAACGCTATGATCCGTTTGCCCTCCATCAGAAAATCAACGAGGCTGCCGAGAAACTCAAAATCAAAAACGAGCTTCTCTCGCGCTCGCTCAATGACGGCTTTTCCGGTGGAGAGAAGAAAAAACTGGAAGCGCTTCAGATCGCCCTGCTTGAGCCTCGCTTCGTTCTTTTTGATGAGATAGATACCGGCGTTGACGTCGATGCTCTGAAAACGATTTCCCACTTTCTCCGCCATGTACTTCCGAAACAAACCACTCTCGTGTTCATCACCCACTCCGCCAAGCTCCTCAAGTACATGCAGCCTGATGAAATTCTCGTCATCAAAGACGGTCAACTTGCAGCAACTGGCGGACCAGAACTCGCCACCACTATCGAAAAGAAAGGTTTTGAAAGTTTCTAAACTATGCATAAGGATTTTTCCTCCTGATCGTTCTGTTGGTAACCGTTGGATGCTTTAGCGCCACAGGGAGACAACAGAATGTCAGAATGAAAAATCCTACTCCATATATAAAATATGTCTCGTCGTAAGCCAACCAAAAAAATAGACCTCGGCGATTACCAGTACGGATTCGCCATGCCCGAACGCTCGGTACAAAAAACGAATACCGGGCTTTCGCAGTCAGTCGTTCTAGAAATTTCTCGCATCAAAGAAGAAAAGGCCTGGATGCGTGATTTTCGTGTGCGCGCTTATGAGCGCTTCACAACCCTGCCGCTTCCAGCTTGGGGCGCCGATCTTTCGAAGATTGATTTCGACAGCATCACCTACTATCTCAAAGCCACCAACGAACAATCCAAAACCTGGGATGAGCTGCCTCCAGAAATTAAGGAGACGTATGATCGTATTGGCGTGCCCGAGGCTGAGCGAAAATTCCTCGCGGGAGTCTCAGCACAATACGAAAGCGAAGTGGTCTACGAAAGCATCGAGAAGACACTCTCTGCCAAAGGCGTCATCTTCTGCGATATGGACACGGCCGTACGGAAATATCCCACGCTGGTCCGGGAATATTTCGGTAAGCTTATCCCGCCACATGACAACAAGTTCGCCGCGCTCAACTCGGCCGTCTGGTCCGGCGGATCATTCGTCTACGTGCCAAAAGGTGTGAAAGTCGATCTGCCGCTCCAAGCCTATTTCCGCATCAATTCGGAAGCCTTCGGACAATTCGAGCGCACCCTCATCATCGCCGACGAAGGCAGCTCCGTGCACTATGTCGAGGGCTGCACCGCACCGATCTACCGCACGAGCTCGCTCCACTCCGCTGTCGTCGAGATCTTCGTTAAGAAAAACGCGCACGTTCGCTACACCACCGTCCAGAACTGGTCGAAAAATATCTATAACCTCGTCACCAAACGGGCTCGTGCCGAAGAAAATGCTTCCATGGAATGGATCGATTGCAATATCGGATCCGGCGTCACGATGAAATACCCCGCTGTCTATTTGGCAGGCCGTGGTGCCCATGGTGAAGTTCTCTCTATCGCCTATGCTGGTAAGCACCAGCACCAGGATACTGGTGCGAAAATGCTCCACATCGCTCCAGAGACCACTTCGCGTATCATCTCAAAGTCCATCAGCAAAGATGGCGGTCGCTCTTCCTACCGCGGTCTCGTACATATCGGTAAAGGAGCCACGGGAGCGAAAACCTCCGTTGTCTGCGATGCGCTCATCCTCGATCCAGAGTCGCGGTCCGATACCTATCCGACCATGCGAGTCAACGAGCCCTCTGCTCGCGTCGAGCATGAAGCCACGGTCGAAAAGATTTCCGCTGAGAAGCTCTTCTACCTCATGTCTCGCGGACTGAAACAAAAAGACGCCGAGGGGCTCCTCGTCAACGGCTTTCTCGAACCAGTCGTTAAAGAAATTCCTCTCGAGTATTCCATCGAGCTCAACCGCCTCATCAATCTCGAAATGGAAGGTAGTGTAGGATAAAGAGAGATTTTCCCTCTTGGTTGTTCTGTTGGTGACCGCTGGATGCTTGAGCACCACAGGGAGACAACGGAATGCCAAGAGGGAAAATCTCTGAAATTGAACAGCGCATGCATTGATTTTTGTGCTTTTATGAAACTCATCAACATCTCAACTGATACAAAATCCCTCTATCGACTCAAGGAAAACGAGAAGATAGTTTTTTTCTTGTTTAATCGTGGAGGCGAGATCACTTTTGATCTTCGAGGAAACCATTCAGAAGCGCATATTATAGCCCTCTTCGATCTTACAAACGACGCTCGTCTTGAAAGCCGGATCACTCAAATTCATCGCGGTGCAGATACTATTTCTTCCTTTGCTGGACGAAGCATCCTCAGAGGGAATGCCTCTTGCTCGTGGCAGGGCCTCTTATCAATCAAATCCTCTGCTCTGCATACAGATGCTCATCAAGAAATGAAACATCTGCTTTTGTCCCCTCTAGCCGGAGCCTTTTCGCTTCCTGCGCTCGAGATCGAACAAAATGATGTCCGCTGCGGACACGCCGCTACCATGAGCGCGCCCGACCCGGAACAGCTCTTTTTCCTACAAAGCCGCGGTCTCTCTGAAACCCAAGCTATCGAACTCATCGCCCAAGGCTTTTTCCAGGATATGCTCGAGAAAATAGAAGTTCTGACTGGTGTTAAAGAAATTCCTGCATTTTCGCTTTGATATCCTCTCTGAGTTCGTGCTCATTCCCGTACAAAAGCAACCCGAGATACGAATCCATATTCTTCTCATTCACCCGCCAAACCCGTACTCACGATCCCACCGATTGTCAGGCTTATCGTAGTTCGTATTGAGCCACCGACCATCATCGCTGCGGTTGAGATTGAGCAAGTTCGCATCTCCATCGGAAATGTGTAGTTTTCCTTCTCTGCCACCATCCCTCAAATACTTTCGGGACTGAATCGAATTCGTGATCGAAATCACCGAGAAAACCCCACCAAGTATCTTCATTTTTTGATGAAATACCCGCCTGCCATCAGACAGGTCTGCATACATCACCCTATCTCACGCCGTAACAAAAGATATTCTCGATGTATGGATACTGGATTCGGCCGCAAACAGCCGTGACTGTTTGCAGATTCGCCTACTACCATCCAAATTACCCGGAGCCGTAACCACGAGCGTTCCATCTGTCACTGGTATTGTATCAAAAAAATGAAAACCCGCGCATACATGTATGCGCGGGAAAGATTCCGAGGGTCCAAGGGACAAAGCATAGAAGTCCCAAAGACTGAAGAATCAGAGAGCCTTGCGGACAGCGAGAAACCGAAAGTGGAAGCTCCAGTCAACGTCCCAGCGATCGAGGTTCAGGTCCCGCTTGACGTCACCCCTGTCGAGGCACGGCACGTAGCGACTGCCACCGATCGTGCACGAGGAGCCGAGTCCGACGATCGGATACTTCCGCTGCTCCTCGCGATACTTCGCTCCGAAAGCAAGCAGGTGTTCGATCTTGGCCGCTTCCCAGCCCTCGACTTCGATCGCTCGCATCGCATCTTCCGACGAGATAAAGCGGCCGAAATGGAAGAGTCTGGTTTCGTACCTGGTTTCGCCATCGCCGACGATCGGGAATCGATCGTGAGTAATGTCACCATTGGCCCAGTCGTACCGGCCAGCAGTGATCATCTCAGCGAGTGAGAGGCCGAGGTTGACGGTGATTGTGGTGAGATGGTTGGTATCAGCCTTCTTTGAGAGAACTGACCGGAGCTTTTCTTCGTCACGGATCAGGCTCATGATATCCTTCGGCTCGGCGCCGATTTTCGCCAGAGCGATCGCGAGCTCGTGCATGAGTCCGACAGAAAAGTCATTAGCGGTAACAGCCATGATATATCTCCTTCCGATTGACTCATCCATAATATGGACACGTCGTGCCAGCGGGCTCTCGATTCTTCGAGTTTGCCATAGCGCAGAGGATTTCAGCCTTCTAAAAGCTTTTGTGCTATGACAACTCTCTACTTTCTCTATTGTTAAAGAAATTATATTATAGCATTTTATTAGACTCTTGTCAATTATACTAGGGTATGGTATAAAGGAGTGAGTCGAAATCGGACTATTTTAGTCTACATTAAAAAACCCTATTCTTAAGCTAAAGAATGCCTTAAAGTTTGATTGTCTGTCATTGCGATCCATCAGCTGACGGAGAAGCAATCTGGCTTTTACACTATTTATTCTGGATTGCTTCGTCGAAGACTCCTCGCAATGACAGAAAAATGAAGGCTTATTCAAGTGAGTAATCTATGCCCATTACTCCAGATATCAAAAAGCATTTCCCGATTTTCAAACACCAGCCTGATTTGGTGTACTTAGATTCGGCTGCCACTGCCTTGAAACCACAAGCCGTCATGGAAACGGCGCGCGGATACGAAGAAACGTACTCAGCCAATATCGGCCGTGGTCTCTATCCGATCGCCGAACAAGCCACCGAAGCATTTGAAGCAGTCCGTGATCAGACTGCTCGCTTCATCGGGGCGACTTCCCGCGAAATTATCTTCACGAAAAACACGACTGACTCCCTCAATATGGTAGCCATATGGATCGCTCCACGGCTCCGTACAGGAGACAATATCGTCATCACTGCCGCCGAGCACCACGCCAACTATCTCCCCTGGGTCGAGCTTGCGGAAGCCAAAGGTATCGAGCTGCGTGTTGCTCCTTTTAATACGGAGGGGCTCATCGAGAGAGACACTCTCGCCTCCCTCGTCGATTTGCGCACGGTACTCGTCGCTTTCGGCGCCGTCTCCAATGTCTTCGGCGCGATCAATCCGGTGCGAGACCTTATACAAGCGATCAAAGCGAAAAATCAGCAAGCGCTCACCATCATCGATGCTGCCCAGGCCGTCGGCCATATCCCGATCGATACCCATGACTGGGATGCTGATTTCGTTGCTTTTTCGGCTCACAAACTCTACGGGCCAACCGGTGTCGGAATCCTCTATGGCAAAGCCATGCTTCTAGAAACCCTTCCTCCCCTCACCTTTGGTGGCGGCATGGTGCTCGATGCTTGTCCACCAAAAGATGGGCGGGCCAGTTCTCCGACTCGAGAATACAAGGATATCCCGTACCGCTTCGAGGCAGGGACACCCAATATCTCTGGCGTCATCGGCTGGGGCGCCGCGCTCGATTTTCTCGAAAAGACAGGGATAGAAAATATTCGTGCCCACGAAGCATCACTCGTTACATATGCCCTCGCCAAGCTCCAAGAATCTTTCGGGGAAAAAATTCAGCTCCTCGGACCACAAGAACCAACGCTACATAGCGGACTGATCGCTTTTACTCTGGAAGGCATTCATCCCCACGACCTTGCCCATATTCTTGGTGAGCAAGGCATTTGCATTAGGGCCGGCGAACACTGCGCCAGCCCCCTGCATCGCAAGCTCAACCTGACCGCTACCGCTCGCGTAAGCTTCGGCCTCTACAACTCTTCAGAAGATATTGATACACTCATTGAAGGAATCAAAAACGCACGCACCGTCCTACAAAAATCTTAAACATTGCAAAAGTCTCTAAAAGTTTTCTCTGTTGGTCGTTCTGTTGGTGACCGTTGGATACGAAGTACCACAGGGAGACAACGGGATGCCAACAAAGAAAACTTTCTTCAGGAAATGTACCACTATGTCTCTCTATCAGGACCTTATCCTCGACCACTACCGCAACCCTCGCAATCAGGGTGTCTTGAAAGCGCCCACTCACAGCGCCGGTGCCCATAACCCAACCTGTGGCGATCGACTCGAGATGCAGCTTTTAGTAAAAAATGGTATTATTGCCGATGTAAAGTTTTCTGGTTCAGGGTGTGCTATTTCACAGGCAAGCGCATCGCTTCTCTCGGAATTCCTCAAAGGAAAATCTCTCGAGGAAGCCCGCACTTTTGGAAAAGACAATCTTTTAGCCCTCTTGGGTGTAACACTTTCTCCAAATCGTTTGAAATGTGCCCTCCTCTCTCTGGAAACTTTTGATAAAGCCGTAAACAGTAAATAAGAAACTATGGCATGGAAAGATGAAGCGCGCCCAGCTGGCCCAGTGAAGCTCGCCAATGGTTGGACGGTTGAAGTAGATCCGAATGTGTGTATCGGAGCCGCTCCTTGTACCGCTATCGCTATGAAAACCTTTGCGCTCGATGAAAACGGCAAAGCCGGTGTACTCTCAACAGCCGACGAGGATGATAAAGATACTATTCTGAACGCTGCTAAGGCCTGCCCGGTTGCTGCCATTCTTATTAAGGATGAAACAGGGAAACAGATTTTTCCAGAATAGTTTTCTGGAATAGAGAATGTAGAATAAGGAATAGAGAAAAGAAAACAATAATCCTCCATTCGGAGGATTATTGTTTCAGAAGCCTCTATTCTCTATACTATATTCTATATTCCCCTTCTCTATGTCTCACACCGCATCACAACTCAAAATCGCGATCCAAGAGAAGCTCAAGCTCGTTCTTGATCCTGAGCTCGGTGTTTCGATTTGGAATCTCGGCCTCGTGTACACTATCACGGTATCAAAAGAAGGGGTTGCTCTTATCACCATGACCCTCACCACTATCGGCTGTCCTCTCTTCCCAGCGATTCAGAAAGACATTGAGGATCGGCTCATGGCCATCGACGGTATCGAAGACGTAAAGATCGATCTCGTCTTCGATCCACCCTGGACCCCCGAGAAGATGAATGAGGAAGCCAAGATCCAGCTCGGCTGGGATTAGAAATAGCTTGTTGGCTTCATTGGCGGCGGGCTGATTACCTCGTAAAATTGAAAAAAGCACAGGAGTTTTTACTTCGGTGCTTTTTTCTTTTCCTGTTATTCACCAGTACATTTACTCACGATCGACGCTCAATGTAACCATTATTTCCTGTACACAATTTTCCACGACCGTTACACATTGTGTACACTTTTTTATGTTTAGACCAACACTTTATTGCCTCCCCTGTGGTGTCTGAGAACATTCAGCAGTCCATCGCGAAATACCGGTAGGAAAAATTTCCAAAGATGTCAGCTTGAGTTTTTTCTCTTGCTTATGTAAGAGAGAGAGGGTAAACTAAAATCAAGATTTTCTAACATAAAAAGCGTACTGTTATGCGGAAACTCGTACACTCCAGCCTGTACTGGGGAAAAGTCGTGGTATTAGGGATTATCGTAGGCGTTGGGATTCAGTTTGCGGAAGCCTGGACCAACCCGAGCGTCTCTGCTCCTGGTGGTAATGTGGCCGGGCCAATTAATACCGGAGTTTTCGATCAGGTGAAGAATGCCTCTTTGGGTCTTATTGGGAATCTGGCTTCCGGATTAGTCCAATTAAACACGGTAGTTGTTGAAGGAACGGCATGTCCTTCAAATGGTTTGGTAGGCAGAGATAGCATAGGTCGTATTCTTGCTTGTCAGAGTCTCATCTGGACACGACAGAATGGTGGTGGATCACCAGTATGGGTATATACCCGGTCCTCACATGATGCATTTTCCATCTTAACCTCAAACCCTATTCCTTTTTGTTATCCAACCAGTCAGCAAAGAAATAGCCGCTCATCATTTCACTATCCTCCTGGAGACTGGCATTATATTTTTACTTATACTGGCACAGGGCGTTGTCCTACCCCAGGAGTGCAATGCGTTACAGATAGTGGTCCAGGGCGAGGATATTCATTCTATATATACACCTGTACCGCTCTCTAATCCGCTTTTCTTTAGCTATGTTTAAAGACTTCAAAAAGAGTTTGGGTATTGTGGTACTCGGTCTATTACTCGGAACTTCCATCCAATTTGCTTATGCCTGGAGTAATCCGACCACTCCTCCACCAGGAGGCAATCTTGATGGTGCGCTCACGACCGGAATTATCAATCAAATCAAACGATCTTCGTTGGGCCTAACTGGCAATCTTTCTGTTGGACTTATCCAACTCAATACTATCGTGATAGAGGGATCGACATGTTCTTCGAATGGACTCTTGGGCAGAAATAGTACCGGAGCTCTTCTTTCTTGTCAGAGTCTCGTATGGAAGAAATAGATTTTTTGTCTTATTTCTTCGTGTAAGAATCGATAAGCTCTCTGACTTGGGCATCGTTTCGGGTGCGGAAGTGGAGCAAATCCTCCCCTTCGCGGACCTGTGTCTCATAGGTCGGTCGACCGGTCTCACGATAGATCACGCCGAGTGCGAGACGCTCTTGGTCCATGCCAATTTTCCAAGCCGCAGCCCGATCCGATGTATCGTGTTCCTCCCCGAGCAGATAGGTATGCTCCATAAACCACTGGTAGGTATTCTGCTTATTGAAGACAACGCACGGCTGGAAAATATCCACCAATGCATACCCCTTGTGTTGTATCGCCTCTTTCACAATAGCCACTGCTTGGGGAATATTGCCGGCGTAAGCCCGAGCTACGAAGGTCGCTCCGACTGAGAGCGCGACCGGGATCGGATTGAACGGCTCGAGGATAACGCCTCCCGGCTGGAGCGGCGTTACGAGACCCTTCTCCGATGTCGGCGATGCCTGCCCCTTCGTCAGGCCGTAAATCATGTTGTTATGGACGATATTCGTGATATCCGGATTGCGGCGAATAGTGTGCATGAAGTGATTCCCTCCTTCTCCATAGGTGTCGCCATCACCACTCTCAGCAATCACCGTCAACTTTGGATTCGCCACCTTGATTGCCATAGCTGGTCCGAGCGCTCGGCCATGCAGACCATTGAAATAATTGAGGCGCAGATAGTGCGGAGTCTTGGCAGCCTGTCCGATACCAGAAGTCATGACGACTGATTCCGGCAGGATATCGAGCTCGGCCAAGGCGTTCTTCACGATGGTCAGGATAGGGAAGTTCCCGCAGGCCGGGCACCAGCTGACATCCGTACCATGAGGCATATCATAGAGCTTTTTGTCGATCATAGCCGTATATCTTAAGCGATTGCCTTTTTTATTTTCTCGACCGTCTCCTCCACCGAATACGGCGATCCGTCATACTTCAGGATCCGCTCGCTGACTTCGATGCCGAGATCACGCTCGAGCAGATCAGCGAACTGTCCGACAGCGTTGTTTTCCATCACAACGATCTTCTTCTTGGAGAACAGTTTCTTCGCTTTCGGATTGAGTGGATAGACCTGCGAGAAATGAAGGCCAGCTACGGATGCATCCTTGATCTTGCCGAGCGCTTCTTCGAGGATACCCCGATTCGATCCCCAGGTGACGATGAGCGTCTTGGCGCCCTTCACCTTTTCAATCTCTTCCGGCATGAGCGCCGCTGCCTTCATGAGCTCAAGCTTCCGCAAACGCTTTTCATGCATAGCAATGCGCACATCGGCACTTTCGGTGATATGCGCTTCTTCATCGTGTTCATCACTATCAACTCCAACAAGTCCCTTTCCGAATCCCGGTATACCACGCGGCGATACACCATCCTCCGTCACGACATAGCGACGATAGGCAGCATCGGTCTCGACGATGTGCTTGGTCACCGGCAGGAGTTCTAGATATTCCTTCGGGACCGTTGATATCGAATCAAGCATATACTGATCCGACAAGACGAACACTGGAATCTGATACCGATCAGCTGCTTCAAATGCGTGCTGCATTGCATGGAATGCCTGCGCGGGAGTACCCGGAGCGAATATCGCCCGCGGAAACTCGCCGTGTCCGGCATAGAGCACGAGATTAAGATCAGCCTGCTCAGTCCGTGTTGGCAGCCCGGTCGCCGGTCCCGGACGCTGGCCAATATGCACCACCACGGGCGTTTCGATCATCCCCGAGAGACTCACTCCCTCACACATAAGCGCAAATCCTCCACCCGAAGTGGTGACTAAAGCCCGCGCGCCAGCATACCAAGCACCGATCGCGATATTGATCGCTGCGATCTCGTCTTCCGCTTGATCGATAACGATACCGAACTTCTGTGCCTGACTCGCCAGATAGGTCAGCACACCCGTACCGGGAGACATAGGGTACGACGAAGCAAAATCACACCCTGCCGCGATAGCTCCCAGCCCCAGAGCGGTATTGCCATCAAGCAAGAGTTCCTCACGGACCGTCTCATCCTTCCGGAGACTAACCTCAAAGCCCTCCATGAAAGCGACATGACTTCCGAAATCCATACCTTTAGCAGCTGCTTCGAGGTTCTTCTTCACGATTTCTTCGCCCTTGCGAGCAAAATGCGCCCGCAGATAATCTTCAAACGGTTTACGCTCCGCACCGAGCATACCAAGCACCGCTCCCACCGCAATCGTCGAGGCGAAAATCGGATTCCCGAGCTCAGCCGAAAGCTTCGTGAATGGCAGGTCAATAATATGTGCCCCGTCCCACTGCACTTTTTCTTTCTCTCCGAGAATAATTGTGTGCTTGCCAATGCGGTGTGTGAGGTGCGGAATCACGTCCTTATCAAGAGCTAAGAGAAAATCTATATGGTCAACATAGGCCAATGGCATCCCCTTGCCAATACGGATCTCGGTTGAATTTGATCCTCCACGAATACGCGACATGTATTCCTTGCACGCAAAAATCCGGTATCCCTCGGCCTTGAGCACGGATACCAGCATTGCCTCCACCGTCTGTATCCCTTGTCCTGCCGCCCCTCCGAGTACGATAGAAATATCCCCTGAAAAACGCTTCATACTTCCTTTTATTTTGGTTTGATATCTTTTTTAGTATACCACAAAAAATCTCTCTACTTTGAGAAAAAATAGAACGATTTTTGATTTTCGAAAAAAGATGCAAACGAACAACAGCCGATGAACTTGGTTCTTTTGAGATCAAAAAAAAATGACGTACTCTAGAATCTAAAATCGAATATCAAAAATCTACTCTTTAGAGAGCTCTTTCTTCACGACTTCGAATTCATTCTCTACTTCTTTCAGTCGTGCTTTGCTCTCCTTGATAAGTGCAACGCCCTCTTTCACTTTCTCAAGCGCCTGCTCGACATCGATCGCCTCCTGCCCCTCGAACCATTCCGTGATACCCTCGAGCTTCTTGAGTGATTCTGCTAGTGATCCTTTTTTCATAGATTACATATGATTACAATTATACCTATCAAACGAATACGCACCCTCTATCTATCTGCACTCTACCGGGAAACGGAAGGATTTTTTTCTGATGCCCTACGCTTCCGAGCGTACAGCAAAGAAAAAATCTCTTTCGTTTCCCGGGGAGATATCCTTTCAAAAAACTCTTCGTCAACGTACTTCTGCTTCGATCGTTCCATCCCGTACCTGGAGCGAGAGACGGTCTCCGGTTTTCACTTGTGTCACGCTGCGCACCAGCACACCGCCCGATCGGACCAGCGCATACCCAAGACTGAGTACCCGCTTCGGATCATACTCCCGCAGCTTCTCTTCCGCATACGAGAGCGACTGTCTCAGGCGATCCAGCATAACAGAAAAATTCTTTATAAAAAGTTTTTCTGACTCCATACACTGCTGGTTTGCTCGGAGAAGCACAAAACGAATCTGTTCGGTTGATCGCCACAACTCTTGTTCAGCTCGCACAAAACGTTCTTTCAGTTTTGGGAAGACCAGCGCAAGCATCTGTTCTGCTCGTTCTATAAGCGCTCTTTTTTCAGACAAAAAACGTTCTGATCGTTCCCATAACAATGTCGAGGCGTGCTCGACTGCTTGACGGGCCCGTTCAAACGGCTCGCGGAGCGTACGCGCCGCCGCGGTCGGCGTCGACACCATGGTATCAGCCACCAAGGCCGCCAGGGTTATATCTTTTTCATGCCCGATACCCAGGAGAGTTGGAATAGGGCAAGCAGCCACTTCATGCACCAGCATTTCATTATTGAAGGCCTGAAGACTTTCCAAACTCCCGCCGCCGCGAATCATGACCAAAAGATCATAGTGATCAGCATGCTCTCGAAAATAGCGGAGTGCCCGCAGGATATCCGGTACTGCTCGTTGCCCTTCCACACTCACTGGATAAAAATCCACGTGCAAGCCGAGCTGCCCCAGATTCATCGTAAAATCGCCAATCGCTGCACCCTGCTCAGAAGTAATCAGTGCGATACGCTCAGGAAACTCAGGGAGCGATCGTTTGCGCTCCAACGTTAACAACCCTTCACGCTCCAGTTTACGAAACAATTCATCATAAGCCTTCTTGAGCGCTCCTTCGCCAGCCAGTTCGATCAGCCCGACTTTAAGAGATAAGCGTCCACTCGGCTTATAGATATCTGGAGACCCTTCAATAATCACTTCGTCACCAATAGATAAACGCACTCCGGACAACTGGTACTGATAACGAAATATAAGACAATTCAAAGTGCTTTCATCCTGACTGTCCTTGAGGGTAAAATAAACCACTCGTTCGCGCTCATCCACGCTCGATACTTCTCCCTTGATCCGCGCCGCCATCCCAGAGAGTTCGAGATTCAGACCATCGAGGAACTGACTGACCGAAAGGGCATCTATAGCTGGTAACTCGTAGCTAGTAACCGCATCACTTGCCTGTAGTACTTCCTCCATTACTGGTTTCTGGTTACCGGTTACGCCACCTACTAAAGAAACAGCTCCGTACTCTTCTACTATCGCAAGAAGAGCCTTCCCATACTTCCGAAATTTTGCCTCTTTAATACCTTTGATCGCCAAAAGTTCTTCTTTAGTTTGCGGTAAAGCATGCACAATACTGTCCAAAACGGCATTTGGCAGAACCCGAAACACCTCCACCCCCTCTTTCTGGGACTGTTCTCCTCGCCACGCGCGTAATGCTTCTCGAAGACTCATACAAAATCTCTACAGGTATGCTTTCATCATATACGCTCTCTCAGAACTTTCCAACCTATTTTTTCCCTTTACAGAAGGGAAAAAACGTGATACCCTTTCACATAGATGTTTTAGAAGTCATGAACGATATTTTCTCGATTTTCAGCCTTCCTGCATTTGCCGGCTCTCTTATCATCGGTAGTCTTTTCCTGACTGGGCTTTCACTCCTATTTTTGGTACTTTTTTTCCGAAAACAGCGGGTTCTCGAGCAAAAACTCGATTTTTTCTTCTCTGGAAAAGATGCCAAGACATTAGAAACCGTACTTGCTGAACAGCTCTCCGAAACCAAGGCCTTGGATAGAGACATCCAAGCACTCTACGATGCTGTTGAAAAGCTGCGCGCTCTCAGTCTTCGAAGTCTTCATAAGCACTACGTTCTGCGTTTTAACCCATTTAAAGAAGTGGGCGGCAATCAGAGTTTTAGTGTCGCTTTCTTAGATGGTACTGATTCGGGTGTCGTGCTTTCATCCCTTCATACCCGTGAAGGCACCCGTATATATGCCAAACCCGTAGAGAAAGGCCGAGACAAAGGTTTTCCCTTTACCGAGGAAGAAAAAGAAGTAGTACGCAAAGCAGCAGCTCTCAAGGTCCTTCCCTAACTCATCACCCCCATCAAATCTATATCTATGAGCGAATTGGAACAGAAGAAAACCGTAATTATTCCAGAAACCATCAGTGTTAAGAAGCTGTCGGATATTCTTCATGTTCCCGTGGCTGCTGTCATCACCGAACTCATGAAAAATGGCATCATCGCCACTATCAATGAAGAAATCGACTTCGACACGGCGAGCGTTATCGCTTCTGACCTGGGCTTTGAAACCAAACCCGAAGAAGAGGAACTCGGCGGAAAAATCACTCTCGAAAATCTCTCCGATATTTTAGCCACGGAACGCGTATCCGGTGAACCCTTGGCTGAGCGAGCCCCGATCGTCACCATTCTCGGTCACGTTGACCACGGCAAAACCACCCTGTTGGATACGATTCGGAAAGCCAACGTTGCCGCTGGTGAAGCCGGTGGTATCACGCAGCGCATTAGTGCCTACCAAGTCAAGAAACACGGTAAGATCATCACTTTTATTGACACACCGGGCCACGAAGCCTTTTCCGGTATGCGCAAACGTGGCATTTCGATCGCCGATATCGCTATCCTTGTCGTCTCAGCTGAAGACGGTGTCCGCCCGCAAACCAAAGAAGTCATTGAATTCATCAAAGAAAAGAAGCTCCCGGTCATCGTTGCCATCAACAAGATTGATAAGCCGGAAGCCAAACCGGACCGCGTCAAACAGGAACTTGCCGAACACGGCATCCTCTTTGAAGACTGGGGTGGTGACGTTATCTGCAACTATGTCAGCGCCAAAAGCAATATCAATATCGATAAGCTGCTCGAAAGCATCCTCCTCGTGGCTGAAGTCGAAGATTTTCGAGCCGATCAGAAGCGCGATGGACTCGCCGTGGTACTCGAATCCAATCTTGATCCTCAAAAAGGACCAGTGGCTACCGTACTTGTGCGTACCGGTACGCTGAAAGTCGGCCAAGATATCATTGCGGGTGGCGCCTTTGGGCGTATCCGACGTATTGAAGATTTCCTCGGTCGCAGTCTCACTACGGCTGGCCCATCACTCCCTGCCACCATTTTCGGCTTTAATACACCTCCTGCCGTGAACGATATTGTTCAGGTCGTCAGTGGCAAAGCCCTGGCACGTCTCAAGTCTCAGGAGCTCAGCGAGAAAAACGCTTCACTTCGGAAAATCAAGGGTGATGAAGACGAGAGTATTAAAAAACTCCGTATCATCCTTAAAGCCGACGTTCAAGGATCGGTCGAGGCTTTGCAACAAATTCTTACGGGGGTCGGTAATGAGGAAGTGATTTTGGAAGAAATTACCTCTGGAGTGGGAGCCATCACCGAATCTGATGTCAAACTCGCCGAAAGTGCTGGCGCCATGATATTCGGCTTCAATGTCGAACCAACCGCGGTGGCCAAACGCATGGCAGAAAATGCTCAAGTCGCTATCGAAACATTCAATATCATTTATAAACTCGTCGAATCAGTCAAAGAACGGATGTCTGCCCTCCTTCCCCCAGAAATCGTCCGCACAGACTTCGGGCGACTTTCCGTACTCGCGGTGTTCAAGACCGGCAAGCGAGATATGATCGTCGGCGGACGTGTCTCCGAAGGAAAAATGATCCGCGGTACCCTTATTGAGATCAAGCGCGGTGATGAGATTATCGGAAAAGGCGCTATGGGCAATCTGCAGCAGAACAAGCAGAATGCCGATGAAGTCAATCAAGGCAATGAATGCGGCGTCGTCTTCGATGGACACACCAAGATCCAGGTTGGTGACACGCTTATCTGCTACAAGGAAGAAGAAAAGAGACGGTCCTTGTAAGGTATTCTTCCGATTTTTTCCTTGTCTTTGTTCAACGCGCGCTGTTGTACTAAGATGATTTTAGGTTCTCGATTTTAGAATAAATACCGGCTATCCTCATTCTTGTATTCGAAAATCAAACATCTAAAATCTTTATTCAGTCTCATGGAATATACTCTTCCTCTCCCAGTTTTAGAAACGCTCAAGAGTCTCGAGAAGGCTGGTTTTGAAGCGTATATCGTTGGCGGTTGCGTGCGCGATATCCTTCTTGGTCGCGAACCGAAGGATTGGGATATCACCACGAATGCCTTGCCTGAACAGATTCAATCTCTCTTCCCCGATCATGTCTACGAGAACACATTTGGTACGGTCGGCGTAAAAGTGACTCGCTTCAGCACGTCATCCCGAGCAATAGCCGAGGGATCTCCTGCTAATACCACCGAACCGAAGAAAGAAGAAAAGGAAATTATTGAAGTCACCACCTACCGTACCGAAACCGGCTACAGCGATCGACGTCGGCCAGATCAGGTGACCTTTGTTTCTTCTTTGCAAGAAGACTTGGCACGTCGTGATTTCACAATCAATGCCATGGCAGCCACAATCAGCGAACAATTCTCAGCGAACAATAAACAAGAAGCAATAAACAAGGAGGTCGGTTCGATGTTCACTGTTCGCTGTTCGCTGTTAATTGAAGATCCCTTCGATGGACAATCCGATGTACAAAAAAAAGTCATTCGAGCCGTTGGCGACCCGGGAGCGCGTTTTGATGAAGATGCTCTGCGTATGATGCGTGCAATCCGCTTTGCCAGCGAACTCCGTACACCTGAAGAGAAAAAAGAAACGCATAATTGGCATATTGATAACAAAACGCTTACAGCCATCACAGAACGTGCCTCGCATCTCAAGGAGATTTCTCTCGAACGTATTCGGGATGAGTTTTCGCGTATCATTCTTTCCAAGAATCCCTCTTTTGGCGTAGCGCTTCTCGAAGAAACTGGTCTCTTGAAATATATCGCGCCTGAACTCCGTGAAGGCATTAACGTTGGGCAGAATCTCCACCATATCTATACTGTCTGGGAGCATAATCTTCGCGCCCTAGAAACCTGCCCTTCAAAAAAACTCCACGTGCGTCTCGCTGCCCTCTTGCATGATGTTGCCAAGCCGCGCACCAAAAAAGGCGATGGGTACCGTTCCACCTTCTACAACCATGACCACGTTGGAGCTCGCATGACTCAAGCCATTCTGGCTCGACTCCGGTATCCTCGCGAAATCATCGATAAGGCCACGCTTTTGGTTGACAATCATCTGTTTTACTATAATGTAGGAGAGGTGACTGAGGCTTCTATCCGGCGACTCGTTAAAAAAGTCGGGCTTGAAAACATGCACGATCTCATGGATGTGCGTATTGGTGATCGACTTGGCTCAGGAGTACCCAAAGCCAAACCCTACAAGCTCCGCCATCTTGAGTACATGATCGATAAAGTCTCCAACGACCCGCTCTCGGTCAAAATGCTCAAATTGAACGGGCAGGATCTCATGCAGGAGCTTAGCCTGGCCCCCGGTCCAAAAATTGGAGCCATTCTTGATGTCCTCCTCGCAGAAGCCATTGAAGATCCTTCTATTAATACCCGTGAAACTCTTTTGGACCGAGCGCGGACACTAGGCGGACACGATCTCGAACATCTTCGTGCACTTGCCAAAGAACGTATCGAGGAAAAACGCCAAGAAGAAGATGCGGAGATTAAAAAAAGGCACTGGGTAGAATAACAGGAGAAGATCGGAGTGTTGTATAGTGGTATTACGCACGCTTCGGGTGCGTGTGACCCGGGTTCGATTCCCGGCACTCCGACAAAGGATTATGAAAATTCTCATTGAACAACCCAGTGAAAACGCCGTATCCCTCATGCGCCGAGCTGGCTATGCTTTCCAGCGGGCTGAAGATCAAGAACAGAGTTTTATCCGTCCTCTCGCCCGATCTGGTTACCCGCGCTTTCACGCTTATGTGAAGACAGAGAATGGAAGCCTCCTTGTTAATTTCCATTTGGATCAAAAACGAGAGACCTACGGCAATGATACCCGTCACCACGGTGAATATACTGATGATGGCCCCCTCAAAGAAGAAGCTCTTCACCTCCTCCGTATGTTTGGCCCAAGCGCACGTATTTTGTAAAAAAGTCAATCTCAAAAAGCCGAGGTGGTGGAATGGTAGACACACTAGCTTTAGGCGCTAGCGGGAGCAATCCCATGGAGGTTCAAGTCCTCTCCTCGGCACCAATTAACAGCACGGTGATTCTTGAGAGTTCGAGTCCCTGCCTACCGGCAGGCAGGTCTCCTGCAGCACATCATAAGGTTTCCGCCCAAGGCGGATCCGCCTTGGGCGGATAAGTCCTCTCTCCTCGGCACACAAAAAAAGACCCTTCTCAGGGGGTCTTTTTAGATATCACACCCTAGGTTTCTTTTCGGAATGAATGGCTAGGAACCAACGCGCCAATAAAACCGACTGCAAAAAGCAGGAGCGCCCCCGTCAGCAGCATACGGAACGTGAAGAGGACGGTTTCTGGAACATAGTTTGAAATGAGGGCGTAGTATTTTTTCAATCCCTTTTCATTCCCCTGAGCCAAAATCGGTTCCTGAATCTCAATTTGTGACTGACCACCAAAACGAATCTCGGTCGAATCCAGCGGTGAAATCTGCCAGATATCATACAACGCTCGCCTTACTTGGTCTGATTGCACCAAAAGAGCCCTCAAGGAAACATCGTAGATTCCCCCGGTGAGTTTTTCCATTGGGAATGAAATCTGACTTGGGGTCGTTTCTGCTACCACTGTTCCATCCACCGTCCATTCTCTAGTGATCCCAGGATACGATCCGAGAAAACTCGGAATGTATTCCGCCTTCAGCGCTGCCGTCCCTCCCGAAAAGGCCTGGAGGGCCGTATCAGAATAATCTGGACAGAGACCCGAAGGACAGGCCGTGCTAGCAGTACCCAAAACGTCTTTATAGTATCCGAGTAATTTTTTCCATACCGTACTCGTATCAGTCGAAACGATATTGACGAGCGGTTCGACAATATGGAACGTGCGCGTGAGCGTTATAGTCTTCCCGGTGGTGATATCATTGGCAGTAAGCGTCACTTGGTACGTATCCCCCACGGCACCTGTAATCGGGAAGAAGGCTACATGATTTTGCGATCCATCAGTACATTCTGGAGACATTTTATCATTGGTACACACCAACGGATTACCATTCACCGTCCATGCAAAGTCCTTCAGTCCAGATGGATCAATACGCACGCCAATAATCTCATTCTTAATCACTCGGCAAGCTGTCCGCTCCAATGCTGAAGCATTACAAATAACCTGATCCAACTTTACTTTCGTCCTGGAGCCCGCCACAACCGGTGTTACTGCATAGGCCGAAATCCTTTTCCCTGTTGAGGTAAACTTCATCACCACATCGCTCTGTCCGCGCCGCACCCCTCCTCCTTCAAAACTCTCCGTAGCCTTAGCCTTAAAGCGCAGGTACCCAATGCCGCCAGAGATACTTCCCAGCACTGATTTCGGAATATCCATTTTAACAGTAAGCATGTTCAACCCATTGCCTTTGGTATTTTTCACAAGACCATTCGCAAGCAGATCGCTCGTGATGTCGGTCGGGCTGGCGAAGCGCGGAGTTGAATCTAACTCCACCGTCCAATCATACAGGATGCCTCCCTGCTCCTGAGCGGCATTATCAATCGAAGCCTGGGCAATCACCGTATCTCCATTCGCGTCACTCGTTTCATCGTTCACCGGATTCTCTGGTGACGCACTCACCTGTACTGAAAGATTTGTGGCTTGCCCTCCTTCGGTTGGATCCACCAAATTTTTATCAATACAATCATTCGGATCTAATTTCGTTGTCGGAAAAGTCACACTATATCCCTTCACATTTTGTACATACGATCCCGTAGCAGCACCGACTAATCCTGGATAGCACTTATTCTTCGGAAAAGCCCACATTGTCGCGTATGAAGCATCAGCATGCTTGGTGGGAATCATGGATGTTCCTTCTACCGCTACACCCACCTGGTCACCAGAAAGGTAATTCCAAGTGAAGAGAGAGAGTCCAAGACCAGCGACATTCGCCTCATCTTTTTTGCTGTTATTTGCCGTACTTGGATCTTTTGGATCTGTTTTCCAGAATCTCTCTTCGCTCGCTCCAAACGAACCATCTCCCGTTGATCCGGATGATGGCTCTGCAAAAGCGTGTTTGCACAGATTCCTTACTGAACTACCCGAGGTAGCTGTTACGGAGCTACACGAAGATAGGGTTGTCGTACAAGTCGTCGCGGATGATGGATCAGACACGCAACATGCCGTACCACTCGAGCACGATACCGTCGAGCCACTACATGAAGGAGTCCCTGTTACCGAACACCCTCCCGAAGAACAGCTCGGGGTAGACTCACTAAATGTCGTAAAAGAACCGTCTCCGTTTGAAAACGTACTCGATGAAGCACTGATAGTTGTATCTCCCTCCATGCATACTGGAGATGTCCCTGCTGGACAGCCAAACGAGAGAGAAGAACCGACATCCGCTAGCTCATAGAGCGTCCCAGATGCTGGCTCATACGCATAACAATAATCTGTCTTATCAACCTTATCATCGCCACCGTAGCGTGCTTGATAGCCATCACCATCGCTATCAGAAGAGTAGCTCGCGGTTGAATTATCGTATCCGTTCTGGACGAGAATCCGAGCCGCCTCGATCTTCCAGTCTTCAGAGTTGTATCGACCGTCACCATTGTAATCGCACGAACTTGCGCTACAATCCTTACGCTTCAAATACCAACTAAAATACAAAGCCTCTTCAGGATTACTAAAATAGATCGGGAAAGCATGCGCCGTAATCTTCTCTCCTTCTTTTGGATCAGAGGGTGAGAAATACAGTGAGACTTCGGGGGTAGTTTTTTTATTGTCGCTTACATTGAAACTCTGACCAAAATTTCGAATGCTTCCCAGGTTAAGATTGTATCTCTTCTCAAGCTTACTCGCTACGCTTGAAACTGATGGGATACTTGCTGCTTGGGCTTGTGGCATATTTGCAAGCAAAAGAGCCATTAAGGACAAACAAGACATGACGCGCATACTTGCCTTCTGACAATATTTTATGTTCATAATACAACTCTTTAGCGAAGCACAAGAAACACAATATCAATCAACAAAAAGGTCGCCCAGGTCACTACCCATGAGGCATACACCGATCCAGAAAAATACGCCACCGCCCCCGAAAAAAGACTCGCGTAGAGAAAAACAGCATACTGCCAAGAAATACCACTTGAAAGAGCCACAAACCCAGAAAAAAGAAGTGCTTGAGCGATGATAGACCACGCTCCGATCGGCGCGAGCCACAGCCGCATCACGAGACCTCGGAAAAAAACTTCATAGAGGAGAGCAAGCCCACCCACTACCAGGATTTCGTATCCGATAAACCACATGAAGCTGCGCTCTGCAAAAGCAGGTAAACGGTATGCTTCCCTGAAGCCCGGATCAGAAGCGATAAATATCATGAAGACGCCTTCGAGACCGAGAGCGAGCAATCCCCAAAAGAACGCTGGGAACCATTTCGCTCCGTGAAGACCGAGAGCAGTGAGAGGTTCCTTGAGTATTATTTTACAATACATTATCGGGAGTACCAAGAAAAAGACGATACCAGTGATCACTCCCTTGAAACTAAAATCAGATGAGGCGTCTTCGGATATATTTCCAAAGAGAACCAGTACGACGACAATCAATGTCGCTGTCATAACATTCCGCCTTCCTTGAAATATCGACAAGATACCACGCATATCTTAAATACAATTTATACAATTTTTCTGAAAGCCCTACCCATGTGATCATCTTCCAAATCATGTACCATTTTTGAAACGGTCATATTTTTATTTTCATGCTCTCGTAACAGCCGCAATCGCGCTTGCCGACGGTTCTCCTCGTTCCGTAAATGCTGGCCTTCTCCCCGCTCCTCCATTATCCGAATGTGCGCCTCTCGCTCTATCTCCTTCTCTTCTTCAGTTTGTCTCCTCATAAACATGGCGGACATCGGACCAAAATCTTTCAGCTCTTTCATTTTGCTCTGTATCATTTGTTCTTTTTTCTGAGCTTTTTTCCATGCGCTATAAGCAAGTTTGTACAAAATGAATATTGTCAGAGTCTCAAGGGGAAGAAAGTTCAGCCCAAAGGCTATCCCCTCAAGCAATGAAACAAAAAGCAAAATGCCGTAAACTTGAGTCCTGTGCTGTTTAGCATCTTGATTCAGAAACAAGAGAATAGCTATAATGGTTGAGCACATGAAGGTAATAATGAAACTTATCCCTGGCAGTGCTCCTCCAACAAAATCAAATATGTCTTTAAAAAGAGCAGTACATCCCATTCCAATGTACGATAATTTGGAAGGCTTTTCTCCGGAAAAACCCTTTCTGGCCTTTGTCAGCCGACGCATAGCATCTTTATCCCTGCGAAGCGCATTTAGGACTGCGTTCACATTTCCCGTTGGACTCACTGATGGCATAAATCTTGGTCTTTAGGTTCCTCTATTTCATCCTTCTCGCTTAGCTAGAATCTCTTACATCCCCGCATCGAAATCCTTCTTCGCCTGTTCGATCTCCAGTAATTGCCGCGGATCCGACGTGATAATCTGATCTTCACTGTACGAAGCAATCACTTTGATCGCTGCGTGCTTCGTCCCCGCAAAGAAAATACCTTCTCCCACATTCGATTCCAAGAGCAGAAACTTCTCATGATCGGTCAGGTAAAATGTCTCAGCTACCGTCTCGATCGATGCTGGCGACTGACGGAGCAAAAGCTGGAGCGACGAGTTCGTCACGATCGGCTTGCCATAGCGCGACGCCATGAAGTCACTAATATCCTGCGTGATCGTGGTGAGACCGGTATAGTATTTGCGGCAGCGCTTCGCCACGCCAAAGAGGAAGGCAGCGGCATCTTCGTGCTGCATCATCACCCACGCTTCATCCACCACAATCACCCGCTTCTTGAGCTCGGTGCGGATCTCATTCCACATGAACTGGAGAATGATATACATGGCAATCGGCCGGAGTTCTTCTTCCAGATCGCGAATATTGAACACTACCAACTGATTGTTCAGAGAAACATTGGATTGCTTATTCAGGAACCCGCCGAAAATACCCTCGGTGTAGCGTTCCAACCGAGTCGCGAGCGATTCGGCACCATCCATATTCTGCAGTACGGCATAGAGATCCGACATAGTCGGGTAGGACTGAGCGGTGAGCTGAGAAAAATCAGATTTCTCCGTAATATCCCGAATGGCGTAGGTTTCACGAATAGCACGATCAAGCACAGCGTCTTCTTCCGGCGTGACCGCCCCGAGCATAAGGTGAAGCAAACCAATGAGGCTGGCGATATTGCTCCGCAACACACCTTCCGGATCATCCTCATCGTTCTTACGCGGCAAATCAAACGGGTTGAGGTGTACGGGCGAATTGAGAGCAATCTTCATAAAGCTCCCGCCCACAGTTTCACAGAGGTGCTTGTATTCATTTTCCGGATCAAGAATAATCACGCTCGCGCCGAACATCATCGAACGCAGCACTTCAAGCTTCACGGTGTAGCTTTTACCAGCACCCGACTTGGCGAAAACGACCATGTTCGCGTTTTCCAATTTGAAGCGATCAAAAAGAATGAGGGAATTATTATGCCGGTTAATACCATAGAGAATGCCATCCCCAGAAGACAAGTCTGAGGAAACGAACGGGAAGGTTGTTGAAAGCGGCTCGGTATTCAAGTTATTAGCCACATCCAGCGTATCGGTCCCAATCGGCCGCGTGGATGCAAAGCCTTGGTCCATACGGAGTACGGCTGGTTTCACATACACCAGCTGCGCCTCGAGTAGCGATTCAATCGCACTCGACTTCTCCGAAAGATCTTTTTCATCTTTGCCATAGACGGTGATATAGAGACCAAAACGGAAAAACTTTTCTGTCCCCTGTTGGAGCTTGTCACGGAGCGCCTCAATATCTTGATAGGCAGTTTCGAGAATCGGGTCACGCACCTTACCGCCCTCCGCTTCGATCGACAACTGCGACTGCACCTGCGTAGAAGATTTCCGGAGTTGTTTCAAAATATCCACGGTGTCGATAGGGTGCACGAATAAGGAAATGTCCATCGAAAAGTCGATGTTGATAATCGGTGAGAACCAATTCGTGGAGAGGTAGCGCGGGTACGCGATAACAAAATACGTACGCGCAAAAATATCTCCTACCTGCATCATCGTCGGGGTAAGCTTCACTGCTGGCGGCGAAATAAGATCACGCACGGTGGCAATGCCTTTCTGGTAGAGCGCCTCCGTGTCTTGAGCCGTCATTGACCCCAGCGAGAAAGCGTCTTTTGTAACGCTCGTGAGTGCGATCGGTACCGCTTCTTCTTTTTTCTTTCCAAAAAATCCCATGATATTTATCTTATAAAGGCTTTATTTCTGTCATTGCGAGGAGTCTTCGACGAAGCAATCTAGAAAAATACTCGGGTACCGGATTGCTTCGCAGAGCCTCGCAATGACAAAACTGGAACTAACAGCCCACTATTTCAGCTCTACCTGATCGATATTCTTGAGAATGGAGGAGGTAAAGACCGATGGATTATAGCTATTATAGAGCAATTCGATAATCTCTTCGGTCTCGAGAGCTGTCACATGCACCCCTGTTGAGGACAGGGCCGCTGTAACATGATCCACCCGCTGCAACAGTTGACTCCGGTAGGTCTCGAAAAGCTCTGGATGAGAATTGACCGCTTGTTTCGATTTGAAAATCCCGAACATTTTGTCCCCGAAACCGCTCTTTTGATCCTCCACCGATGAGAACGGTATGACGACATAGAAAAACTTAGACATGATATTCGAGACCTCGGTCAGATTCTTCACGAACTCTTTGTATTCCGTAATCTGAAACCGTAAGAGATCATTCTCCTGCTGTTTTTCCCGTTCTGAAAGCAGCTCCAGATACGGCTCAATATTAAAACGGCGCGAACTCACCACAATCTGCACCGGAAAATCGAGCGAGTTCAAAAAATTCTGATACTGGAGAATAATACCCTCCTGTTCATCCGATGACTTGAGGTCGAAGTTAAGTGACGAAACCAAAAGGACCGCGCGCAGCGCTCCGGTTTTGAGCACAATCACTCCCTCACGGATTTCATCCACATCCACATACTGTTGGGTGCTGCTTTTCGAAGTCGTTCCGGGATTCGTATTTTTCGGATTCAAAAATTCCATGCTGGTGGTATTTGTGTTTATCGTCGTCGATCCAAAAGGGCCGCGAGCGCTTTGAGCTTTTCTTCGTTGATTTCTTTCTTGTCATTCACCGACTGTACCGCGGCACTCGTCCGCTGAGTCACTACTTTCGGCGGCCCCGTGACGTGTACCGGTCGCTCCCACACCGATATTTTCGGTCGAAACAGAAAAAAAAGACCATGGAACACGAAACTCGTCATAGGCATGCCATTGGGCTTGTAAAAAGCGAACGCTAAAAAGGCCAGTGCGGTCGGTATCCCTATGAGCAAAAACAACTGAAAATCGAACATTGAGTAGAACAGGAGGAGCGTCGTGCTCATGGCAAACAACCAGCCCAGATGCTTCCAGGTGAAAGGTCCGACGATCTTGTCTTCTATATCAATGTATTGTGGGACAGCGCTCTGCATACAATTCCTCTCAAAGTATATCATGATTCTTCCGGGGACAGCCACACTCCCTATCACGATAAGTATCATCTTCACACAGCCAAGGATCCAGTCTTTACCTTTTGAAAATCTAGATCCCGCCTGCGCGGGAAGAACCACCACTCTTCGATCTCAAAAAATCTTACTCCTCCTCAAGACGGTCATTGCTCACTGGATCAATACGAAAGGGGTTGGGAATGTAGCTTGGGTTACGCTTCGGGGCCTGTGGCGGTTGGAGCGGAGCCTGCATAGCACTTGGTTTCGGAGTAGTTGGAACTGGAGCAGCAAGCTGTTCTGCCTCGTTCTGTACCAACAAATCCTTTTCCGCTGGCAACACATGTTTGGAAGAAAAATGCAGTGTTCCATTGGAAGGTGATACCGGCGCTGCTACTGGCTTGGTCGCTACATGCATTGATCCGGTCAACCCTAAGGATGCAAATTCTTCTGGGTTCACCTGGCGCACTACATTATGATCATTCAAAGCACGCGCATGCGGAGCAATCACAAAGTTATCCCGCTCGAAAGGTACTTCTTTTTGAGGTACTGGTGCTGCTGGAGCAGCCGCTGTTATATTGGCTGGTAGAGGCTGCGGAGCCGACATCACTGCTTCGCGAGTATCAAACTGGGGCATACGTTCTGGAGCACCCACCAAACCATGCTGCGGCCGAGGAGCGGCCACTGGAAACAGGATTTCCTGACGATCAGCGTCTACCACAAGCAACTCACTGTCTTCAATGGATCGGAGAATAAGCGCAATGCGCTCACGCTCTTCATCTGAGAGCTTCGCACCGTTCTGCGAGCGGAAGAGGAATTGCCCTCGAGTCACCGAGTCGTGATACCCCACCCCGAGTTCTTCGCGGTAGCATTTGATCCAATTCAAGAGCGATCCGCGCATTGGTTCAGCACTCGTCTTCAGTTTCACACGGGACTCCGTAATCGTCTGCTGCCCCAGTTGCGGAAAACGCGAAAGGGCTTCGAGGAGCGCAACGCGGACAGACGCATCGACTTTAATAGCACTCTTTTTCTCGTCATCAACTTCCTCTTTAGGCACAATAGTAAGAATATCACTCTTGATATACTCAACTATTGCTGTCAATTTCTGATTATCAGTTTTTCCGAAATGAACAAGGAGTGAAGCTATTTTTTCTCTGCAAGTATCAATCGTCCATTCTTCAAAAAAAATCTTTCTCACAGCAAGACTTGCCACACCAACTTCTTCATTAGAGAGACTTAAAATGTCCTCCATGCTTTTGATTGCAATTGGCACCTCAAACGAGGTGAGTACTTTCTTTTTATTTAAGTCAAGACGATCGTATGCTTCCCATATTTTTTGGTCCTCTTGGTCCGAAACTTGGTTTTCTAAACCAGATTCATCAACAAGGAGTGGGTAATATCGTCTCGATTGAATTTTTTTTTCCATAACACTACACATGATCAGTCCACTCAAGACTATGGTTTAAGACCAGCGCCTCTCCAAGCCACTTTCTGTTGACTATTCAAGTTTTTGTATGCATCTATATGTTCCTGTGGCGTCCAATTACCACTTGTAACCTGATCTTGGACGAAACTACGCAACTCTGCGTCTACCGGTGTGGCTGCATCTCCATGTATACCCTTTACTTTTCCAACTTCTGCTGCAGTCAGACCAGACAAATGTTTATCGTAGGCTGCCTGGCGACCCATACCGAGACCAATATCATAGTCAATCAGTGTCTTGAGATGACCTTCTTTCTTGATACGACCATTCAATTTAGCCTGCAGCTCTGCATTTCCGCTAAGTGCACCAGAACTAATAAGGCTGGTATATTGAGCCCCACTACCCTTTAATGCACCAGCGTCTACTTTTTCAATCAACTGAGCGGCCGACTTAGCATCATTACCCAAATGACCGAGGGCTGAAGTCAAATCATTCATGTCTTTAAACAGTGACTTATCAGCTTTTCTAATAAGCTCTGCTCGTTTTTCTGCTGACTGCGCCGTTGCCGCTCCACCATTCGCTCGATCAAGCGCTGTAATAGCAGAGTTTAATTCAGCGACATCACGGAAACCATCACGCTTAGAGAGCATTCTGACTGCCGCCTCAACATCCTCAGCGCTCTGTGACTTTGGATTTACATTGTAATCATCAATTACTTTACGCAAGTCGTTATCACTCTTCCGTGCATCATCGAATTTCTTCTCGCTTTCTGATACCGCCTTGGTGTGCTTGTCGCGCACATAAGAGTCAGAGCGTCCAGCAAACTTTGCCTTGTATTCTTCTTCTTTTTCCTTCGTTCTATCGCTCCAATATTTTGGAGTAAACAATTTAACACCCTTTGTCTTTTCAGCACGCTCCTTAAGACCAGAACCCAGTCCTTTAGCACGTGTAGTGACCGGAGAAGCCATACCACGGCCCACGCCCAGCGCCAAGCCCTTACCCCAACCTCGAGCCTTCAATCCCCAGCCCTCAACCGTCTTAGCGCCAGCAATACCCATTTTGCTTGAGATACTAATCGTCATCCAGATCATGATCATCGGAATAGAGAAGAGAATCATCTGCTTAGCAAGCGCATCAGCCCCCGATCCTTGAGCTATACTCTCTGCTTGTTTATAAAAAGCATCTTCCGAAATCACACTCATAAAACGGACAGTCACCAAGAGCATCAGCATTGCAACTGGTCCGAAAATAAGGTACTGATTAAATTTATCCCACCACTCTTTGGAATATTTACTAATCGCATCAAGCGGAACCGCTGCCCCCACAAACCCGATCGGCGAAAAAATCACCAATACAATCAGTGCCGTGAGCCGAATAACAAACATAACCGCCAAGACTGCCAGCGAAATCGAGAATAAAAACATAAAGACGATAGCAAGAAACAGTTGTGATATATTTGTATCTCCATAATTCACGCTATCATCAGCGTTGCGTATCGGCAACAATATCTTTTCCATTCTTGTTGACGAAAGTGCCCCTTTTTCAAGCGCACCACTCGCTGATGTTGCCCCACTACTTGCATTCATCATCTGCTTGGCAAAGAAGTACATGGGCACATTGGAAACATCGATCAAGAAGCGTGCAATCGGAAAGCTGAAATTTACAAAGAGCGCCGCCAACACCACTGAGAGCAGCATTTTTTTGATACTGTACTTCTCGATCTGAAAGACGGTCGAGAAAGCGACGAGGAGGAGGGAAAAGATGAAGAACAGATTGAAGAAATCACGAATAAACTTCCAAAGCTCGTAAACAACTGATCGATTGAGAAGTCCGCTTGGTCCAGAAAGGTAATCCGGATTCACTGCAAATTCAAAAAGCGCAATCGCTCCGGAAGCCAACCAGGTAATGGGCGTAAAAATTACTTTATATAAAACCCAGTTAATGAAAGTCTTCAATCCAGCAATAAAATCTCCAAACAACCCTCCGCTTCCCGTTTCTACTGCCACTGTTTTTGATTGAGCAAAACTAATATCCGGCACAAAAAATAAACAGAGTCCGATACATAAAAACAGTACCGAGAGCGCTATGACTTTCTTTTTGTTTCTCCTCATAAGTATATGCCCAAAGTATACCTCAAAGCCTAAGAAAAAAGAAGGAGGGTTAGCAAACATCGCTAACCCTCTGTTGTGTACAGCCGCCGACATCATCAGCGGAACATCCAGCCAAGACCAACTCTCTTAGGCTGAGCTGCTGGTTGACTAACTTGTTGCTTCTTCTGGCGGCACTGCTCAAGAAGTACTCGATCACGCTTCGGAAATTGGTCAACTCTGTGAGCACCTTGATACATCTCCCACATGTCCTGCAGGTGTTGACAATGTCCAAGCGATGGAGCACTATCCGCCCAAGTCGGAGTAGGGACAGAAGAAATAGAAACGAGTGCCGCAGCGAGAGCGGCGATAAGAGAAAACTTTTTCATGATGCCCTCCGTGTGGCGGGAAAAAGAAGAAACGTAAAGCCCTGACGAGCCAAACGACTGCGCAAGGCAGCTATCAGATGGTCAAGAAAGGCGCCTAAAAAGGAGAAAAGCGCGTTGTATAAAAAAATCATCTGGTAGCTGCCCTGGCGATTTTCAGTTGTTAACGAGCTCTTTTATAAGGAAAAATTACCAGAAAACCACAGTTTTGTCAAATTCTACAATTCCTAGTAAATAAATCCCTTAATAGCGCGGCTGGAAGCTGAGAGAGTCCGCCGGCTCACCTTACCCCAACCCACGTAGTTCATCTCACTCACCGTAATCGAATCGCCATTTACTCGTTCTACCAAAGCCACATGGCCATAGTAACGGTTTTCAGTGGTCACCATCATAGCACCCGCCTGTGGACGGCGGCCGGTTTTGTATCCCAGAGATTTCGCTTTATAGAGCCAGGTCCCCGCATTACCGCTCCACGGCACATAGCGCTTCTGGGCCACATACCATGTGCACCATCCATACGGAAAGCGATGTCCTGACCCTGCTTTGCCATCCAGTGTACGGAAACCAGAAATATCCGTCGCTGTACCACCACCTGTGGTGGCATACTGCCGGCGGGCCAAGGTATTGGTAGCTGGTGAAGCATTTTGCGAAGCTTCTTCTTTTTGTCCGTTCGGAATGATGATGGAATCCCCAATCGAAAGCTCTCCATTGGCTGGTAAACTATTGAACGAGATGATCTTTTCTTTTTCGGCTTTGTATTTAGCCGCAATAGAATCAATCGTATCACCTGATTTCACTACATAGGAGAGTCCCGCCACCGGCAGAATAAATATCTGATCACCTGGTTTGATCTCATCTGGATTATCCAAATCATTGGCCCACAGAATGGTATTGACCGTAATCCCATTGCGAGCGGCAATCCCGCTCACTGTGTCCCCATTCACGACAGTATAAATCTTTACGCCACCATCTTCTTCCGGGTCTTTGGCCATAGCTAAATGCCCACCCGCCTGAGAAGACAGCACGATTTGATTCTGTTCGGCAATACCATTGATATCAAACAAGGTGGTATCATCTTTCTGATCCGGATCAGCATTCAGATTCACAGCCGAAAGCGGTACCAACGAGAGATTCTCTCTTTTACTGGTTTGCGCTGCAATTTTATGCGTACCAGCAGCTCCGGAAGCCGCCTGGGCTCCATCGGCATACCCAAACAAAAAGGCATTCGTGTCTTTACCGTGAGAAAAATTGGTGGCCGAAACCAAGAGCGCACTTGAAGCTACTACCGAAAAAGCCGAGTATTCTCGGAACCAATGCACCACCCGGTAGCCAGACGCCTCTTTGAGAGCAATCAGGGCCTTGGATTGAAGATGATGAATTTTTGTATGGAGACGAGACAGCAAGTCGCGAAGACTTGCTGGTGTATCATCCATAGCGTCACGTCCATAAGCTGCCCGGAGCTTCTCGACGCCCTTCGTAAGGAATGTTGGGAAACGAATACTCGTTTTCCTTTCTCTGAAAAGAGCCTTGGTTTACCCGGCGAAACCCTTTCGCTCAACGGTAAACATAGGGCTTTTTTCCTAAGAGTTACAGACTCGATTCTAGCGTATGGTGTCATTCCAGTCAATCCAAAATACCTCGATTTTTATATTTTTTGCTTTAGATAAAGCAAAAAATATGTGGATAACTCACACTCTTCTCTGCCTTCGCTCGAGACTTGTCTCTACGCTATACTGTATCTATGTCGCATAACTCTGTATTTGGAAAAATCAGGTAGCCTACTGTCTTTTCTATGCATTTCCAAAAACCATCTGCCCCTATCGAGGAGTACGCCAAGTGTTTTCTTGAACACCTTGAGATCGAACTCAATCGGTCACTCCGCACTATCGATAGCTACGGCCGCTGTCTCACTCAATTCATTCGAGAAACTGGCGTGAAGACACCTGAAGATATCAATCAGGCTGTTTTACGAGAATACCGTCTCTCCCTCAATCGGCGCGAAACTCACCGCGGGGCCACTCTCAAGAAAAATACCCAGAGCTACCATGCCATCGTACTCCGTTCTTTCCTGAAATTCTTGGCCAAGCAGGATATTAAAACCCTTTCAGCCGAAAAAATAGAAGTTGGGCACACCCCAACTCGCCAGGTGGATTTCCTTGATCCAGAGGAAGTAGAACGCATGATTCTGGCCACCCAAGGATCAACCCTGCGTAATCTCCGCGACCGTGCCATTCTTGAGCTCTTCTTCTCTTCCGGCCTCCGGGTTTCCGAACTGACCTCGCTCGATCGCCAGCATATCAATCTTGAAAAAGAAGAATTCTCCGTGCGCGGTAAAGGAAGCAAACTCCGTATTGTGTTCATTTCTCCCTCTGCCAAAGGTGCTCTCGAACGCTATCTCAACCAACGTGCCGATACCGACCCGGCCCTTTTTATCTCACTTCCCAAGAAAGGTCTCGTCAACAAAGAAAACTCTCGGCGCGACACCCTCCGCCTCACCCCGCGCAGTGTCCAACGGCTCGTCAAGTACTACGCTACCAAAGCCGGCATTGTCAAAGAGGTTCACCCCCATACCCTGCGCCACAGCTTCGCCACCGATCTTCTGATAAACGGAGCGGATATCCGCAGCGTGCAGGCCATGCTGGGTCACGCTTCCATCACCACCACTCAAATCTATACCCACGTCACCAACGAACACTTGAAAGAAATTCACAAGGCTTTTCATGATCGGCGGCGCGCAAAGAAATAATTCCTGTTTGCTTATCTTTATTCGCTCTTCTCTCTATGTTTTTTTTCTCTCAACGCACTGCTTTTGGTATAGCCACTCTCGCCATAACTCTCTTTTTCGCTTTTGGTCTCTACCACATTACTCAGTTCGAAACGACCGATGAACACTTTTGGAAGTATGATCGTATTCCTGCCTACTGGCAGGCACTGGAGGAAGGAAAATGGAAAAAAACCGCTATCAATGACAAACCTGGCATCACCATAGCCCTCATGGCTGGCCCAGGACTCCTCTTTGTCAATCCAACCGAGCACCGCCTGCGCGATCCAGAACTCACCCAGCACGATACTCTCACCCTCTACGACACCACTCAAACAGCCCGCATCAACCTCGCCTTCCGGCTGCCACTCCTCCTCTGTAACACACTCCTCCTCTTCCTGAGTTTCTTTCTCGCTCAACGCGCTTTTCGTTCCGACTCTATCGCCGCCAGCTTCATTGTTGCTCTGGTAAGTTTTCCTTTTCTTATCGGTCTCTCGCAAATCATCAATCCCGACACTCTTCTCTGGTCAACCAGCAGCGTAGCCCTCTTGGCTTGGCTTGCTTTTCTTGAAACCGGTCGCTTCCGCTACGCCTGTCTCACCGCTGTTTTTACTGCTCTCGCGCTCCTTTCAAAATACACTGGCAATTTTCTCTTCCCACTTTTTCTGGCCCTTGGCATACTCCACCCGCTTTTCCGACCAACCTTCCTTTCCGAGCGTGCAGCACTCCAAGCCTTCCTGCGTTCTTTACTACTTGGCTTCGTTCTTGTTCTTCTCATCTCTCCTCTCATCTTTGCATTTTTTCTCCCCGCTGTCTTTGTAAAACCAGCGCTCCTGTTTCAGGGTACCCTTGGTTTTCTTCATACAGCTCATCTTTTATTTCCCTTACTCTTCATCGTTCTCCTCCTCGCTTTCGATACCCTCGGCAACCAGGCACGTTCCTTTTTTCGCTTGTTCCAACTAACTCCCTCCCCGTCTTTCCGCATCTTCACTCGCACCACCTTCTTCCTCGCTATTCTCTTTTTTGCGCTTACCCTCTGTCTCGGTAATATTCTCCAACCCTTTCTCGAAACTGCTAAAACGGATGGTGCCCTCGCCTTTCCACTCCTTGCTTCCTGGCCAGCACCTCTTGCCTTTGGCCTCCAGATTCTCGGCGAAGCCTCCGCTTTCGTCTTTTCTGTTCCACCTCTCCTTTGGGCACTCCTCTTCTTTTGGTTCTTGCGTTCTCTTTTCTTACCACTCACCCCTCGCACTACCCTCACCTTACTTCTGCTCTGGTTTACCATCGCGTTTTGTATCGCTGCCTTAGGACAAGGAGTGCTCCTGAACGCTCGTTACAGCGTTATCTTCTTTCCGCTCTTGGCGCTCCTTCTCGCTTTCGCTCTCGATGACCTGGCCACGCTCATTCCCAACCGTTTTCATCCCAAGACCGCACTCCTCATTGGCCTCCTGTGTCTCAGCGCATTCACACTCTGGTACACCAAACCCTTCTTTTTTAACTATACCTCCCCGTTGCTCCAATCCTCCTTTGCTCTCCATGACGGCTGGGGTTTGGGCTATTACGAAGCCGCTCAGTACCTCAATTCCCTTCCCAACAAAGACCAACTTATCATTTGGAGTGATCGCAATGTGATCTGCCCGTTTCTCACAGGTCCACGCTGTCTCTCCGGTTATCAGCTCGATCTCTCTCGGGTCACACCGGATTATTTTATCGTGAGCAAGCGCGGTGTTGAGCGCAACTATATTCCCCGCGACCGCGCTACCAAACAACCCCTCCTTGATTACACGCGTCTCTCCGAGTATGCTCGAGAAGCGGTTTGGCGCCTGAATATTGGCAACCGCCCTGATAATTTTGTCATGATTCTCCCGGCATCTCTACCATAACCTCTACGAGATCATTCTGGTTTCTGTCCGAAACCTCTGAGACTCATCCGCTATGTTTCGTATCCTCCTTGCCTGTATCATTGTCCTCTACCTCGGCTTCGGCACTTTTCAGCTCGGCCACTTCATCACGGCCGATGAACACTACTGGATATATGAACGCATCCCTGCCTACTTCGATGCTGTATACCACGGTGCATGGAAAAAAACCTTGGTGAGTGACAAGCCTGGCATCACCCTGGCCTTAGTTTCTGGCCCAGCCCTTTTTTTCTTCGAAGATCCTTCCTCCCTCTGCACCGAACACCCTGATCGCTCGCTCACCTGTGATACGCAACAATCCACGGCCCTTCTGTTCGCGTTTCGTCTCCCTCTCCTACTCATCAACGCCTTACTCATTGTTCTCTTAGCGCTTGTCATGCGTCGCCTCACCGATGCGCCTATCGCCCTCACTGCCACCACTCTGATCGCTACCGCTCCCATTCTCCTCGGCATCTCTCAGATCTCGAATCCCGATGCCCTGCTCTGGTCGACTGGATCTCTGGCTCTCTTTACCTATCTTGCCTGGCTCAAAACCGAAGAAAAAAAATACCTCCTCTTTTCGATACTCGCCTTTGGCTTTGCCCTGCTTTCTAAATATGCCGCACTCGCTTTACTCCTCTTTTTCTTTTTCGCCCTTCTACTCTTCTTTGTTTTTGAAACCTCCCTTGAAACCCCCGGCTTGGCTCGTTCCTTTCGTACACACCTCCTGGCTTGGCTCGCGCTCCTCCTGGGTGCCTCCCTCATTTTCCTGCTCTTCCTGCCAGCCACCTACACCCACACGAGTAGTTTTCTAAAAGTACTCGGGGCAGGCCTCCCTCATTTTCCTTCTTTTCTGTTATGGATAGCCGGCGGCGGATTCGCCATACTACTCGGTGATACGTTTCTCAATCACAACCGCGGCCTCCTCTTGTTCCGCGCCTTCTGGAAAAAATATCCGCAGGCAGGGCTTCATCCCTTTCCTCTCATTGCACTCACCCTGGTTCTCCTGGGTGCTCATTGGTTCACTCCTCACTGGTCTCTTTTTTCTACCATTCCCTTCGATATCAAGGATCTCACCAATGCTCGCTACTACACCGCACCGCTCAACTTTTATGAAAAGCTTCTCCTCGAATGGTCTCCCTTCATCTTCTCGCTCACCCCACTCACCTTCATCGGCCTCATCTTGGCCTGGCTCCCAGAACGCATCAAAAAAAATGTGGCGTATCGATTTGAAATCAACACCCTTTCTTTGATTATCATTTACTATATCCTTGCCCTGATCGCCGCCAATACTCTGGCTACCCCACGCTACCTCATTCTGCTCTATCCGCTCGCCGCCTTCATTGCTGCTATCGGACTCGTACAAACCATACGGGTCTTGAGTCAACATTCCGAGCGTCTACTCTCTTCTGTATGGCCATGGGGATTACTCCTGGTGTCCCTCGTACCCCTCTTCTCCTCACGCCCCTACTTTCTCAGTTATGCCAATGCCCTCCTCCCGGCTCACTTTGCTTTCGCTGATGCCTGGGGGCAGGGCGGCGCGGCGGCGGCTGATTACTTAAACTCACTCCCCGATGCCGAACACCTGACTGTGTGGTCTGATTATTACGGCGTTTGCGAATTTTTTGTTGGTCGCTGTCTCACTGCCTATACCTTTGATCCCGTCCTCATTCATCCGGACTACTATGTGCTCACTCGCCGAGGTCAGATTCGCTTCCTGTCACGCGCGGATCGCTGGGAACGCCTCTCTGGACTCCAAGCTGCTGATTACTACACACGCTCCGATCCCGACTGGCAGCTCTTCATTCAAAAGAAACCCGATAACTTCGTAAAAGTATTCCGGGTCACCTACTAATCTGTTCTGCCATAGAAAAAAGGATGGCTACCCATCCTTTTTTTTTCATACCCATTTGTTTCTGCTACGAAGTGCTTTTAGAAAAACACTATTGGAGAGCCTTCTCCACCACTGGAGCCATATCTTTGTAGCTATAGGCGCCACCAAAATTCGTAGTATTCACAAAAAAGCTTGGTGTCCCCTTGAAACCAAATTGCTGAGCAATCGCCATATCGCTCGTCAGACGATCCTTATATTTTCCGCTTTCGAGGCAAGCTTTCATGTCATCAGCCTTCACCGCGCTCTTCAAGAAGTCCGCCATGTCTCCGGCCTTAGCAACATCATTCTTCACCTGCTCATTCATAAGTTTGAAGCCCGCTTCTGACATCAGAAGATCGTGTACTTCCCAAAATTTCCCCTTCTCTTTGGCACAGTAGAGAGCTTGCGTACCGAGCTCACCATTACCATGCCCATTGGCATAGAGCCACACAAAAGCTGCTTTACCCGCATCTACCAATTTCTTCATTTCCGGTACGGGCGGAAGATACGTGCCTCCATCCTTCGCCATCGTAAACTGGGCTCCTGCCTGCTTATTCAGGTTAGGATTCTTTCCGCTGGCCACGTGACAATACGGGCAGCTCGGATCACTGAACTCCACGAAGAGCACCTTGCTGTCCTTTTTCCCAAAGGTGATATTTTTCTCCGTAAAGAGTGCTTTCACCTGATCCAGAGTCACTTTAGCAGCGTCTCCCGGCTGGGCTGCCGCCTGGTCTGCTGTTGTATTAGCAGTGGTGGCTACCGACTTCACTACTTTAGTGGAAATATAGGCCAAGGTACCAGAGATAATAAGGCAACCCAAGAGCACCGCGCCCGCAATTGTTAACGCGTCCTTGCTGGCCGACATCGATTCAACGGTTGTGACCTTCGGCGTTGTCTGGCTCTCCGTCTGATTTTCTTCCATACTTTTCCGTTAAGACTGATTACTTGGGACAGTATACCTTAATTTCCGGGATGATAAAAGACCATCCTTTTGGATGGCCTTTTGTTGCTCTATCAAAGCATTACCTACTTCTTCCGGCCAGCACGGACACGATCAGTCTCGGTGAGGAGTTGCTTGCGGAGCCGAGTAGAAAGCGGTGTCACCTCAAGGTATTCATCCTCATTCATAATTTCGAGTGCACGCTCAATTGTGAGCTCCCACGGCGGTGTGAGCTTAATGGCTTCATCAGCACCGGATGAACGCATATTGCTCATAGCCTTCCCCTTGATCGGATTCACAGCCATATCCGCTCCCTTAATGGCGTTGCCCACCACCATACCCTCATACACCTCGGTACTCGGTGCGATATAGAGCGTACCGCGCTCCTGCAAATTGTTGAGCGAGAAAGCCAGCGCCTTGCCGGTAGCCATCGAGATCATCGAGCCAACATCGCGGTGCTTAATATCTCCAGCATACGGTCGAAAACCGAGCACTCGAGAATACAGCGTCCCTTCCCCTTTGGTATCAATCGTGAATTCACCTCGATAGCCGAGGAGTCCGCGTGTCGGCACTTCAAAAATCAACCGTTGATATCCGCCCGAACCCTCTTTCATTTCCATCATCACGCCCTTACGCTTCCCGAGCTTCTCAATCACGCTCCCGGTAACCTCCATCGGGCATTCCACTGTTACTTCCTCGTACGGTTCGGATTTCTCTCCGTCTACTTCCTTGATAATCACCTGTGGTTGAGACACCTGCACTTCATACCCTTCCCGGCGCATGTTCTCCAAGAGAATCGCTACGTGGAGCTCACCCCGACCATACACTTTATACGAGCCATCAAAAAAATCAATCTTGAGGCCGACATTGATTTCGAGTTCTTTTTCCAAGCGTTCACGCAGCTGCTTATTGGTCACGAACTTACCTTCACGGCCCGCAAAAGGTGAGTCATTCACCAAAAAATTGAGCGAGATCGTTGGTTCATCAATCGCAATAGCCGGCAGATTGTCTTGTTCCGGAGAAAACGCAATCGTATCACCAATCTCAACGGTCGGGAATCCAGCAATCATGACAATATCACCCGCCTCTACCTCGGTAGCCTCTACGCGCTCCATGCCTCGGAAGGTAAAGAGTTTGACTACCCGCGCCTGATCACACTTGCCGCTGGCGTTCTTGATATACACCGGATCATTCACTTTCATCTTCCCCTCATACATGCGGGCAATAGCCAAACGGCCAACAAAATTATCGTACCCCAGATTAAATGGCTGCGCGCGCAGTGGCTTATCCGTTTCATGACCAGCCGGTTCAATGCGCTCAATAATCGTATCCAAGAGCGGATCCAGGTTCTTCCGCTCATCGTTCAGTTCGTGCATAGCCACGCCTTCACGGCCAATCGCATACACGACCGGAAACTCCAGCTGCTCATCGGTTGCTCCAAGATCCAAAAAGAGTTCGAAGACCATTTCTTTCACCTCTTCTGGCCGAGCTGCTGGCTTATCAATCTTATTGAGCACCACAATCGGCTTAAGGCCCAGTTCCAAAGACTTCTTGAGGACAAAGCGCGTCTGCGGCATCGGTCCTTCTTGAGCATCGACCACGAGAATCACATCATCAATCGAACGCAGTACCCGCTCTACTTCCGAACCGAAGTCGGCATGCCCTGGGGTATCCACGATATTGATCTTGGTATCTTTATAAAAAATCGAGCCATTCTTGGCATAAATCGTAATCCCTCGTTCCCGCTCCAGGGCATTCGAGTCCATCGAAACGCTCTCGTCCGATACCATGCCGGTCTGACGCATCAAGGCATCCGTTAGCGTGGTCTTACCATGGTCAACGTGAGCGATGATAGCGATATTGCGAGTTTCCATACGTAGCGAAGATTATGTAACAAAAAAGAGTCCAAAAAAAGGCGTCACCGCCTTATCACTTTGCCCATCTAGTATACCGATTTTTCATCTCTCGGTCAACCCTCTGTATACACCCTCGTTCGAGAAAAGAAAAAGCGCTGACCAAGGATTCTGGTCAACGCTGCTGGCCCAAAAAGCTCAGTGGGGCTGCTTCACCGCCGCAGAAGGGAAAAGCGTGTAGGCAATGAGTGCTGAAAGCCCCAGGGCCTCGTCTAGAAACCAGTCACGCTGATCTCGTGAATATTCCCAAAAAGAGTTCTCGAAAAACATCTGAGCAGTTTCAAAAAAGCACTGTCCACTCTCCGAAAGCACTCCTTCCACGGATTCAGAACGGAATACCGAAAGCTCTTCCTGGGACTCAAAAATCGCCGAGACAATAGTTTCCAGATTTTCGTCTTTCACTAAATCGAGCTCGATCGAAGCATCAAGAAATTTACCGACTATACCAAGAAATACTATCAAGCTCTCCGGAATATCCCCGTATCCTTTCCTGGGTTCCCAGGGTATCTTCATCCGCTGCATGAGGGCATTGATAATGTGCCGACTCGAGTCGTGCACAAACACCACTCCGATACTGGTTCTCATGGGTTTCTCCTTCTCTTTCTAAAGTTCTAAAGGACTGAACCATACATACTGGGAGAAACTTGACGATTTGTCAAGTTCTTTTTATTCGTTCCAATCTCTGGATATTAGTTTTGTTGCTCATTCGAAACTCTCGGGTCACCCTCGATACTATGAGCTTGATGCGGAAGAGGAGATTCGGTCACAGATAATCCGTTCGCCGTCGCGACCGGATTTCCGCGACCCCGACCGCGGTTCGACGTGCTTGTCGAACATCGCTCCGTCTTTCTCATCCCTCACGGAAGTGAAGCCCTGCCTGCCGGTAGGCAAGAGTTGATTTCCTCTCTTTCTCCGTTCACTCCATTCACTGCGGGCGTCATCGGTCTAGAACTTTGAGAAATCAAGCCGTTGAGGGATTTCTTGGAGGTCTTGGCCGACGGGTGAATTGGACTGCTCGGGTCGCGGTTTGGGGGGGGTAAAACGAGACAAATGAGACACAGGACAGACCTTGTCTCATTTTAACATTTGAGACAGTAATATGTCTCGTTTAATCAATTGATGACAATCTTCCCTCGCATCTCCATATGCCCCTCTCCACACCAGACCGAGCAGAAAAACTCAAATGTGCCTACCTTGCTAGCCACAAACTCCACAACCGCTCCATCTTCAGGAACATCTTGGTTCACTCCTAGATCAGGAATAACAAGACCGTGCTTCACATCGGCGTTATGGATGATGAGTCTTACCAGTTCACCTTTCTTGGCGGTAATAGTGGCAGGCTCCCACACATATTGTCTTGCTCCCATATGGATAGTACGTTCCGTTCTTCCATTGACGACTTCCGTGCTCGGAGAAGGGAAACTTTCGAAATCTGATGACTTCTCCTTCGAAAGAAGATCGGGAGGAGAAGTTTTTGGAACAATCGACGTCTGGTCGCTACTCGAGGAACTACTTTCTAGTTTTTCGGTTACTTGTTGACTTATAGAAGGGGTCTCTGATATTCGTGTTTCTTTTGAAGACTGAGGAGATTCATCGGTATTTTTGGAAGATAGCGATTTATAAACCCACCATGAAACACCCTCCATAAGAGCGAAAATGACAACAAAAATGACGATGATTTTCTTCATAGCACTTATCTCGGCTAGACCTAGAGTTCCGATTCAACTCTTTTAAGCAATACCGCATTCGTTGCAACAATGATAGATGAAACACTCATGAGAAGAGCCGCAAATTCTGGCCGAAGCATAATGCCAAAATTTGGATACAAAATTCCACCGGCGACCGGTATGGCGAGAATATTGTAGATCGAAGCCCAAAAAAGATTTTGCTTCATCTTGCGAACGGTCGCCTTACTTAGGGTTATGGCTCGGAGTATATCCATTGGATCAGACTTCATTAGTACCACTTTCGCTGTCTCGATCGCGACATCCGTACCGGCACCAATTGCAATACCGACATCCGACTGAGCCAATGCTGGAGCATCATTAATGCCGTCTCCTACCATCGCTGTAAATTTCCCTTCCTTTTGGAGTGATTCAACATAGCGAGCTTTGTCTTCAGGGAAGACTTCCGCAAACAGGCGGCCGATGCCCAGCTTTTTTCCAATGACCTCAACCGTTTTCTGATTGTCGCCACTAATAAGGGCTACTTCGATCCCGAGCTGCTTCATCCCATCAATAGCCTGTTTGGCTGTTGCCTTGATGGGATCAGTGACCACGATGGCACCAGCTGCTTTTTTATCGACGGCTATGAACATGAGTGTTTTCCCTTCAGCCTCAAGCGGCTTTACCCGCACCTCGATACCTCCCAAGGGAACGTTTCGAAGAGCTAGAAGCTTCCGCGTCCCGATCGATACCGCTTGCCCATCGATCCGAGCCTCGATACCGTGTCCGGCGAGAGACAGGAAGTTCTCTACCGTCTGCGTCAAAGCGATTCCTCTCGATTCCGCCTCGCCGATAATCGCTCGCGCGAGCGGATGATTGGAACGCATTTCCGTTACCGCAGCCACAGCAAGCAATTGTTCCTCTGAGAAACCGTTAGAGACAATCACATCTGTTACTTTCGGCTTTCCTTCAGTGAGCGTACCAGTTTTGTCGAGTACGATGGCCTGGATCTTTGAAACCTGTTCAAGAGTCGGGGCATCTTTGATGAGGATATTATGCTTGGCACCAAGACCCGTTCCTACCGCTACGGCAGTCGGAGTTGCTAATCCCAGCGCGTCCGGACAGGCAATTACAACCGTAGCAATCGCGAAGGAGAGCGCCAAGAGAAATGGTGAGCCGACGATAAAATACCAGATAATAAAAACAAGGAGGCCCGACCCGATAGCTCCGATGACTAAGTATTTTGCGAACCTATCGGCGATTCTTTGCCCAGGGGACTTTGAGTTCTGAGCTGTTTCTACCAATTTCATGATCTGCGCGAGAGCTGTTTCATCACCCACCTTCGTGGCTCGGAAACGGAGTGAACCGTTCTGATTGATGGAGCCGCCCACGACAACATCACCTGGTTTTTTTGTCACCGGAAGGGATTCTCCCGTTACCAACGATTCATCAACGGCCGATTCTCCTTCGGATACTTCGCCGTCCACCGGTATCTTGTCACCAGGCTTCAAAAGGAGCATATCTCCCACTTTGACTTCGCTGGTCGGCACAAGCTCTTCTTTGTCATCACGAATGATACGAGCTTGAGGAGGCACAAGGTTGAGGATGGCTCTCAGTGCGTCTGTTGTTCCTCGACGGGATTTCATTTCCATCCAGTGACCAAAAAGGACGAAGGTGATAAGCATGGCCGCCGCTTCGTAATAGGAATCAGTGCCACCGATCAGAGTCAGCAAAACACTGAAGCCATAGGCTGCCGTGATACCAACCGCAATAAGCACGGCCATGTTCAGGGTCCTATTCTTCAACGCAAAATACGTCGAGTAGAGGAAAATCCAACCAGAATAAAAGAAGACTGGCGTGGTAAGAAGGAAAAGAAGCCACGGCAGCGGGAGTGGAGACGGAAGATTGAGACCAAGAAATTCTGTACCGAGGGGCGAGTAGAGAATGATCGGTATGGTGAATATGAGTGCGAAGAAGAACTTGCTTCGAATGTCTATTTCCATGAGGCGAGCCATTTCCCGTCCGGCCAGTCCGGTATGATCCATGCCCATGGTCATCGACATGCTCATTTTGAACTTCGCCCAAAAACCCATCTGAGTCATGTCATGAGGAACATGACCAGCGTGTTGACTATGATCCATAATTATTTATGTTCACTATTATGCCCATGACCCTTATGCATGAATAAGTGCATCAGCGGACACAAGAGAAGAACCAGGTACGGCAGTACTGAAAAGACATGCGACGTATGATTTCTTAAAAGAAATACTAGTCCGACCAAACCAATAATCAAAATAACTAGCCATGTCTTTCGAGAAAATGTTTCGGTCTGTTCCATACATTTGAACAAAGGAATTACACAAGCTCTCCGCGCTTCTCAAGCATCATATGGTGAATCGTCCCTACTTGAAGCCAGATGGCGATGAGAATGAGAATCCCGGCACACAGCAGAGCATCTATTTTTGTGATCCCAAAAACTCTATTATCGGCACCACCCAGTACTGCCGCCAAGAATGAAATGACTCCCACAAAGCCCACCATAACACTGACAACATGCATTAATTTTGATAGCTTCATATTTTTGAATTGATTGGTTTATAAAAGAGAATCGACCACTTTCTTGAGTTTTGCTTCAACTTCAACCGCAATGCCAGATAGAGTGGGGTTTTCGATCATACTCATAGCCACTGTCGGAAGAACTGCCGATACAAATATTTTTCCGCCTTCTTCATACACGATAACATTGCAGGGCAAAAAGAGTCCTATTTCTTTTTCACTTTTTAGAGCCTGGAAAGCGAATGGCGGATTGCACGCCCCGAGAATAAGGTAATTTTCATACTCAACGTCCAGTTTTTTCTTGAGTGTCGCCTTCACATCGATTTCCGTAAGTACGCCAAACCCCTCCTTTGAGAGCTCTGCTTTCACTTTTGAAACCGCATCAACAAAAGAAAGAGATACTTCACGCTTATACCCGTATTTCATAGTCATTACGTTACGAGTTAAGATCTTTTTTCTTCGACTCAAATTCCTCCTTATCTATTTCCCCCTTGGCGTAGCGCTCCTTCAGGATATCTAATGCTGTGTTACTACCCCTCCTCCCTTCCGATCCTTGATTGGCAAGCCACTGAACGAAGGCGATGATGCCCCAAATAATGAACGCCCAAAAGGCAATCATTATGATCCATCCAAAAATCATTCCGAATGATCCCAACCCGTATCCATAACCCCAGTTACCCATCATATGTCTTCACCTCCTTTCTTATGGTTACTTGTCATACGATTTCACCAATTCGATTATTTCTTCAAGCAACTTCTTTGATAGCTTGCTCTTTTTCAACTGAGAAGCGCTCTTGAGCCTTTCTTCAACATAACTCTGGATAATCCTTCTCTGGACGCTCCGCAGAAGCCCGAGAATCGCTGCATTCATCTGAAGCAAATCAATCGGTGGTCTTTTTTCTTCTAGCATCATAAGGACTTTCCGAATGTTGCTCGAGGCTTTTTTCAAACTGATTAGTACCTTCTTGTCCATATTTGAGCCATCAGAATTATTCTGAAACCGGTGCATACTGCTCCTGATATTTCAGAGGATTAACGACACAATACGCCTGCTGCGTTCGTCCCTTTATCAGGACGTACAGAGACACAGATAGAAGAATAATGGCCACAAAGGAAAGCTCTACGCCTCTAAAGGGTAGGTAGGCAGCGGCACCGCCGAATCCCAAAAGAGCCAGAATCGGCAGACCACAACTTGCACAACCGCTTCCGACTATCCCAAGTACAGAACTCCCGCCTATGGCTAGGTGCATTTTTCCAGAAGACCGTATCGTCCGAAGTCGCTCAAGCATGAACACAAAATTCAGACCGGTAAGCGTCGCGACCGTTATAAGCAAGATCAGACTGAACGTACTCATAGCCGTCCACATGCCAACGAGCAGCGCGATGAGGATATCTACTCGATAATCAAACGAGTGTACGCCAAAGAGCGCATCCTTTACCAGCCCGGCATTCATGAGATACACAGTCGCTATGACATAGAGTACCGCGATTGTGGCTGCCGGAAGAATTACTTGTAAAGACCAGACACGTCTCATAGACTATTCTTCCTTATTTGTCATTTAACTTCTCATCAATAATGGTCTTGAATGCACTGAATGGCTGGGCGCCCACAACGAGCTGTCCTTCAATTTGACCATCCTTACTCGAAGCACCAACAACCCACGATGGCGTACCAGAAACTCCAACTGCCGAGCCATCAGCTATATCCTTTGCTACTTCGTCTTTGAACTTTCCGGAATCCAAACATTGCTGGAACTGATCCACGTTGAGACCAAGGTTCTTCGCGATCACCGGTAGCTGCGTCAAAGCCAGACCTGTCCCACCGGCAGTAGTCTGAGTGAAGATTTGGTCGTGAAACTTGAAATACGTGGCATCATTGCTTTGACTTCTGGCACACTCGGCCGCTTCGGCTTCCTTTTGTGCATTCGCGTGAAACGACAACGGAAAATCACGATAGACCAATTTTACCTTGCCGGTATCAATGTAGTTCTTCTTGAGTTCTGGCAGAAGATCGGTAAACGACTTCTTGCAGAATGGACACTCGTAGTCCGAAAACTCGATTAATGTCACGGGGGCATTCTTATTTCCGAGTACTGGATCATTATCAACAGAAACTTTTACCGGGCCACTTGGCTGGCCAGCTGGTTGCTGGGCGGCCGGTGTTGGATTTCCCGATGGCTGTGCTACTATCGCTGAGCCAGAATCAGCTAACTTCTGAAACTTTCCACTGGAAGAAAGGATGCTAGCACTAATGATGAGCCCTCCGAGAAGAATTGATCCAGCGATAATCCAAGCTCCCCGGCTTGGCATATCTTTCCGCTCCCTCGCACCAACTCCTTTTCCCGCCTCGCTTTCTCCGCTCTTTGTTTTTACTTCTTCACCTTCTTCTTGTTTGTACCAGTCGTCCATAATGATGAGTATGTTGATTATTAACTTAATTAGTCTTTCCCACGGTGTAAGAGAGCATCATTCCGCTCTCCGCATGTTCCAGAATGTGACAATGCGCGACCCAAGTACCTGGATTCGTCGCGTCAAGCAGGATATCGACCGTGTCACCCTTGGCTACCAGTACCGTATCTGCCCACACAGGGTTTTCATTTCTCACGCCATTGGTTGAAAGCACCATGAGACGCTGCCCATGAAAGTGAACCGGATGCTGCATCGGGTGCATGGATTGTGGGTCGTTGAAGATGCGAATCTTTACCTTATCACCCACCTGAAAGTTCCAGTCCTTGATATCCATGTTTACTTTGCCGCTTGCTTTATCCACAAGCTTCCACTTCATCATGGCAGAAGTAGACTGAGCGTTCATGCCAGACATGGTATCTTCCCACTCCAGCGCATCGCCATCATCACCCATACCCATGCCTTTGTCTGACATAGCCATCCCGCCACTGCCCATCGAGTGCATCCCGCTCGGCATACCCTTACGCATCTCCGCTGTCATATCGAGCGAAAGATTCAGGCTTTTGTCAGGAGCCTTTGAGAGGTACGTGTTCATGAGACCTTCCAGCTCAGAAACAACGGCTCCATTCGTCCGCGCAACTGAAAACTCATTGCTATAGGAGGGATTAGCAAGTTCAGAGGAAACCGACACTTTACCCAAGGGGTATTCCTTATCAGGCGTCTGGTGTTTCATCGCATACTCACCTGACTTTTCGAAGAAGACATCCACGACACGGCGCTCCCCGGGAGCAATCATTATCTGATCGACAAAAGTTTCTTTTTCATACTTTCCGACATCCGCACCCACGAGCTTCATCTTGGCTCCAGGAAGAACGAAATTGAAGAGTCGGGTATTAGCGGCATTCGTAAGATAGAGACGCGCCACTTCACCTTGTTTCGCCTGAAGTCTGTAATCTGTCTCGCCGTTCACGAGCATGACATTTCCAAAACGTCCCATGAGCGTGTGATCAGCCACCTTGGCATCAAACGGGAGCATGCCCTTGGCATCAAGCGCAATATCATCAAGCATGAGCGGGACTTCGCGATTCACCGGTGCCCAGTAAGCCGTGTCTTTCGGAGTCACAATGATGTTGGCATAGAGCCCAGATTCGAGTGTGTAATCAGTTCTGACGTGAGGGTGATACCAGAAGACGCCGGGGTCTGAAAACTTGAGCTTGTAGGTAAATGACTCGCCTACAGCGATTTCTTTTTGAGTCACCCCCGGTACGCCGTCAAACGGATTGTCCATCCGTACTCCATGAGCATGGAGTGTGGTCGCGATGTCGCCGTCATTCTTCAAATTGACCGTAATCTCTGAACCCTCGGGAACGCGAATGGTCGGACCAGGGAGAGAACCATTGTAGCCGAGCATTTTCACAGTACGGCCAGCAATTACCTTTTTCACAGGCGTGATGGCGAGATCAATCGACTGGTTGTTCTTGAGATCGACGATCTGAGACTGGCCAGCCTGTTCTATACTCCCTGACGGCGGCGGGGCATCCAAACTTGTAGCCGTTTTTTTACTAGAACTAACTTTTGTTTGACGGTTCGTCATTCCATACCAGGTTAGAGAGCCCAGAATGATTGCCGTTACTCCCACCACTACTGCTACTTGCTTGTTGTTCATAGAAGTTATTTATTGTTTAAGGATTCACTTTAGAGAGTCATAAATTGCGAGAAGTCATTTCCCTTCTTCTGATATATCTCGTATGGAGCCTGCTTCACGCCAGGCATGCCGGGCGTCCCTATCGGCATACCCGGGAGACCGATACCGTCGATATCCGGCTTTTCCGAAAGCAGTTTCTCGACAGCAATCAGTGGCACATGTCCTTCAACAAAGTAATCTCCGATCACGGTCGTATGGCAGCTCTGCTTATCTTCTTCAATACCATATTGTTCCTTTATGGAACCCATGTCCTGAGTGGATTTCACGTCGACCTCATATCCTTGCCTCTTCAACTCTGCAATGTAGCCATTGCAACACCCGCAATTCGGCGCTTTATACACTGTTGCTTTGCGCTCAATTGGAAGGGCAGCAATTTCTCCCGCGCTTTCCTGCACAGCCGTTTCTGTAGCAGCTGTTTTTTCGATCCCGGAATTTTTTTCAGGACCGGAAAATAACACTCTTCCTCCAATCACTATTCCGAGCACTATAATTCCTATAAAGAATAGGCGTATCATAAGACTTTATTCATAATTATAAGGACACTACTTTTTGAATCGAAACTCAGAGCCGACAAAGTGGAAGGCATCCAAAACTGATTTCGTTTCGGGCAATACTCCGGCTACAATCACTGCGTTACCGAAAAAGTTATCAATCCGATCCCCCTCTTTATCGAAGAGTTTTTCGGCTCGCATCACCGCTGCTTCCGCAGAACCAATATAGATCGGTTGGTAGCGTTTGCCGCCGATTTTGACCGGAGCAAAGGCATCGTCAGCCATCATCTTACGGAAAGCCTCCGGAACATTATTCTGGTTAACACGATAGAAGAACTTCAACTCTCCATTGTCCGTCAGCAAAGCATCGGTTTCCGCCACAGTTTTTAGTCCATCGAAGCTTCCCTTGCTCAGGATATGAAACTCATCAAGAACGGTCCCGGTAGACGCCAGTACTCCGCCGACACGTATTTCAGGCGCACCGAAAAATTCCTTGAGTGTATCGCCTGATTTTTCGAAGAGTTTTTCCTGTTGCATCAATGCCGCTTCATTCGCTCCGATAAGCATCATATTGCCAGAAAGCGCTAGCGCCCCATCCGATACCTTCAAAGACCGTTCCGGATTTTCAGCTCCCAAGAAAAGCTTTGGCATTTCTCCGGCAAGATTGAGTTTGATCGGGTTATCGGCAATATAGGCCGCAATTTCCTTGGTCGCGCCAAACGCCATCTCTCCAGTCTTTGCTGTTTCCATTGATTGTCCACTGAATTTGGCAAATTGGAAGAAGAGAGCTGAGAACGCGACAACCATCACGAGCGGGGCTGCCAAAGAAACAAAGTTCCTTCTTCCTGGTCTGAAGAAACGGAGGAGGAGAGAATTACCTACGACAGAGATGGAGGACAGAGCCATAGCAAGACCAGCAAGCTCTGGCTTCAAGACCAAACCAACCCCAGCAAACACTCGGGCTGCCACTGGAATACCCATCACATTGTAGAAGAGCGCGAAGAACATATTTTGCTTGATCTTTGACATGCTTTCTTTAGAGAGCTCGATAGCCGTCACCACGTCATGAACGTCGCTTCGCATGAGAACGATATCACCCGCCTCCATAGCAACATCCGTTCCCGATCCCATGGCTACCCCCAGATCAGCTTGTGCCAATGCTGGAGCATCATTGATCCCATCACCCACCATAGCGACCCGTTTCCCTTTCTTCTGAAGTTCCTTCACATGTTCTGCCTTGTCCTCAGGCAATACTTCAGCAAACACATTGGTCACCCCAACCTGCGAGGCGATGGCGTTGGCCGTCCGAGCATTATCGCCAGTGATCATGTAGACTTCGATTCCCATTCCTGCCAACTTTTTCACAGCGTCACGCGAAGATTCTTTCACGGTATCGGCGACCGCGACCGCTCCGAGAACTTTTTCCCGAGTAGCCAAAATCATAGCGGTTTTCCCTTGTTCTTCCAGGCGCATGAGTTTCCGATTGATGCGATCAAGGGGGAGTTTGATAACATCGGTGATAAGTCTCCGATTTCCGAAGAAATATTCGGTACCAGCGATACTTCCTTGCACACCATGTCCTGGGATGGCCTTGAAGTCGCTCACGTCTTCCAAAGCACAACCTTCTTCTTTTGAATACTCATAGATGGCTTCAGCTAAAGGATGTTCCGAAAGCTTTTCCAAGCTGGCAGCTATTTCCAAGACTTCATCTTCATCGGCATCATTGAAAGTAAGGATATCTGTCACCTCGGGCTTTCCTTTCGTGAGAGTGCCGGTCTTATCAAAGATAACCGCATTGATTTTGCAGGCGGCTTCCAACGCTTCGCCACCTTTGATGAGAATTCCGTTCTCTGCGCCTTTCCCCGTACCGACCATGAGCGCTGTCGGCGTCGCTAGTCCCAAGGCACAAGGACAGGCAATCACTATGACAGCGGTAAAGGCCATGAGAGCAAACGCCAGGGTAGCCCCCAAGAAGAAGTACCAGATAACGAATGTAAGGAGAGCAATCCCGATCACGGCTGGGACAAACCAAGCAGAAATACGGTCGGCAAAATTCTGAATCGGCGCTTTCGAGCCCTGCGCTTCTTCGATAAGGCGAATAATCTGCGCCAACGCTGTTTCGCTTCCTATCCGAGTCGCTTCAAATTCAAACCCGCCCGTCTTGTTGACCGTCCCGCCGATCACCATGTCGCCTTCATTTTTTTCTATCGGGAGACTTTCTCCAGTAATCATAGATTCATCAACCGCTGAGGAACCTTTGATAATTTTTCCATCGACAGGGATCTTCTCGCCGGGACGAACAATGATGATATCCCCGTGAACGACTGCGTCCACCGGTACATCGAGCGTTTCACCATTTCGCATTACCCGAGCGGTTTTGGCCTGGAGACCCATGAGCTTTTTGATGGCGTCAGACGTCCTTCCCTTGGTTCGAACCTCAAGCCATTTACCGAGAATGACAAAGGTGATGAGGAAAGCCGCTGTTTCAAAGTAAAGCTCTGGGATTTTGGAACCGTTGAGACCGATGACGCTATCATTTTTCACTACATAAAGAACAAAGTTCACAAGGCTATAGAAGAACGCCGTCGACGTACCGATTGCAATAAGACTATCCATGTTGAATGTCTTCATCTTAAGCGCCGACCAAGCACCTTTGTAGAATCCCGCTCCGATAATGAATTGGATGGGAATGGTGAAAAGCAGGGAGAATATGCCGACATAGGGAAGAAGCGATGCTTTTCCAGGGAGCACAAAGAAATCAAGTAGCATGAAATAGAGCATCGGGAGGCTCATAATGAAGCCGAAGATGAACTTGTTGAAGTAACTGCTGATTTCCCTATCGCGCTTTCGACGCTCGTACTCCGTATCTTTCGGGTCAACTTCTTCTGCTTTGTATCCAGCTTTCGCCACCGCTTGTTTGAGTGTGGTGACCTCTACTTTGCCCTCATCAAACACCACCAGGGCCTTTTCGGCCGCGAAATTCACATTCGCCTGTTTGACCCCCGGAACTTTCTTGAGCGAGCGTTCGATGAGGTTGGCACACGATGAACAGTGCATCCCAAACAAGGAAAGACTCATCCGTCTCTGCGGATCAAGGCTTGTACCAACTTTTGCCCCTGTTCCTTGATTGATAACAGGAACGATTGTTTCTTGATTCGGCAGATTGCTTCCATTTCGAGAAAGACTTCCTCCGATGCCCTGAATACTGCCTATCGCTCTCAGAATTTGGTTGACGATATCTTTCGACGGAGTACCTGTCTCTGGCATATCAACTTCTGCCGATTGACTGTTCAAGATGGTTCCCTCGAAGTATGGTCTGCCATTCCCATCTTCCAAAACTTTTCCATCGGCTTCTACACGAGACTCGATTTTTACTTTCAGTCGAACATCCATTGCCTTCTCACTATCCTCCTCGTGGTTCTCTTTTATTGAGGCAACACCCTCATCCGAAACAATTCCCTCATATCCCGCTCGCCTGATGGCCTCTAGCGATTGCTCGAGGGTGCTTCTCGTCTCATCGAGAAGAAATACCCCTTGACCAGCCTCATGGTCAATCTGAATCTCACTGATTCCAGGAAGCTCCTTGAGTTCTTCACCGATGAGCATTTCACAGGAGTGACACGTCATTCCCTTAATGGATACTGTTATTCGTTTAGTCATAAGAAGATTTCATAGAGTTATCAATCAAATACTTTACGCGGTCGTCACGATATATTCCATTCCCTGAAGCGCATTTTCAACTTCTGATAAGTTTATTTCGCGGTTCGCGGTGAGTTCGGCTTTCCCATCTTTTGTGATAGAAAACTCCGAAGTTCCATCAATTTTTTTCATTTTCATCGTGATAAGTTTGACGCATGAATCACAATGCATGCCCGCAACATTGAAGAGTAGTTTGTACATAATCTTATGGTTAATTCAAGGCTTGTTTTGATTCTGGTTGATTTATCAGCTGGCAGCCACGACGGTAAACACGCCCCGATACATACCCATAGAACATGAGAATGGGATCTGTCCAACTTCTTTCGGTGTGAACTCAATGACGTTTTGTCCAAGTGACAGATTCTTTCGGACCCCGATTTTCGAAGCAATAACCGTTGAAGCACAGGTGTACTGATCTTTGGCATCAATAACCCATTTGACTGGGATGCCTTGCTGAATGGTGAATTTGCTCGGGGCATAGCCACTGGAGCTTTCTGTCATGCGCACAACTTGAACGCCATTTTCAATTTTTACGTTCGGATCAGTCGACTGGGCAGCTACCGCTTTTGTATCAGCTCCAGAAGAAACACTTAGTTGCCAGTCCGTCAGATTGAGACCGTTGTTAATATTGAAGAAGGCCAGTGCTATCACAACGATTCCGGCGAATTTGAAGAATCGTTGCGCAAAAATGCCCTTGATGACAGAAGTTAATCCACCGATACCCAGAAGCCCCGGGGCTGTTCCCAGAGCGAAGAGTCCCATGATGAGACTTCCCTGCATGAAGCTTCCCGTACTTACAGCGTAGATTTGCATTGCTTGAGTGAAACCGCAGGGCAGAAAAAAGGTCATGGCCCCGAGAACAAATGAATTTTTGTGACTGTACTCTCTCTGTTTGTCGCTGATACCCAGTAACCGACTGATTCCTTTAGGAAGAGCAAAACTTACTGTTTCCAACCGCGGGCACACGCCTGTCAGTTTCACGCCAAGGAGCAGCATGACAACACCGACGGCTATGGTAACAATACCGAGAGTGGTTCCAGAAAGTTGGAGAAATGAACCGAGCGACCCAAGAAGACCACCGAGGACGGCGTACGAGAGAATGCGACCAAGATTGAAGAAAAGATGCGGGCGAAACTTCTGCAATGGAGTCGCTTCGGGATGTTTTTCTGAATGTCGGGCAGAAATTCCCAGCACCAATCCTCCTACTAAGGCAAGGCAGGTAGAAAATCCTGCTGTGAGTCCGACGAGGAGCGCCACCGAAAGACTCGTCGGTTTCGCTGCGTTTCCGACATTTATGAGATCAGAGAACCCAAATTCTTTGAGGATGAAGTAGAGTCCTACGACGAACAAAAATGCGATGCCCAGATCCTTATAATCACTCGCATTCCGACTGAACCAAGGCTTTTTCCCGACGACTCCGATCGTATACCCCGCTTCCCGCACGGCATTTTCAATCGCCTGTTTGCTCGGTTTGACTTCGTACGAAACTTCAGCAACTCCTTTCTTGTAATTGACGTAACTTTTTTTGATTTCTGGAATTTCGGAGAGCTTATCTTCAATAAGAATTTCACAAGATCTGCAGTGCATTCCAGCGATAGGTACTAAAAGTTTTTTCATAGAATACATTGATTTGACGATTAAAACCCATTCACATAATAAAATGGGTACAAAAAGTGCCAGGGCAGAGAAAGAGTATCCAAAAGGACAAACTGTCTCAGCTTCCTGACACACTTCAATCAATCTATTCTTTTTTGGCTACGGTAAGAATGAGGTCCTGCAAGGGCAGGATCTCGGGCGGTTCGAAGGCTTCGATGTTCAATCCGTCAACAAGTGATGGAGCTATAAAAACTCCCTGTAAGGCGAGATTTGGAAGTTGCAAAATCTCTTGAGATTTTTTTATCGTTCCGACATTATCTTTGGTTTGTCCACACTCCAGAGAGCAGTTCTTTACATGACTCTGAGTGAGCGGTAGATGTACCATGGAGTTCATGCTGCTATCAGTCCCCATAATCCCATTATCCTGTTCGTCTACAGGGCTTTGATTGCTCATATCCATCATTCCAGAGGAGGCTTGGGCTGTGAGCATAGGAAAAACACACGGCCCACCAGTTGAGAGCATTACCGCTAAAATAAGCACAAGAAGAGGGATTTTTTTGATCTTCATCATAAAGCCCCTCAATAGTACCATGATTTTTACAAAAACTCCATAAACCTGTGGTCTCATGGAGTGCAGTATGTATGCGAATTTATGCAATGGCTTGATGCTAGGTTTTGTTTAAAAATGAATCGCTATTATGCAATAAATTTCTATTTTTGCATAGGCTTAGCAAAACAAGTGATCTGCGTCATCAATAGGTATATGGAACCATATACCACAGCCAGAATCGGTGACGAAATAGCTCCACCTATCCAAAAGATCCGGTATGTCCTCTATGCTAGAAAATCAACCGAATCAGAAGAACGCCAGGTACTCTCCATTGATTCCCAAGTGAAGGAAATGCTCCAACTCGCCGAGCGAGACAATCTCGATATAGTTGAGATCCGGCGTGAATCCCACAGCGCAAAGGAATCTGGCCAGCGGCCAGTCTATCGGGAAATCTTGGAGGATATCCGAGGTGGCAGGTTCAACGGCATTCTCACCTGGGCACCGGATCGACTTTCTCGTAATGCTGGTGATCTAGGAAGCGTCGTTGACCTCATGGATCAGCAACTCCTCATGGAAATCCGAACCTACGGACAAACATTCAAAAACTCTCCCAATGAAAAGTTTTTGCTGATGATCCTCTGTAGTCAAGCAAAGCTGGAAAATGACAACAAGAGTATCAATGTAAAACGAGGACTGCGAACGAGAGTTGAAATGGGATTATGGCCAGGTCCACCGCCTACTGGATACATGAAAGAAAAGCGAATGGATCGAAAATGTGAAACACTGATTGATCCAGAACGGGCACCAGTGATCAAAAAGATGTTTGAAAAAGTGGCCTATGAACATTGGAGCGGACGAAAGATCTACAATTGGCTTAAATTTGATCTGAACTTCAAAAGTGCTGCTGGAAAAAAGAATTTAAGCCTCGGCAATATTTACCGGCTCTTAGATAACACCTTCTATTACGGAGTGTTTGAATATCCAAGAAAATCAGGAAACTGGTACACAGGAAAACACAAGCCAATCATCACCAAAGAGCTTTTTGATCTCGTTCAGAGACAGATAAAGAGCCAAATCTTAAGGGTTGAGGGAAAAGAGTTCGCTTTCACCAAAATGATGACTTGCAGATTATGTGGATCAGGGATAAGCGCTGACGAGAAATTCAAAAAGAAAAGAGGTGGCGGGGTTCATCGGTATGTCTACTACGGCTGTACCAAAGCCCGAGGAGCTGATTGTAAATGTGGCTACACTGAAGAAAAAGAAATCCTAAAACAATTTGAAGAATTGATAGACAAGATAAACCTCAATGAGATCGAGGTAAAGGAAAAGATCAAAGCAGATATTGAGCAGTTTTCCAAAATGCAGAAGTTCTTTCTCGGAACAAAAGAAAAGATTAGCGTCCCGAGCGTTGATATCCGAGGATATGCTAAGTACGTCCTCAGAGAAGGTACGAATGAAGAAAAACGAGAAATACTGGGCTGTTTGAAAAGCCGGATCTACCTCGCAGAGAAGAAAATAACTCTAACCACATGAAACCACCATAGAATCGGAAGGTTGATTTTGGTCCCTTAAAAAGCTATACTGGTCGTACAATGTTGCCTAAACTTCTGCCCCAAAAAGGTAGCGGCATGGCTCAATAATAGAACCTACGTCAATAAAAACGGTCTCGTGACCGGCACTTATTGACGTAGGTCGATAGCTCGAAAGAGTTGTCGGGCAGTTTCGAAAGGAATTGTCGTCCGGTTCGCGGGACCATTTTTGTATCTTAAAAAATGAACCAGCAGTTTTTCAATCAATAAATCCTACGTCAAATTTATGAAAAAATGCCCCCATTGTTCTGAAGAGATTCAGGACGAAGCAAGTAAGTGTCGATTTTGTGGCGAATGGCTAAACAAGATCAATGCAAGCCAACCTATCCAAAAAACACCGGAGCAAAAAGAAACTGAGGCGAAACAAAACAAGAAGATTCTCAAAGTTATTGGATGGGTAGTCGCTATCTTTTTTGGAATCACCTTCTGGTATGTGGCGCTGCCGATTCTGGTTCCAGTTCTCATTTATAAAAAGACAAAACTTCCTCCCAAAAAGAAGCTCACCTTATCTGGAGCCGCTTTTGTGGTACTTGCACTGATCGGAGGGAGCTTTCTCTACTCGGCTAATCGAGTTCCAACGATTAAGATCACTGAGCCAGAAAATAATCTCACCCTCCAAGAGAAGAAGGTGACTGTGAAAGGATCTATCGAACCAAGTAGTGCGGAATTGAAAGTTGGAGGACAAATTATCCCAACAACAAACGGTGAATTTTCCTACGATGCTAGACTCGGCAACGAAAACAACACCTTCACCTTTGTCGTCCGAAATGGATCCAACGATGCTCAAGCTACAATCACTATCAATCGAGCTTTCACTGATGAAGAAAGAGCTGAAATAGAACGGCAAGCCCTAGAAGCTAAGAGACAGCGAGAAGAGGAAGTAAAGCAAAAAGCAGAGGAGGAAAAGCAGAAGCAGGAAGCGCTCAAGCGAAGCCACATATCAGAGGCCCAAGCTTGCTCTCAAGCAAGAGTTGAGTCCATGCTTAAAGCTCCAAAGACAGCTGACTTCCCAACTTCATCACACTGGAAGATTACTCCTCTCGGTGATGATAAGTATCGGACAATAAGCTATGTGGATGCAGAGAATAGTTTCGGTGCACAGATTAGATCGAACTTTATCTGCGAAATAACGGTTACCGATCCGGCAAATGTGCTCTGTACTGGGACATGCACTCTTGAATAACTGACTGAGTAACTAACAAAAAACAGCGATCATTCCGACTGCTGTTTTTTGTTGTTTGAATCTATACCGACAAGTAGCATGTCGTGCTACCTGTTAGATGCGGAAGAGGAGGGATTCGAACCCTCGGTAGGGTTTCCCCTACGCTTGCTTTCCAAGCAAGTACCTTAAACCACTCGGCCACCCTTCCTTTCTACGGAAGAAAAAGGGAGCTTGCGCTCCATTCCTCTCCTATCTTTACTGCTAGCCTAGCGCACTCGGCGGATTCCGACAAGGTCAAGCGTGCGACGGTCTGGTGTACGCCCAAGAAACACTGCTGTCTCATCACCCGCAACCAACTTTCCGGATGTTTTTGCTTCCTTCATGAGACGGTCAATATAGCTATCATGATCGGTATCTCCTTCAAAATTAAAGGGTTGAATACCCCAGACAAGCGCTAAGGCATACCAGGTCCTCTTACTGTCTGTAGCTACCAGGATAGCTGTCTCTGGCCGAAAATGGGAAATAAGCCGCGCAGTATAACCACTCATGGAGAGGAGAAGTATCGCTTTCGTACTAAAGCTCTTCGCCAGCTGGTAGACACTCCGGATCACGGCCGCATAGTCCGTTTTCATGTTGAGATCCAATTCCTGGTAGACATCATCGAAGGGTGACTCTTCGGTTTTTTCGATAATCTCTGCCATCATAGCGATCGCTTCAACCGGATATTTCCCCATGGCCGATTCTTCCGAGAGCATCACGGCATCCGCATGATCAATCACGGCATTCGAGACATCGCTCACTTCAGCCCGAGTCGGCCGAGCATTCTCCACCATGGATTTCATCATCTGCGTTGCCACAATCACCGGCTTCACCGCCATAAGACTCTCACGAATAATCGTCTTCTGCAGGATCGCTACTTCCGACTCTGGCATTTCGATACCGAGGTCTCCGCGCGCCACCATGACTGCATCCGTCGTCTTGAGTATGGATTTCAAATGCTTGATCGCTTCCTTACGCTCGATCTTCGCCACGATCTGCGGGAGCCGCGCTTCATCACCCACCACCTTGCGCATCTCGTTGCGCGCCGTACGAATATCCTCCGCCGAACCCACAAACGAGAGTCCGACATAATCCACCTCTTGCCCGAGCACAAACGCAAGATCGCGGAGATCCTTCTCCGAAAGAATAGGCAGATCAAGTTTAGTATCCGGCAAGATGACGCCTTTCCGGTTCTTGATCCGGCAGTCGGCGAGTGCCGCTGCTTCCACTGCGTGTGCACCGTGCTTGGCCACCACCTGAAGCGCCACCACGCCATCCTCGATCAAGATAGCGTCTCCCACTCGAAGCCGGTCCGCCATTTTGGGTACATCAAGATAACAAAGAGGATTCTTAGTTTTCGACCGGGAAAAAATTTCTCGGTAAGCAACATCCGACACATGAATGCGTTCACCCTTGCTGAGTACGACTTCCTTATCAACTTCGATGCGGATGCGTGGTCCCTGCATATCTGCCAGGATGGCTACCGGAGTCTTGAGTTCTTCTGAAAGCTCCCGCAATCGATTGATCACTTTTTCAAACCAAGCATACTCACCGTGAGAAAAATTCAACCGCGCCACGTTCATCCCGGCTTCGATCATCTTGCGGAGTGTCTCTTTGTCTTCCGAGGCCGGCCCGATAGTCGCAACGATTTTAGTATTCTTCATAGAAAAGTTTTTGTATTGCGTTTTGTATCTTTAGTATAGAACATCCTTATAAAAGAATATAGATTTAGGATTCAGGATTAAAGAATAAGAAACAAATGAATAAGTATAATGATGTGACTGCGAAAGTTTTTTCTGATGCTGCGTTCCGACGCCACGCAAGAAAAAAAGTCCGCCTCCTCTTCGGAAACGGACCTGGTACACTTTATTCTTCCCCGCCATGCACCGGACACAAGGGATCAGGCTCTGGATTCAGATTGTGTACTGGACAGGTATTACTCCCAAGCGCCACCCCTTCATCAGGATCAGGACACTGACAGTCGCAACTGGTCGGACAGCGACACTCAAATGACAGTATCAGCTGTTGCATAAGGTATCCCTCCTTCAAAAAGTACTGCTTCTAGTATAGCAAGAAAAAGAAAGCGGCCGGAGGAGAAGGTTTCTTCTCTTCCGACCGCACGTTCCGACTAGCGAGGGACCCAGTTCGGTACACCGGTACCGATAGTGGTCTGCGCCACTGCCTGACGGCAGTTGACGAGGACCCACTGGTTACTGCGAGCATCAAAGGCACGCTCGCAGTACATGGAGTTCACCGGTTGCTGTGCCATTTGCATGGCACGCTGGTTCTGCACGTCGGCGATACCGACAGCAGCGCCAGTAGCCATACCAGCAGCAGCCATTTGCCGCACGCAGTCAGGGTTACCCCGACCGCAGGCCAGTGCCCCGAACACTGCACCAGCAGCTGTGCCAACGACGGTGCTGATGCCGACATCGGCCATGTCCTGTCTACTCCCGAGGGTAGCCGAGCAGCCGGTGAGGGAAACAATCGCTGCAATGATTGCGGCGATCTTGATCGTCTTGAACATGTCGTTCTCCTTTCCTCTGTTCAAACCCCGAGGAGCGGGTTGGGCGACACGCCCTTCTATCCCTGCCCTGGACCCTTCCAGGCGGAGTGAGAAATCCCGAAATAATCCGAGACCCCTCACTCCGCCTGAAATTTTCTCGCTTTTCAATGTACTTAACTTTTATATTATACACCTAAAAATACTAAAAGTCAAGTATACAAACAAAGAAGTGGCTTTATTGAGCCACTTCTTTTATTTTTTTAAGTCTCCCTCCAGCTTAGAGATTGATCTTTTTCGCCAAGCCAGCAATGACTGGGAGTTCCCAGGTCTCGCCCGAGAGCGTCTTAATGATGGCGATAATACTCACGATAATGAAGAGAAGATTCGCAAATGGCAAGAGCATCCACCCAAGGAACGGGATGATGCCCAGTACGAAATCCACAATAATCCAAGCCAGAAAAAGCGCCAGGCCCTGTTTGGCATGAAACTGCGCAAACTTACTCTCCTTCAGTGTTAGCAGTGGTACGAGAAAAAGAATGAAGATATAGGAAAGACAAGCCACTGCCTTGTTTTTCTCGATATCCTCGTGATTATACTCTGTCTTATGCTCTGGAGCGGCCGCTTGAGTTTGGGCTGACTCTGGAGCTGGATGAGTGGTTGTCTCTTGTTCGTCCATACTCTTTTTTTAATACTTACGATTGAGAGTTTACAGAGAAAAAAATGTTTCATCTACCACCTCCACTGTACTCCCTTCTTCCAGTTCCCGCAAAATTTCTGGAGGGATCGGATTGCGTTTTGGACTGACTCCCGGATACCGCCACGCACTGATTATTTTCAGACGACCAGGAGTAGCTACCAAAGGAGAGGTTTTGTTTTTTGTTGACTGCACCTGAAACATGACCCAAATTTCCTGCGTCCAGATTTCTTTCCCAGTGGCATCACGTTTCACTGAAGGTGGCTGCATGACCGCTACCGTCTTTGGAACGATACCTTCCTCACGGCGACGAGGATTCCGGATCACACTTTTCACTCGCTGCTCAGAGAGTCCATACTGTTGCATTTTGTGCTGCGCATGCACGGTGAAGACATACTGCCCGCTGCCAGCCGCTGCTGCTTTTTTCTTTTGTCTCTCAAGAAAACGTTCCCGCGCCTTACGAGCAAATTCCTGATACGGGGATGGCATAGCAATTTACTTGATTTCCATCCCTCGGAGCGCAGCAATACGCTCTTCGATAGGCGGGTGTGTCATAAACAAGGTAGCGATTTTTTTTGTTTTGAAAGGATTCGTAATGTAGAGCGGTGCGGTGGCGCGATTCGCCGCTTCGAGCGGTTCCGTATCGGCCGAAATTTTCTCAAGAGCCGAAGCCAACGCCTCTGGATAGCGAGTGAGGAGCGCACCCGAAGCATCGGCCAGAAATTCACGCTTACGTGAAATTGCCAATTGCATGAGTGTAGCAGCAATCGGCGCTACAATTGAAAGCACTAAGGCAATCACGAAAAGAATCACTTGGAACTGTCCGCGATTTTCATTATCCCGATCGCCACCATACCAAGCCCAGTGACGAAACCAGTCTGCCAAGAGAGCTACAAAACCCACCAAAATAACCACGACTGTTGAAATAAGCGTGTCCCGATTACCGATATGCGAGAGTTCGTGTGCCGCTACCGCTTCGATCTCCGATCGCTCGAGACGAGAGAGGATACCGGTCGTAAAACAGATCACCCCATGCTCCGGATCCCGACCAGTAGCAAAAGCATTCATCGCCGTATCTTCGATGATATAGATTTTTGGTTTCGGCAAACCAGCCGTAATCGCTAAATTCTCTACGAGTCGGTAGAGTTCCTTATTACTGGCAAAGTCCACTAGCTTCGCGCCGCTCATAGCCAGCACCATACGATCACTCCACCAGTAAGAACCTAAGCTCATGAGCACCGAAAACAGCACCGCGCCATAGAGGAAAGCACTCGAGTGCATGGCCCCGGCAAAAACATACCCCACCCCAATCACAAAGACCAAAAATCCCGTAATATACACGAGGGTCAACCACTGATTCTTGTCTTTCTGCGTATAGAGAGTGGCCATAAGAAAAAACTTCGTTAGCTATATGAGCTGCGTTAGCTTTCTAGCAAAACCAAAGAAGCTTTAGAAGCTAACAAAATAACGAGAAGCTCTATTTAGAACTGTACCTCGACCGGCTGTTTGGCAGCCGCTTCACTCTCATCAAGCTCAAAGAATTCCCGCTTGGCGAACGCAAACATACCCGCGATGATATTCGATGGAAAGGTCTCGATCTTCGTATTGAGATCGCGGACATTGCCATTGTAGAAGCGGCGCGATGCCTGAATCTTGTTCTCCGTATCAGACAACTCCTGCTGCAATTCAAGAAAATTTTGGTTAGCTTTGAGATCTGGGTAGGCTTCAGCGATGGCAAACACTGACTTCAATGCTCCAGTGAGCATATTTTCTGCCTGCCCTTTATCTACCACCCCCGTTGCCGACATCGCCTGAGCTCGCGCTTCCGTTACTTTCTCAAAGGCCGTCTGCTCGTGCGCCGCATACCCCTTCACGGTATTGACTAGATTTGGAATAAGGTCATAACGCCGTTTCATTTGCACATCAATATCGCTCCAGGCTTCTTCGGTTCGATTTTTAAGCGTTACCAAACCGTTGTAGGCCAGAACCACATACGCTGTCACCACCGCGATAACAATAAGAAAGACGCCAAAAATTCCCATAGTGTTATATCTTATATGCTGTTTAAAAACTGTGTTCTTAGGGTAGCATATGTACACCAGATGACAAGACAATTGACCCTCCTCCTGTGCTATACTCAAAATAACAATTCATTAAAATAGAATTATGGATGCCCTTCAGCCCTATCTTGTTTTTTTACTTCCTATCGTTGTAGGTCTCTTGGCACAGGTCGCAAAATTCACTCTCTTCACCTGGAAACATGGCTGGCAGCCAGGCTACCTTTTTACACACGGCCACATGCCAAGCGCTCATACCGCCCTCGCTGTTTCGCTTCTGGTCTCGGTTGGTCATTTCGATGGGTTGCACGCCCCAACCTTCGCTGTTTCCATCGTTCTCGCCTTCATTATCGTCGATGACGCGCTCCGTATCCGTATGATCTTGGGTGACCAAGGTCGTTATCTCAACATGTTAGTCAATCAACTCCGCGGGGAAATTGATGAATCAAAATTTCCTCACTTAAAAGAGCGCGTGGGGCACCGTACCAGCGAGGTTGTTGCCGGCGCTCTCTTCGGTTTCTTCTGTACCGCTCTCCTTATTGCCCTTTTTGCGGCTTAATTTCTTGTTCTTCAGTCAAGTACTTGACTTTTTGTAATTTTCATGTTATCAATTTCGTATGTTCTTTGTCCACCAACCTTTCAAAGGAGTTCATCATGACTGAACTTATCCGCGTAATCTCCCTGGCAAGCAGCCATGAGCAACGGACTGTACTATTCGTGGAGCAGTGCCCGAATGGTATCCTCCCTCAAGAATTCACCTCGCAGTACATCCAGAGGCTCATGGATTCACATCGAATCCACCCTATGGATGTACGAGTCTACGCCCAGGCTAATCACCAGCTGGATCAGCTTGTCACCCAACTTTGCAGCGCTATTATCTGCGTGCTTAAAAACCCAGATGATACACTCAATCTGGTTCAAACGTACGTGGATGAGCTGGTGCAAGGCTCTGATTCACAAAAAAAGGCTAACCGGATGATAAGCCTGCTCGCGACGGGACTCCAGAGTCAGTCCAAAGCAATCAGGATGTTCACGGACTTTCAGAAAGCGCTTCTACAATACAAACCGAGCACGGTTTTTATTGCAGAAGACAGCGTGTGTTTTTAAAGGTTATCCTGCCGGCCACTCAAGATTTTTCGAGCGGGCCGGTTTTCTTACTTGATATATCCTTCCAAATAATCCATACTAGCAGTATTAGCATTGTTCCTTGTCCACAAAAAAGGAGAATTCCATGATCCGCCTGCTCTATTGCTATGGACAAAAAGATCCGAGCAAACAGCTAAAACATTTTTTTCTGGCCATTCAAATCTGCAGCCAAGACGAAAGAATCAAACATCGTGATCTCAACCTCCAGGATATCCACCACTACACTCTTGAACGCAATCCTTCGCTCCACATTACGCATTTCCAGGAGGATCCAGCGCTTTCCATGCTGGCCCAAAAGATGTACGCCGATCTGCTTGGTCGCCAAGACGACAGCCTGGCCATGGATATCATCGAACGACTACTCGACGGAGGAGCTGCTGTTGCCCTTGGCACAGCTACTATCCATCCACTCATCGATGTGGCCGCTGCAGCCTAACACCGCCCTGACAACTTGTTGGAGCGGTCTTTTTTTAGTCTGAATTTTTTAAGATAGATCCTCTACGCCCAACCGACTAAGCTCTTCTTCAATCACTCTCCGCTCGCTCCATGGAAGGCGTTCATCGCCTATGGCCATTGTTTCTTCGGCGCCTTTACCCGTGACAACTACAATGTCTCCTGGTTCAGCCAGAGCGAGTGCTTTTGCAATCGCTTTACGGCGATCAAAGATGCGGAACCAGTTTTTTTCTTTTTCTTTACCAACAACCCCCTCCTCAATTTCATCGATGATGCGTTCCGGATCCTCATGGTACGGATCCTCATTAGTGAGAATAATCACGTCTGCTTGTGATGCAACAATCTTCCCCATAAGCGGCCGCTTGCCGCGATCGCGCTCACCACAGGCACCGAGGACTCCGATAATCTTTTTTCCCTCCGGTCGCATGCTTCTGATAAGAGTGTAGAGCTTCTCGAGCGAGTCTGGTGTCACTGCATAATCGATGATAATGGATAGTCCTCGCTCATTCGGTACGGACTCCATTCTTCCAGGAACAAGAGAAATCTCACTGAGCGCTTGAGTGGCAATCTTGAAATCAATACCGAGAAGTTCCGCTACTCCAAGTGCCGCCAGCGCATTCTCGATATTGTACCTCCCTGGCAACTGAATCCGACACGCTACTCCCCGCACCTGAAATACTGATCCTTCCAGTGATTCACGGATATCCGTTGCCACGAGATCTGCTTTGTCCTGGGCAGTACTGTACGAACACTTCTTTTCAAAAGGACGCGCTGAAAGATATTCTTCCGGGTGTTCCATATCCAAATTCACCACCGCCATACGCGCTCGCTCAAAGAGCTGTCGCTTCACTTGGCGATACTCCGCCATCGTCCGATGGTAATCCAGGTGCTCGCGCGTTACATTAGTCATCACAGCGATCAGATAGGGAATGCCCCAGGTCCGAGACTGATCAAGCGCATGCGACGAAGTCTCAATCACCGCGTATTCGCACCCGGCATGTACTGCATCGTGTAAAAATTTCTGCAGCTTCCATGCTGAAAGCGTCGTGAATTTCGAAGCATTATTCCAGCGGCGCTCGCCGATCTGAAAATTAATCGTCGACGCCATGGCTACTTTTTTCCCTGCCTTCTCGAGAATACGCGTTACGAACTGTGTCGTGGTGGTTTTCCCATTCGTCCCGGTAATGCCGATCACTTTCAGTTTTCTCGCCGGAAAACCGAAGCACACCGTTGCCACAACCGAGAGCGGCCAATGATACAAACTGTTTTTGAGAGCCTGCGGCACCAGCCGCGAAAGAAAATATTTCATAAAAAACTATCTCTTCAAGAATTTTCGAAAGACCGAAAGTCCTATTTGCAAGTAGCGCAGGCGATTGTAGAGCCAATATTTTTTAGTATCAAGAATAATATCATAACACCCTGGATACACAGTCGGTGCGGTTGCTGGAGAGAATCCCATTTTAAAACGAGTAATTCCCGCCCAGGAGTTTTCCTGTTTCTGTTCTCCGTTTTTTGTTGGCTGCTGACTGTTTTCTGTCTTCACGCCTCCGAAATCATACCACCGGCAACCCCGCCGCTTCGCTTCCCGGACCTGCTCCCACTGGAGAAGGAGCGGTGCCATCGCCTCCCGATGCTGATCGCTCGTGCCGCCATGCAAATAGGTCGCCGTATCCCCGGAGAACAGCACGAGATTAGCTGCGAGTACCTTACCCTTATATTCCGCAACATACAGAGTGAGCTCTTCTTCGGGGAACACTGTGAACATCTTTTCGTAATAGCTTCTTGAATGCGCAAGTATACCCTGCCGCTTCGCTGTGGCTTCGATAACACCAAAGAAGGCTTCCTGATAGCTCTGGTCACGGGTCACTAGTATTCGAACCCCCTTCTTCTCGGCAAGCCGGATATTGTACCGGACCTTCGACTTCATACCCATCATCAACTCCTCTTCGGACGCCGTGATATCGATAACAAGATTTTCCCTGGGCTGCATATCGTGCGGCGCTTTCACAAGACTCTTTCCATATGCTTCCTTCAGTTCCACCAGAAGACTTTCATTCTCCGGTTCCACCCGAATCCAACCGATATTGCTTTTTCTAGCCTCGGTAAAGATTTTTGAAATTTGAAATTTGAAATTTGAAATATCTTTCCATGGATACTTTGGAAAGTACAGGTAGCTCCCAACCAAGGGCAAGGTATGCACAAAACCATACACCCCACTCTCGGTACAGATAAATTTCCGTCCGGCTGATTCCTGAAAGCGCGCCCAACTTTCCGTCTGGAGAAACTGGTCCATAACTCTTATTTCTTCCCGAGATTCTTAAGCGCCTGCTTGATGCGGGCGCCGACATCCTTCACGTCGACCGCTACTAGCTTGAGCGCCTCGCGTGCATCGGATACCGAGTAGCCCATCGCAGCCAACGCTTCGAGCGCATCCTGATCGGCGAGCGCTTGCGCGGTACCGCGGAGCTCCGTCTCCTTCACCTTGTTCTGCAACTCGACAATCACCCGCTCGGCCGTCTTCTTGCCAACTCCGGAAACACGGGTGAGGAGCGAAGCATCCTTGTGCACGATAGCGGTCCGAATGGTATTCGGATCGGCGATCGATAGGATGCCGAGACCTACCTTCGGACCGATGCCGGAAATTGAAATAAGCAACTCAAACATTTCAAGTTCATCCTCGTCAAGAAATCCATAGAGCGCCAACTGATCCTCCCGCACATGCGTATGGATATGGAGCGATACTTCTTCCGCTCCCGCGATCTTGCCGAGCGTATAGGCGGAGACCGATACCTTGTAACCTACCCCACCGCACACCACAAGCGCGAAGCCGTTCTTGATGCCGCCGAGTTTTCCTGTAAGCAATCCGATCATAAATCTTCAATATTATGGATACGTCCTGAGCCACGAAAGCAGATTTTTCCTTACTCACTGCTGACTCTTTCCAAGGGCGCAGGAAATCCTTTCCTCGCTATCGCCTCGGAAGTCTCGGGCAGCAGAAAAAATTTCCTGCGCCCTTGGAAAGAGACTATATCTTCTAGTAAGGAAAAATCTGCTTTCGTAGCCCCGGGACCACAAAAAACGGTGAGTTTGGCAGTAGCCGTTCTGGCAGACCAAAGAAGTTTTTCCTGATGCACTACGCTTCTAAGCGTACAGCGAGGGAAAGAGTTCTTTGGTCTGCCAGAATTCATAAAAACTCCAACCTCTTTCTATCTTACCCGTTTTGACGCCGATTGGCACGCGGGCATTTTTCCTTCATCCTTGCCAAAAAATCAATTTCCTGTTAAAAATAATCTGTCTCAAATTCCAGTTTGTCTGTGAATGTATATTTAATCAGCAGGGTCTCCAGACAGTATCTAGTCCGGAACCGACAAGAAAGCCACTATGCCAATCAAGGAAAACGCCAGGAAGTACATGCGCGTCACCGTCGCCAAGACCGCCAAGAACAAGGTCGCCAAAGGTGTCGTGAAGAGCGCCATCAAGAAGACCCGTGAAGCGGTGTCCGCCGGCAAGTTCGATGACGCCAAGAAGTTCTACCAGGAAGCCCAGAAGGCCATCGACAAGGCAGCCGAGAAGAAGATCATCAAGAAGAACACCGCTGCCCGCAAGAAGTCCCGTCTGAACGCTTTCGTGAAGAAGGCCGCGACTGCCCCGGCAGCCGTTCCGAAGACGAAGAAGAAATAGCCTCACGCAAAACACAAACCGCCCGATCACTCGGGCGGTTTTTTGTTTCAGAACTTCCACACGAACGTGTCGAGAGCGATGCCGGGATCAAGTTCACCTACCTTCATTGCAGCATCCATATCAGCCAAGAGCGAGAGGCCGGCAATCAAGCGCGGGAGAGGAAGACGATCAATTGATCGGAGCGCGTTCTGTACGGCGAATGGCGGGAGTTTAGTAACCCGAGCGATGCTGCCGCTGTCGCGATTCCCCTGGTCATACGCTTCGCGGATCGCTATGAGTCGGCGTATCTGCCACGCACACATTGAGAGCAGTCCATAAACAGCATCTTTAGGAGCATTGCCAGCCCGCTGCTCCACTGCAAATACAGTGAGTGCTCGCTCGCGTTCTCCTCGAGAGAGAGCATCAAGCGCCTGAAAAACAGTCGTCTCCGCACTCGGTCGGAGAAACAGCGCAACATCCTCACTCGTGATCATACCAGTGCCCCTATAGGTGGCGAGGCGAGCCACTTCCTGCTTGAGCCGGAACCTATCATCACCTACCGCCTTGAGAAGCGAGGCGAGCGCCGGGCGACCGATCGAGAGACCGGTATCGAAGCCTGCGAACATCGAGAGCACGTACTGCTCGAGCGCGGCACCAGAGAGAAGTTCAAGTTCTTCGGTGCGATCAGCTTTCTTAAGAAGTATGGCCGAAACTGGATGCGTTTTCTTGATCTTGCCCGGTGCAATCACAAGGAGCGATATATCTTTCGGATGCTCTTTGACAAAACGAGCCAGAAAATCTTTGAGAGCTACTTCACCCTCCTTGGGCGCACATGGATGAAGCCAGATGACAAGCTTCGGTACAGCAAACAGCCCCGGATCACAGGCCGAGCACGCGAGACGAATCGCCTCTGGCGTTCCGTTATCTTCGAAATCGAATATCTGGACCTCGCCGGTTGGATATTTCTTCCGAAATCCGTCCACCAGTTCGCGTCGTCGCTCACCCACCCGGACATCATCTTCACCGTAGAGAAAATAGATCATACTCGGCAGCTCATAGCTTATAGTGGAAGCTGATAGCTTCATGTTCATAGGTATCTTGCAGTATAGCAAAAACAGGCCAAGATGGCCTGTTTGATTCAAAACCTATTTCACCTCATCCTCAACAACTCATGCTCTACTCTAATTGACGGGTTCCCACTTCACGCCATAGCCCGGTTCCACTACATCTACCCAGATCTGCCCCGGAACAAACTTCACCTCGGTACCATCAGCATTATAGAAAGCCAGCTTGCTTTCAAGTTTACTCTTGTCCTTTTTCCAGATACCCTTCGTTTCTTGGCCGTTCATATAGAAATACGCATCCCCCGTATCTTTCGTATCGAACCAAGGATCGCCCATCTCAATATTGTTATACCGTCCTATACCGCTATAGTCGAGACCGGCCCGCTCTTCTTCCGGCACAAGCTCCCAGGGATCCTGCACACCACGCGCCTTATAATCCGTTGCCAGCTTGATCTGCTCGGACTGAGCGACGGCTACCACGATATTCTTCGGAGCGATCTTGGCTCCTGTATTCTTATCCGTATCCTGAATACCATCCCAGCTCCGCAGGAATGTATTCGTGGTGCGATCATAATCATAGCTTACATCGTACGGATTCGGAAAAGCCAAACGCAGGTGTCCTCCCTGAGGACGACTCTCTAATGCTGCTTCGGTTTGATGCGGATAGCCCGAAAAAGTCCCCGTGGTCCGGTAGCCGTATTTTTGCATCGCCTGATCGATACCTTCCTTGGTGATATGTCCGGTATCCTCGTATTTCATCTTGCCTGTCTGCTGCCAGCGTGGGCAGAAAGAGGTAGTTAAACAGTTAATATTGTCGATAATTTTTCGATCCAAAAGCGTCTCAGCAAACTTTGAGTACCCCCAGTGCACAAAGACGGCATCCAGGCTCTTCGCAATCGGCAGATAATCGTGCCGCGCACTCCGCATGGATCCGATATCATTCGGGATATCACAGAGATACACTCCCATGAGGCGTGTATTTGACCCGGTAAAGACCGGCATTTCAAATACTATGTCCGCTTGAGAAAAACCGGCTGCTGGGCGAGCAGAGACATCGGCTGGCTGCATAACCGCAATCGGTCGACGATTCCAGTGCTCGCAAGCGATACCTGAAATCGGACTCACATTCCCCTGATTCGCTGGCCCTGTTGATTCAACCGGCGTAATGGATTTCATGTCATTGTCGAGCTTGATCGCCTGACGCTTTTCATTCTGGCCACGGAAAAAATACCAGCCAATACCCGCGACCGCGAGCACCACCAAAAACACTACTACCTTCTGCCTTGCTTGCATAAAAAATTGTATAACCACTATTTAGACCGTCATTATCGCTGACAGCACGGACAGAAGAAGGCACTTCGCTGCCCGATTTTTATTCTCTCTACGATTGTATCACATTTCTTACACGGAAGACCTTCTCGTCCATAAACAAAGAGTGATCGCTCAAAACGGCCCGGCAAACCATCGAGATCCCGAAAATCGCCATCCGACGTTCCTCCTAGTCGCGCCGCGTGACGCAGCACTTTTTTGACTGCCGCGAGCAGCTGTTTCCACTCTGCCTGCGTCAGTTCTCCCGCTTTCCGCATTGGGCGGATACCCGCTAAAAAGAGTGCTTCACTGCGATAGATATTCCCCACTCCCGCTACCACTCCCTGATCCAAGAGCGCCTCACCAATGGTCCGCCGCTCCCGCTTTGCAAGGCGCGAACGGAATACTGTTTCGTTCAATTGTGGCGCGAGCGCATCGATACCCAGATCAGCGATACTTTTCAGGCGCTCAACTTCATCGGTCGGTATGAGCTTAATCCAACCAAACTTCCGCATATCCGAAAATTCGAGCGTAGCTCCATTGCTAAAGGTAAAAATGTGATGGATATACCCATTCATCTTATCCTGCGTAAATACTGGGCTCTCACGTGTCTCTGGTGTTTTATACAAAAGATGCCCCGTCATCTTGAGATGGATGATGATAGAGTGCTGGTTATCCAGATCGATAACAATATGCTTCCCAAAGCGCCGCGTACCGATCGTGGTTGCTCCTCGCAAACAGCGCCGCATCACTATTTGTGGAGTGAGTACTTTTTTCGGCCAGGTACTTCGAAAATCCAGAAAGGTTCGACCAACAATGCGCTTTCCAAGCTGCGAAACCACCGTTTGTACTTCTGGTAGCTCTGGCATACCCGATTAAAAAAGCTCTAACTGTCTCAAAATATCATCGTGCACACTATCACTTTTTTCGTACGTCCGAGAATCCACTCCTGATTTCCATGCCAATATTTGTTGCACCACTGAAAGCTGCTTCTGGTAAATAGCGGCTATATCTTTTTTTCCACACTGCTCAGCATACTTTGAGAATTTCATAAGCTGACTTCTGATTTCATGTAAAATCATCATCTGCACCGGATGTACCGCAAATTCTCTTTTTCTTCCATCATCCGTCCACATGCGAGCGAGTTCATCGAGATGCAAACGATCAACTCCAACGACAACACTTGGAAGATTACGGTAAAGTCCTTTATGCGGCGAACGTTCCGACGTAAAATATTTCACTTCTTTCAAAATCCCATTCTCAATATTTTCTTTAATTTTCATGATCTTATTTTGCGCAGCCGTATTCCCGAATGTCACATCTACCGCCAAACCCATGTGCACCAGTCTATTTGTTTCTTCTTCGAATTCAACAATAATATCAATACCATTTCGAATATCATCAAACTTTGATGTCTTTATCGTCGTAGCGCTCTCCCCGAACCAATTACTTTGTTCGATATGTTCAAAAAGAATGGCTTCGATGATATCAGCGTGCATTTTATGAATATCTGTTTCGCTTTGCCCGGCCTCCATTCTCTCCACCCACTCTTGGTCCCGATCAACTACACCTTCGTACAGATCCCGAAAATCCTCAAGCTTGATCGCGCTCTCGACCAATACGCGTTGAGACTTTTCGTAGGCCATGCGCATATGCGGCAGCATTTCTTTCAAAAGCTGTTCACGGGAAAGTTTCTGCGGCGCGAACTCAAATGGTTTCATGTGTTCCATATTGTCATGTACTTAATTGTAATTCTCTCTTCACCTAAAAACTAGCCGCTATGAGCTACCCTAAATTTCTCCCCAATTCTTTCCGATAGCGGTTTCAGCAATCAGTGGCACTCGCAGAGTATATACTTGTTCCATTATATGCTTAAGGTCACGCGCAAAATCCGTTGCTTGGCTTGCCTCTACTTCAAAAATGATTTCGTCATGTACCTGAAGGAGCATCTGTGCCTTTCCGGGATATTTTTCTTCTGCCATCTGGTCAGCAGCAATCATGGCGAGCTTCATAATATCGGCCGCCAGCCCCTGCACCGGCATATTGACCGCCATACGCTCGCCCGATCGGGCCACCTGCACATTATGACTCTGGATCTCGGGCACGCTGCGACGACGCCCAAGTTCGGTCTCGACATAGCCATGCTCCCGCGCAAAGGCCTTGGAGGCCTCAAGATACGCAGCGACGCCCGAGAAGCGTTCGAAATAAGCTTCGATGAATTTTCCCGCTGCTTTCTGATCGATATCCGCCGCCTGCGCTAAACCAAACGCCCCCATGCCGTAGAGAATACCAAAATTGAATACCTTTGCCTGCCGCCGCATATCAGGCGTCACTGCTTCGGGTTCCACACCGAAAACTACGGCTGCTGTCTTACGGTGAATATCTTCCCCCCGGAGGAAAGCCTCTCTCAGATTAGCATCACCGGAGAGGTGCGCCGCAATGCGTAATTCGATCTGCGAATAATCTGCCCCCACAAACACCTGTCCAGACTCTGCTTCAAAGGCACCCCGGATACGCTCGCTCCATGCCTGACGGGCGGGAATATTTTGCAGATTTGGATCCGTAGAAGAAAGCCGGCCCGTCGCCGCAATCGTCTGATGATAGGTGGTGTGCACGCGCGAGTGAGCATCCACCAGTTTCGGCAAGGCATCGAGGTAGGTCGTTTTTAATTTAAAAAGCTCCCGATTCTGTTCAATTAGCGCCACAATCGGATAGTCTGCCCGCAGCTTCTCAAGCTCGGTCGAGGCGGTCGATATGCCCGTCTTATTTTTTTTGATATGCGTAGTCGGTATTTTAAGATCAACAAAGAGTACCTCCGCTAGCTGCTTCGGTGAATTAATATTGAATGTTTTTCCGGCGAAACTATAAATCTGATTTTCGAGGATCCCTAGTTCAGCAGTCATTTCATCCGACATTTTTTTGAAAGCCTCGGTATTCAGACGGATACCGCGTTCTTCCATACGAAAAAGAATAGGGATAAGAGGCAATTCAATCTCCCCATACACATCAAGCAGCGTCTTCCCTTGAGTCTGCGTAGCACTTGCTTCCTTGATACGTTCTCCTAGGAGAGCGTTGAGTGCGTAGAGTGCGGCTGCATGTGTTTCGGTGGTTTCTGAACCGAATTCGCGAAGCAACAACTCGGGCAAAGTATTGCGACCACCAGCCGCAATCAAATAATTAATAAGGGATACATCTCGAGCAATGCCTTGGAGAGCAATGCCTTCTTGAGCAAAAAGATGCAGGGCTCGCTTGGCATCAAAGAATATTTTTGGTCGCCGCGGATGTTCCAAAAATGCCTGCAAGGCAGTACGGGCGCTCGGATTCCACATAACCGATACCTGAGCCTCTGCTGTGGCAGCCAACTCAATAGCGGCGATACCGCTCCCAAAAAGAGAGTCCGCTGTTTCGGTTACATACACCGCTATGCCACGGCCTTTATGCGCTTCTATCCACTCCTCGATTTCATCGCTGGTTTTTAAAATTTTATGTTTCTTCTTTTTCGCTCCTTCTTTTAGGAACTGTTCCGTTCCGCCTCCCTGAGTCGATGAGGGGATCTTGGTAATCAAGCTGAAAAATTCAAAAGACCGCAAGAGTGCTTCAACTTTTTCACGATCAAAATCGTGCGTCACACAATCCTCAAGATGGAGTGTGACGGGCGCAGCGATATCAATCGTTCCGAGCCGCTTGGAGAGAAACGCGTTCTCGCGATCGCTTTCAAGCTTTTTCCGGAGTGCTTCCTTAATTTCACTGAGGTGCGCATAGATATTCTCGAGGATGCCAAATTCCTGAAGTAATCCCGTTGCTCCTTTCTCTCCTATGCCTTTGACTCCTGGAATATTATCAGAGGTATCCCCGGCCAGACCTTTGTAATCAGGTACTAGCTCCGGACCAAAACCGTACTTCGCCTCAACCGCTACCCGATCATACAAAACAAGATCCTTCAAGCCCTTGCGGATTGAAAAGACCTTGATCCGATCATCAACAAGCTGAAGCGCGTCATTATCACCAGTGACAATAACTACATTCACGCCCTGCGCTCCGGCCTGCTTGGCAATCGTGCCCACACAATCATCCGCCTCATAACCAGGGAGCTCATAGATAGGAATATTAAACGCTGCGGTCACTTCTTTCACTCTTGGGATCTGCGCGTAAAGATCATCTGGCGCAGCCGTACGCGTCGCCTTGTAGTCTGCATACAGCTCATCCCGAAAGGTCGGCCCGGCTAAATCAAACGAGGCCGCGATATAGTCGGGTTTAAATTTCTCGAGCACCGAGAGGAGAGTCATGGTAAATCCATACACCGCATGCACCGTCTCGCCGGTCTTGGTGGTGAGCGGCGGCAACGCATGGTACGCCCGATGAATAAGCGCATTACCATCCAGCAATATGAGTGTTTTCGGCTTGTTTTCCATGCAGCCAGTATACCGGTGTTCTCCTAGAAAAAGCAAAAAGCGCCCAATCGGGCGCTCGCACGATTTCTTTGTCTAGGTAGTCTTGGTTTTACAGCCAGCCTCACACGTCTCCACATGCTTTTTTAACTCAGCAATGCGGAGCTCACGCCCCACCATCAGGTCATTAATACGTTCTATTTCCTTGAGCTGCTCTTTAGCCTTCTCTTCAGATTTTATTGCACGTAGCCGACACTTTTCGCTTTCTTCGAGTGAACTCTTGAGTGCGACTCGCATGGTGTTAAAAGCACGGGCCATTATTCCAATTTCATCATTCGCCCGAATCACGACTTCCGCATCCAAATCCCCTTGTTCCACTCGAACACAGGCTGCACTTATTTTTTCCAACGGACGAATAATGATCCGCTTCACAATCAGCAGGAGGGCGATATAAATAATGAATGCAGCCACGATTAACTGTATAAAGATCAGTCTCAGATTACGATCAATCGTAGCGCCGATAGCGCTGCTCGAAACCTGCATTTCAATAACCCCATAAGACCTGTCTCCAATTATCACTGGAAAAAACATATCATGTATCGGTCCAACGCTCGTCTGTTGAGGATATCCGTTATCCATTTCTTTTTCGTAATACGCAGGGAGGGTACGCTCCAGTGCGTATTTGAGATCCTCTCGGTTTCTAGCCTTTTTCCCAATGATTGATTTGAGATCTGAATACATTACCTGCTCATCCGGATTCCAAAATGTTACCCGTAGTACATCCGCCGATTGAATCGAGGCCGCAAAGACCTCAAAAGCCTTCTGTGACTGATCTTCCATTGGTTGCAAAAAATACTCCTCTGTAAGCAGGGTAGCGATATTTCGACTGACATCCTCTTTTCTTTCGAGATACGCCTCCTTAAAAAATTCTCGCTTCACGAACCAATTCGAAAAAATAGCCACAGAAATTATCACCATCAAGGTGACGAAGGCTACCGGAAGAACGACTTTACCAATGAGTTTCATGGAATGATGCTATGAATCAACAGCTTTCTCAATCAAAGAAATTGTATCACACTTTTCTCTCTTGCCGTGAGTCACATTTGCACATGTATCTCGCGCTCTTCATCCGACACGCTGCGCAAGGTAATGACTACCCCCCGCTCTGGCAAAAGACCTTCTACCTTCTCCGGCCACTCAAGAAGTACTACTCCTTCCCGATCAGAAAGCCATTCTGAAAATCCGATTTTCTCAAAGTCGAGCGGGGTGTCGATACGGTAGGCATCAGCGTGATAGATACGTTTGATTCCGGTCGCTGTCGGTAGTGCCAGATCGTACTCTTTCATAAGCACGAAGGTTGGGCTCACGCGAGGAAAAGATATGGAAGCATACCAAGTAGTACTCATCCAGGGCTTCGGGCTCTGGATGATGGTCGCCGGTTTCGCGTACATGGTGCGCGGACCGCGTGGTGCTGGCACTGTCGTGCGCTGGCCGATCATGCTTGTCATTCGCCTGCTCCGGCGGATGATCGGCGGCCTCCTCATAGCCTTCGGATCCTGGATCCGTGGACGGTGACATCGCGAGACCGATGTTAAACATCTCCGCCTCGACCGACGGCGTGTTGTCGGTAGTTCTTTTCAATTCATTTCTTAAAGGAGGAGAAATGGAAATCATTGTAGTCAACGGACATCCCAGCGTCTACTCCTGGGCCGACGGATTTACCTTCCGTCGGGAAGAATCCCTGCTCGAGCAAGCTCTCAAGAGCAAGGACCACCTTCTTCAAGTCTGCCTGTGGCTCGAAAAGCACGGGCAACAAGAAGAAGCTCTAGACCTGCTGGAGCGGATTCTTCACTAACGTCATGAGACGTGAGGTAAGAGGTGCCAGGGGTACGCGCGCACCCGAACCCCCTCGTTTGTCACCGTTCGTAAAATGGCGAGCCCAAGGGAAGCAGATCCCTCCGGTACTGGTCCGAGACAAAACCGCAGACTCGGGAGAAAACTCGTCGTATCGAGATTTCTCCTCTCTTTCAAAAATTTTTTGAGACCAATTCGAAGAAGTTTCTGAAAGGGACTCACTAGGGAACGACCTGAGTTCTCACAAACCATGCTTTTTTTGAAAGGAGAGCATCATGAAAAAGCAGCAAAAAAACCTGGCGCCGCGTCTGCCGGAGCTCGCACGTCAGAAGCTCAAATCCGGCGGCGGCCATAAGTCGAAAAAGACTACAGCCTCCAGCGTGAACAAAACATGCTTCGCAAACTCACGAAAGAATCTTTTTTGAGAGTTTGCGTCCCTTTTGCGGAACAGTAGTCATCTGGTGATTTGCAAAAGGGAATCTCCTCTTTCAAAAATCTACTTTCTTATTTTAAATGACAAACAAAAAAAGTAGTTGACATAGTTTAAATTAAATGATACAATTTGAATTTAGTTCTTAGTACAACACATGACCACGGAGGGTGCGCACATGAAGCTCGTCAGGCTGTTTTTGGTTTTTGTCCTCGTTGCATTTGCTTCGGCGAACGCAGCTCCGATCAACGTTGAAACCGGTGATCTGGCCGGACGGAAGTTTGCTCCCAAAGGACTCTACGCCGTGTGGACTGGGCTTTCTGGTACCATTCCGGCACGAGCCCAAGTCGATTTCCACCGCCTCCTCAAGCAGGCCTGGGAAGCGAAATGTAACCGCAACCACTGCACCGATGTTGCTCGGGACGCGGTTCGCCTGGCTCCGGCTCGCTATCCGGAAAAACCGACGCGGATTTCTCTCAAGGAGTATCTGCATTCCGTTGACCAAGAGGTCAATCGGGTCTACCAGGATACAAATTGGGACCAAGCCGGCATCGAATATCGTCTCAGTCGCCAGGAACGCGAAACGCTGAAGGTGCTCATGCGGTCTGTCCGAGCTCAAGAGCTGGTTGCATATTCACTGACCGAGCTCATGCCCGACCCGCACGATGGTCACCTCAATGTCTCAGTGCTCCGGTTTCTGCTTCGGTATGCCGGCCGTGAATATGTCGAGCTTCTGCCGGCCGTGAATGACAAATACACGTCATTCGGTCCGTACCAGTTCACTTCTTTTGCTATCTTCAACAACGGCAAGGAAGTGCGTGGAGCCTCCCGAGCGAATCAGGTCTTGAAGCGGGGTGGTATCCCTGGATCTGTCTTTTACTTGAAGGGTCCGGAACACCATCGCGCCGCTTGGCTTTTTGCTTTCGATAACCTCGCGGCTATCGTGCGGGATTCAACCAGCCAAGAGCTGGTTGCTCTGAGACATCTCACTGAGCGGCCGATCGAACTCGCCGCCACCATCGCCTGCGCCCATCACGCCCCGAGTTTGTGTCGGCGTGCCGTTGCCAGTTGGATCCAAGAGGGAGCCCGGGGTGAATTTTCGCCCCGTGGCCGCGTGGCAGGGTACATCAAGAAAACCCGCACCAACTACCGGTCCCTCGGGTAAGAGATATGAGTGGTGTTTATCCGCTAGAGCAAGCTCCTCTAGCGGATTTTTCTTTTTGAAACAGTGCCGAAAAATTAGGCGGTTTTGCAACCTGTCTCGCACGCCTCAGCATGTCGTTTGAGCTCGGCAATGCGGACTTCTCGTATGTCTTCCTGACCGAGCGTCAGAGTAATTTCACAACGCTCCTCCGGGAGGAGATCCTCTACCTTCTCCGGCCACTCAAGAAGTACTACTCCTTCCCGATCAGAAAGCCATTCTGAAAATCCGATTTTCTCAAAGTCGAGCGGGGTGTCGATACGGTAGGCATCAGCGTGATAGATACGTTTGATTCCGGTCGCTGTCGGTAGTGCCAGATCGTACTCTTTCATAAGCACGAAGGTTGGGCTCACGTACGGTTTCTCAGCACCGCAGGCCGCAAGCACGCCCTGCATAAAGGTTGTTTTCCCAGCACCTAATGCTCCCCGCAAACAGACAAGGGTTCCCGGCATTAATGTTTGTCCAAGGAGCTCCCCCTGCGCTCGAGTCTCTTCGGCAGAATGTGTGATTACTCTAGTCATATAAAAAAGTCTTTCTCTTTACATACTAAACCCCTACCGCTTCTCTCACAAATCCCTTACAAAAAAAGCTGAGATTTGACTTATCGAGTGTATCCTGGTACCGTACTTTCTTACTTTCAAGCGATTTGAACCGTCTTGTTTGTGAACATGTGATTTTGAGTTTTGAAATTTTTTCCTGATTATGTCCCTTTCTCCCGACCAGCAATTCCACGAACTCCTCAAAAAATCTTCTCATCCCCTTATCCTCCTTACCCCGTATCCGAGCCGGGATGATACCGCGGCCGCCCTGGCCCTCGCCACTCTCATTGAACGACTCGGAAAGTCGGTCACTCTAGCTGCCGATAATATAGGTGAAGCACTGGAACAATTTCCTTTCCTTACACAACCTAAAGAGGCGCTCTCAGCGCTTTCCGGCGCCCGTGACTTCGTACTCTCGTTCAATACTACGTACAACAAAATTCTTGGTATTCGTACCGCTCAGGAAAACGATGAATATCGTATTTATCTCACCCCAGAAAAAGGCACTATCGATCCTCGTGACTTCTCTTTTATCCCAGCTCAATACCGTTTCGATGCCGCCATTATTATCGGTGCCTCTGATAAAGAACACCTCGGAAAAATTTTTGAACACAATCCAGATATCTTCTACGAAGTACCTCTCATCAATATTGATAACAGTTCTCAAAATGAACTTTTCGGCCAGATGAACCTCGTTGATATCACCGCCTCTTCAAAATCCGAGATCGTAGCTGAACTTCTTGAACGTTCGCTTCCGTCTTTCATTACTGAGTCCATAGCCGAAGCCCTGCTCTCGGGTATCATGACGGCTACCGAGAGCTTTCAGAAAAAAAATACCACTCCTCGCGCCCTCAAAGTCGCTGCCGAACTCATGGCTCACGGTGCCGATCAGCAGAAAATTGTTCGCGCTCTGTATCGAACCGAGCCGCTCCCGCTCCTCAAACTCTGGGGGCGTGCTATGTCTCAAATCCGCTGGGATGAAGCCCAAAAACTCATCCTCGCTCCCGTCTCTTTGAAAGATCTCGTTCAATCACGCGCCCACACGCATGACCTGGCGCTCGTACTCGAAAAAATCCGGCTGAGTTTTTCCCTAGCGACCACCTTCGCACTTTTTTTTCAAGAAAACCCTGTTTCAGCACGCTTACTTCTCCGTTGCCACGCGCGTGACACTCTCGAACGGCTCCATCAATCACTCCCAGGATCAGACATTCAAGGAGATCTGCTCGTACTCACCTTTCCCGCTGCTTCTCTTGACCAGGCAGAAAGAACTATCCGCACACTGCTCGAACCACTCCTCACCACACAAGCATCTTAATGCCACAAGATTCTCTCCGCGAGCTCACTGCTCGGTTTTTTGTGTTTCATATTTCCTTTTTCTACGGTAAAATAGAGACATTCAAATACAAAAAAATAGGGAACTATATACAAAACTACCCTAATTTTAGGGCTGTTTTTGTATCTTGACTAGTGTGGATAAATGGTACTTGACAACCCTTTTTTGATCCTGTATGCTGGGTATATGATAAAGCAATTCAAAAGCATAGCTGATTTCCTCGCCTACTTCAAGGACGAAGAAACCTGCCGAGAATACTTTGAGCAAATCCGCTTCCAAGACGGCGAGTACTGCCCTCATTGTGGCAATATGCTCGTTTACCGTTTCAAAGGTGGCAAGCGTTTTCGTTGTGCCGCCTGTAAACAGGACTTCACTATCAAAACAGGGACAGTTTTCGGGGAAAGCAAAGTCTCAATGCAAAAGTGGTTTATCGCCATTTACCTTTTGACCACTTCCAAGAAGGGTATTTCCTCTATTCAATTAGCCAAGCAGGTGGGTGTTACCCAAAAGACAGCGTGGTTTATGGATCACCGCATACGCAAGGCTCTCAAACAGAACCAGCTCAAACTTTTCGGGGAAGTGGAAATGGACGAAACCTATGTAGGAGGCAAAGAGAAAAACAAGCACCGAGCCAAACGAACTAAGGGAACGCAGGGACGGAATACCAAGACCAAATCAGTCGTCTTTGGAATGATTGAGCGAAAGGGTAAAATGAAAGCAAGCGTTGTTCCTGATGTCAAAATGAAAACGCTAGAAAAAGAGATTGTAGAGCATATCAAAATCGGAACACAGCTTTACACGGATGAGCTTCTTTCTTACTCAAAAATAGGAACACTTTATCCGCACGAGACAGTCAAGCACGGACAGGGCGAGTATGTGCGAGAGAATGTACACTCAAATAGCATTGAGAGCTTTTGGGCATTGTTCAAGCGAGGTTACTACGGCACTTACCACACAATGAGCAAGAAGCATTTACAGCGTTATGTAGACGAGTTTGTGTATCGCTTCAACAGCCGAGAAGCCGATCTCCACGATGTCTTTGCTGACATAGTGGGACGAGTAACCACCACAGGAAAACTGCCTTACAAAAAACTAAAAACTGCCTAATATGGGACGACAGCCGAAACAACACGAGCCGATAGAAGAAACTTTTGACGATGTGCTTCACGCTATCGCCGATGAAAATATGCCTGAAAAGAGCATTACCGCTCGCCCTTTTGTAAAGTGGGTAGGAGGCAAACGCTCTATTCTCAACGAGCTACTCTCTCGTATTCCGCAAGAATACACCTCATACCACGAGCCGTTTCTGGGAGGTGGGGCATTGTTCTTTGCTCTCAATCCTGAAAAAGCGTACCTGTCCGATATAAACTTCTATCTTGTACAAACATACCGAGCCGTGAAAGGCGATGTGGACAGGCTCATTACCAACCTCAAACTCCACAAGAAAAACCACAGCCTTGAGTACTTCCAAAAGGCACGAATACGGCTCTCAAAGGAGCAAGACTCTACCAAAGTGGCGGCTCTCTTTATCTATCTCAACAAAACCTGTTACAACGGACTGTATCGGGTCAATAAAAGCGGTATGTTCAATGTGCCAATGGGAAAGTATGCCGACCCTGCCATTGTAGATGAGGACAACTTGCGAGCCTGTTCCGAGTTCCTAAAGAACACTGACATCTACCAGCATACTTTTCAGCACTGCCAACCAGAAAAGGGGCAGTTCTACTATCTCGATCCTCCCTATCACGAAACTTTTAGCGGGTATGACGGCTCTGGTTTTGGCGATAAAGAACACGAAGAACTGGCTCAATTCTGCCGAAACATAGACGCAAAAGGTGGATATTTTATGCTTTCCAACAGCGACACTCCGTTTGTCCGAGAGTTGTATAAAGGCTATAATATAGAGGTCGTGAGTGCTTCACGATTTGTCTCTTGCAAAGTAAATGATAGAAATAAGCAAAATGAACTCATCATCAGAAACTATAAATAGGAACGGTGGACAGCAAGCCAACCACACAGGGAACGCTTTGGAAACTTTCGTTGAAAATGCCCTCAAAGCTCACGGCTATACCGAGTTCATCAACCACAAGGATCAGGTGTTTGCAATGCGTGATAGCATTGGTGGCAAGCAATACTCAAAACAGCCGTATTGCGGACAAAGTATTTACGACACAAAGCGGAAGTGCGATTTTTTGATAATGAATAAAGCCCAGTTTCCTGAAGGCTTGATTATAGAGTGTAAATGGCAACAGTCCGCAGGTTCAGTAGATGAGAAATACCCATTTACTGTCCACAATATAATGAAGATCGGCGTTCCTACCGTCATTTTGATTGACGGAGGAGGCTATAAGAAAACTGCTCTCTCTTGGCTCAAATCACAGGCTGACAAATCAAGGGCTTTGATAGGCGTTTATACGATGTCCGAGTTTCAGGCAGTCGTGAATAAAGGCTTTTTAGGGTAATAAAGTATATAGTTCCCAAAAAATATGGTTACTGTTGTCTCTGCTCCTGGCAGTCTCGATCCAAAAAATGAA
>CAZOKB010000004.1:0-38029 GCA_964580285.1 uncultured Bdellovibrionales bacterium
CGGTAATCGCCGCGGAGAGGATAATGCTTAAGATAATGAGGGAGAAGACGAGGACGGAACCTTGGTTGGGTTTGAAGAGAGGCATAGGGTTTTAGGGTTAGTTTCTTTTGTGGATAGTATACCATGGTTTTGTATCCACTAGAAGAAGGCTATCTGAATGGCTGAGGTAAAAATCCTGGGATGCGATGGAAGTTTTTTCGATGCACTACGCTTCCGAGCGTACGGCAAGAAAAAAATTTCTCGCAGCCCAGGATTTTTTGATTCGTAAAAAAGACCATCCACTAGGATGGTCTTTGGTAAGGGATAAGAAAATTATCTCAGATTTTTTCTGCCAGTTTCACCCGCTGCATAATCTCGCGATTTACGATAGAGGCATCACGCCCAAAACGCAGTCGGGAAAGTTCTTTCAAGGCATTCGCCATCTCTTGATTGCCACGAGTTGGCGGGTAGGTCTTCATATTGAACGGTTTGGTGAGCTCACCATTCATAAGCAACCGAGCAAAACAGTTATAGTTATCCACATTCATGAGATCATTTGGACTAAAGACCGGTGAAAATTGTTTTTCAAGAAATTCTGCATCTTCCGGACCGACCCGGAACGCTACCATAGAACCAACGTTACCAAACACGGCTTTCGAAATTTCTTCTTTAAGCTGCGCAATGAACTGATGCGCCAGTACCAAACAGAGACGATACTTACGAGCTTCCGAGAGGATCTGCGCAATAGAATTCGTCGTGACATTCTGGAACTCATCCAGGTAGAGGTAAAAATCCTGTCGATCAGCCTCGGGTATATCCACCCGCGAGAGGGCGGCCATGAGTAAGCGCCCCACAATCACCATACCGAGGAGCTTCGCATTGATCTCGCCGATCTTGCCTTTGGAAAGATTCACCAAGAGGATTTTCTTGTTATCCATGATGTCGCGGAAATTAAGCGCGCTCTTCTGCTGTGCGATAATCGGCCGCATGATGTCGTTCGAAATGAAGGTGGTCAGCTTCGAAGTAATGTACGGGACCATATTGGCCAAAGCCGCTTCTCCGCCGGCTTTTTCAGCCTCTTTCAACCAGAAGTCCCGCACAATCGGATTCGTACAGCGCTCCAATTTGAAACGACGGAAATCTTCATCCGCCAAGACCTTAGAAATCTCCATCAGTGTCGATCCGCTTTCCGGATGTTCCATAATCAGAAGCATGGCGTTACGCATATACTGCTCAAACATCGGTCCGCCTGTGGCTTTAAGATCGTAAAGTTGATCGAAAATACCGATCATTTCATTGATAATGAAGGTCTTTTGCTCCGGGTGTGCTGGATCATATTCGAGCATATTGATACCAATTGGCCGGGCAACATCCGACGGATCAAATACCACCACATCTTCCGCTCGCTCCTTGGGAATCGCCGTCAGAATATCTTCGATCGCATCACCGTGAGGATCGATAAAGCAAAATCCCTTACCAGAGATAGCGTCCTTTTTGGCCATCTCTTGGAGAAAATTGGATTTTCCAGCCCCGGTCTGACCAATAGCGTAGAGGTGTCGGCGCCGATCATTCTCGGTAATGCGGATATCTGTTTTCGCTCCGCGATAATCGTTAAAACCGAGGAGTAGTCCTTCCCCTGGTATATTGATCGGTGGAGCAGAGGATCCGGATTTCAACCACTTGATTTTTGGTGTTTCGGTAGTAGAAATAGGAAAATGAAAGATGCTGGCAATTTCTTCAATACCTAACACACAGGCATGCTCATCATCAAACGTACGAAAGATATATTCAAATACGGCCTGCTTCTCCTTAATGCGTCGGAGTACTCTGAAGCTATTTACATCAGGATTTTCAAACTGACTAAACGCATTCTCCATCTGAGAAAGAATTTCTTCCGCCCGATCATGAGTAGCCGCGGTTGCAATCAATCGGATATTCACTCGAAACGCCGCCTTACTCGCCTTTCCTTCAATCGTTTTCACTAGTTCTTGTTCTTCGGGCGTCAATGAAACTGGCTTGGGTTCGCTATCACCGGTATGCGTCTGAGAAGATAAGACGCTCACCATACCCTTACCCAGCTCTTTCCCCGCATCCTTGAGCAAAGAAGAGTTCTGATGAGCGTCCTTGAGACGCTGCCCGCTCTGCATTTTCTGAGCAATCTCTCTTCCGGAAGCCCGCCAGTCACTAGGCGCTCCCGATAGAACTACCTGTATAGCCGCGCCTTCTGCCTCGGTCTTGAGCCGACTTAAAGCATTGGAAATTTCATTGAGCGGGTCCACTCCGAGTCCCCGGTAGGTACGCAAGGGAAGAGCATAGCTTTTCGTCAAACCCAACGTGGCTACAGCTGTAGAGCCTTCCGGAGAAAACACCGTGTAATCAGCCACCTTTTCAATCACGGCATTCGGGAAAAAGCTGTGTATTTGTTTTTCAATACTCTCACGAAAACGTTTGGGTACAGAAATATAAAAGAAAATTTCTTCGCTATTAGAAGGATTAGCGATTTCGAAAACAATATTCGGCGCTTGATAAAAGAAATGTTTCCAGGAACTCATCTTCCACTTCAGCGTTGCGATTGATGACAATAATTGTTCCATAGCCACAATCTCATCTCGCCAGGCTTCGGCAGCATGCCCTTGAGTCTCCGAGGCCGCCTGCTGAGGTCGAGACACCTTCACGACTTCTAGGTCAGCATTCATGGACTGACTGACCGCGATACGAAATCGAAACATGCTCCGAATAATCAAAAATCCCCCCGAAACCAGTGAGAGCGAGCCAAAAAATGCGATAAGTGGGAGAAGTATACTGTTCAAATCTAAACCGGACATAGGTTTTTATTTTTCTGTGTATGTGTGTTTTTTCTGCTTTGCCGCTCCAAAAAGTCTTATTTTTCAATTACACCTTTTTCAATCAGTCGTTGATAGAAAGTGTCTACCAACTCATCATGCATTCGATCTAACAGATAGTAATTCTTCATTTTCCGGGCGACGGCTACCGCATGCGGCACGCCTTTCTGAGTTACCAGATCCAATAAACGCGTTACCTGACTCTCTGTATCAGCCAGTAACGACATATTCCGAGCATCCGTGCGCACATCATCATCTGTAGCAACCACACCCCCAATCGGAGCTGAGCCGGCCTTAGCTAAAATTTCTGTTAATACTTTCGGCTCACTCCCGTCCCGTGTCTCAACAGACTGTTCTTGCGAAACTTCAGTTGGGAGTAGTCCAGCGGTTTTCTCGTCCAACCTTGGTTCTGTTTTTCCAGATTCAAAAACACTCCCAAACGTATTGTCTCCCGACTTCAGTTCTTCTGCCATAAAAATACTAGCTCAGTTTGACAGTTTCTTTGAATTCTTTCACGATCCCCGCCACAAAAGCATCGTATTCCGGAATGCGCGCGCGAAAAAATTGTGCCACCTCTTCATCTGATGGATTTTTTTCCATGAGGGTTTCATATTCCCCTATCCCCTGCTCACCGATCTTGGCCATAGATTCGGTATAAATAACCTTAAACAGTGTTCCGAGCGCCATTTCCAGCGCTTCCTCCTGCTTCTCTCCCGAGAGCGATTCGATACCGAATTCAGCGGCAAGCTGGGAACGAATTTCATCTACCTGAACGATTGGATCTGTCATACTCTCTACTTTATTTTTTTATTGACTGGTTGAGAAAAGCCCATACAGAGTTCCTCGAGTCGCTCGTGGGGCAGCCATCTTAAGATAGTCTTCTACCGTGCCGTTTACATTACCCCGAAGAAACTCCGTCATCGAAAGAATCCCTGACTTCTGCATACTTTCTGCAAACTTATAGAAGTTTCGATACTGTTCCGGAGCCAGACCACTCTTGTATCCCGATAGCTGACCAGCATCCAAAGCCTTCATATCCTTCACCACATCCATCACCTTGAGCTTCATAATTTCAGACCGACTGAATACGATATCCTGGTTAACACTCGGATTCTCCACACGGAAAATCTGACTGTACCAATCATTCACCCGCGGTGCATATTCTGGAGAGAATCCCGATACAACACCTTCTTGAGCAATCGCCTCAGTCACCACTGTTTTTACAGGTGCAGGCGTCACATCTGTAGGCGTAGCAGCTATCACAGCCTTCATCTCAGCCATCTTTATTTTCATATAATTCCTCTCTGCTGCCGGTATCGAATCTGATGTGTGTTCTAGGACACTCTGGGTTGTAGCATAAGAAATGCCTTTCGCTTGCGAAAGGTACGAATCCAAATCCTTCGTCCCGAAAAGACGCGTAAAATCAATGTGGTCTCCTGGTTGTAGTTTCGAGATATCTCCACTAGCAATTCCGAGAGCTCGTACTTCTTTCGGTGAAAGCGTTGCCGCTTTATCCTTAATAAGATCGATCAAGTAACGCGACCGGCCTTCATCCAGTCCCAATCCGCCCGTTCTTGCCTTTACCAAGTTCCAAAAATTATCCCCCGACCGCACAGTAACCGGCTTTAAGAACGACTGATACTCTGAGGAAAAAGGTAGACCCGAGACTTTTGGTGTAGCCGCTGCGTTCTCAACGGTTGGCATCTGAGATGCACCGGCTTTTGGTATGTCATGCATGCCTCCCGACTGGGCCTTGGTGATATCAATACCCACTTGATGAGAGTCAACAGTACTCGTTGGAAGAGCGCCTGCCTCTTGCGGTTTGACTGATTCAACAACCTGGTTGGCAGCCGCGAAATGCAATGCCTTATCCACCCAGCTTATTCCCACCCCATGTTCTCTCACGTACTGGAAAGCTGAACCAAACCAACCATTGCCGACCGCCACTCCCATAGCCACACCCGCGGCTCCGGCAACAAATTTTCGCCGCTTCATACCATCACGCCGTTCCTCAAACAAAAACTTCACAATTTCCGACTGATTCTTAAGATAAGCATCCGAGAAACCCTGTAGCGACCGAGTAAAAGCCTCCATTTTTTCCGCTTCACTCTGCCCACCTAGAATAGGCTCAACTCTCTGCTCCATGGTTTCCAATTCAGAAATTTTCTGAAATAACCTCTTCTCATTCTCTTCTACCCGCTTCTTCGCTTTCGCATCAGCTCTCGCCTCAAGCGTAGTATCCAACCCTACCGCGAGTGCTCCACCTGACAACATACCACGAGAGAGCGCCACACCCACTGCCGTACCGAAGGCTGCCGTCCCACCAACCGCGCTACCCGCCGCGGCCACTCCCACCAGAGCCCCTCCGATAGCCAGTTTTTCATACCACTTGAGTTTATTGTACGCATGGAGCCATTCCGCAGCTTTTTCTGTGATCCGGCCAGCGAGCGATCCAGCACGTTTCTCAATATCAGCTTGTTTACGAGCTTCATATAATTTAACCCTCCCCTCGAACTCACTGAAGTTGAGTGTCTCCGCCATTTCTTTCTTATACTGCTCCCTAGTAACCGCCTCTGTTTTCCCAGCGTATTTTTTTTCTACTTCAGCCAAGCGTGCCTGCATATACCGAGTCCGCACACTGTCATACTGCGCTCGAGCATCATCAATATCCTCAGTCGATATACCCTGTTTCAGCCCAAAAAAATTCCGCAAACGGAGAAGTGTGCTCGATTTTTCAAGATCGACTGCAACATACTGCTTCCGAGCTGCATCTAACTCTTTGATGAGCTCATCAAGGTTTGATGCTTCCTGTTCTGGCTGCTGTTTTGCTTCAGTTGCTGGCAGTCGTCCAAAGCTTCTGAGTACTGCTTCCGCTTCCTTTGTTCCAGGATCAAGAAACGATCCTTCTATGTTTTCATCCTCTCCATCAACTTCTTCTGTACCTGCTTCCATACCAGTCCGAATTAATTCACGGGCTTCCTGTTCATCCGTCACCAACTTCTCTTTCAAGACAGGAGTTGGTTGTGTCTGCGGATCAGGCTCCAACTCCCCTTCTGCATTCATGCGAACACTAAACTCATTCAACACTTCTTCCTCACTCACTCCAGACTCACGCGCTATTTGAGCAGGTGAATATTCTTCAGCTGGAGCTGCTGGTGCCGGTGGAGCAAGCGCACCTTCTTCATGTATGAGCGCTCGCACCTCTGCTTCATCTAGGTTCACAATAATATGACCATTCGGAGTGACTACAAAATCTTCCGTGCCCACACTTACTTCTGGAACCACCGGGGTTTCTGTTCCCCATTCAAAAGTCCAGCCTTCATTCTTCAGTACCCGAAGTCGCTCCAAAACTAATTCCTTTCCTTTATTATTGATAAATTTCCCTTCACGAAATGTATAGACTCTCGGCATTCCACGAGAACTCTTCAAGCGGAGTACTTCTCCTTCCAATGGTTCTTTTCCGAGTAATCCCTCCCAGGAAAGCTTCTTTTGGGAATCAAGTGTTTCGAGTTGATGCTTTGGCTGCCTCCTTCCAGCTCCTTGACGCCGCCTCACGACCGCGGGTACAGACTCACTTAAACTCGCCTGCGCGACAGGCTCCTCCGCTAAGAGCGCCGCCCCCGCAGGTTCAGACTGAGACGTCTCTTGAGCACGCTTAACATCTGGCAAGAGTTTTACATCCTCTGCCAACTTATCACCCATACTAGTCACCCGTGCGACTAACGCCTTCATCTTTTCCTCCTCCATACACTAGCCGTGATTATTTTTCCTCTTAGTCTCTCCTATTGTAGAACATTTTTTGAAATTCTCCGCATGATAATTTCAAGAACCTGCTCGCGTTTGCTCTCTTCAGTAATCCCTACCACCTCTTGCAGACTTCTCTCCAGATACGCTCGCGCCAACATTCGCTCTTCCTTTGCGTTAAAGGGGGTCTGCATTTCTTCAGCTATCAGCTGCAACACCTGAGACAACGAATCCACCAGAATACTCAGCATAAGATCCGGGTCTTTTTCACAACGCGCAAATAATGCCCGCCACTCATCGTCTGACTCCGCTGTTTCTGGAAGTTCCGCCTGAACTTTTGACATTTCTGTTTGTATCGAATTTGCTGTGTGAAACCGGTCCACATTCTTTGGATTACTCGCATCAAACACCAGCGTCCCCTCATAGTTTGCATCCCGCGCTACCAAAACGCACGTTACCAGGGACCCTTCTACGGTCTCGATACGATACCGACTTCCTTCCTGTTCCTGATCCACAATCTCCTGGCCCGGAGCAAGCTCGAAACCAAAATCAATGAGTTGCGGAGCAATCTCTGGTGTCACTGAAGCTTTCAAGTCGAGAGAAGTAGGTTCTCCCAGGACGGATTCGGGAGCGGCCATCTGAGGTACAGACTTTTTTTCTTTTCCTCTTTTTGTTTTTGCTTCTTTCCCGCTTTTTTTCTTTTCTAACTTTTTTGATGACCTCTCTGGTTGCACAGAAAGATCTTTCCGCAAATTTTCTAAGGCTGCCAAAACAGCTAATTCAGAGCCGTCTTCTGTGTTCACCTGATCAGCAAGCATATTTTTTTGCGCTTCTCTGGCATCCAGCATCTCTACAAGCTGTTTCAGTTCTTGCTCAGAGATCTTATCATTTTTCTCTCGCACCCTGAGAGTGCAGCGATGTTTTTCTATGAGGGACTCAATAGCGGAAACGTTTTTCTGGATCTTTTTTATGAGCCTATCCATGGCCTTCTGGGTCTCGATGCGAATATCCCGCATATCCGCTTCGCTGGCATTTGGATCAATCTCCACGGTCATCTCTCCAAGCCGCTCATCTTCACCTACCACTGACAAAACCGGTGCAGATTCGGGTTGCCGCCCCATCTTTGCAACTAAAGACTTTTTTTTCTGATCCGCCACTGGCTCCACAACCCGCTTCTTTTCTTGTGGAGATACTGGCGACTCAGGTATTTTTACTTTTTCAGACATACCCTCCTTCCACTAACTTAGACTTAGCTTTCAACCTTTCCCCGCTTCTCCAACTGATACCCCCCCTCTTGCACGAAGCGCTCAAATTCATCCACAGAACCAAAAAACCATTCGCCCTCAGGCACTGACTCTTTTCGTTTGAAAAACACTAAAATTCTTCCGGGCGAAAAGGGTCGGGCATCCAGATGAGCATCGGTACGAAAACGAATATGCACACCCCCTGCCGAAGCCACCTGATCAACTCGAAACGCATACTCTCCGTTTGTCCATACATCCGCTTCTTTGACCACAGCGTCACTATCTGAAGGTATCACAACAGGTGCCTTTTTTACTTCTTCACCTCCTTCAGTCTGCGGAACAATCGGGGTTGGCGGAACCAGTTGTCCTGTTGCGTCTCCTTGGTTTACCGAGGGCGTCATGCTTACATCCATAAACAGTACAGTCATTGAACATTGAGAAATCGAGAATGGCTCGAAGAAAAAAACAACATTTATTTTTTCTCTAATTTCAGTATAATAATAGCATAAGCGAAAAGAAAAATAAAAAAAGAAACACCTGCTCATACAACATGTGGGTCAGGAGTTTCTCAAAAAATACCTATGCGCGAACATCTTCGGTTGAATGCCCTCAAATACGCACTCCTTATTGTTATTCTCGCCCTCGCTTTCTTTCTTCGTATCTATCATCTCGAATCAATCCCTATCGGCCTCTATCCCGATGAAGCCGCTAATGGTGTGGATGCACTCCATGCCCTCGAGACGAAACATTTCGAACTCTTCTACCCAGCCAATTTTGGCCGCGAAGGACTCTTTATCAATCTCCAGGCTCTCTCTATCTGGATATTTGGTAACAATATTGTGGCCCTCAAGCTCTTCTCGGTTCTTTTTGGCACTTTAACTGCGCTCGGTCTGTATTTCCTCGGTAAAGAACTTTTTCATCGGACCGCTGCTGGGTTGATTGCGGCTTTTATGGTAGCCACCTCTTACTGGGCCATTAACTTTTCCCGTATCGGCTTTCGCGCCATCATGACGGCTTTTCTTCTTTCCTTCTCCTTCTTTTTCTTTTTCCGAGGTCTTCGCACACAGCGCAAACTCGATTTCCTCTGGGCAGGACTTATTTTCGGGCTCGGACTCCATACCTACATTGCATTCCGTGTCGCTCCTCTTATCCTCATACTGCTTCTTCCGGCGCTGCTACTTTCCTACGAACGTTTCCTCGCCCGTTTCTGGAAACACGGTCTTGCTTTCATTCTCGGAGCTTTCATAGCTGCCTCACCGATGTTTTACCACTTCTTCGTTTCTCATCCGGAAGATTTTGAGTCTCGCTCGTCACATATTTCAGTCTTTAATCCAGAAGTGAACCACGGGAACCTCTGGGGTACCGTAGCGAAAACCTTTTCCATTTCGCTTGTTAAATACAATTTTTTTGGAGACCAAAACTGGCGTCATAATTATCCTCCCTATCCTATTCTCGATCCAGTGGTAGGCACATGTTTTCTTTCTGGTTTCTTCATTCTTCTCTGGCAAACGCTCCGGCTTCTCTACCGTCGCCTTCGTTTTGCCGACCGAGACTTCCGGCTCGTTATTAATTTCTTCCTTTTCGGTTCTTTCTTTGCTATGCTCGCCCCCGAGTTCCTTACAGATGAAGGTCTCCCCCACGCGCTTCGCTCTATCGGGACCCAAGTACCGGTCTTTCTGTTTGCGACTGTTCCCGTACTCTGGATTATAAAAAAAGCTTCTCATGCCAAGTACGGACTCCGTATAGCTCTCTTTTCACTTCTTTTGATTGCCTTTTCTGCTTCCGCCCTCTTTAATATCACTAAGTACTTCCTTCTCTTCGCTCACAATCCAAAATCCGGTGAAGCCTTTAATGAAGCCTACACTAACATGGCCGCCTATTTTCTCTCCCTCCCTGATGCAACCCATAAATACTACCTCATCGATAGGCAAGGTAACACCGATCGCTTCCATCTGCCCGTGGCTGGTATGCCAGTGTACTTCTTTACGTATGGAAAAGTGAAAAATTTCGAAATTGTTGGTCCAGATACCACACTGCATCGACCCGGTGTCTTTGTGATGACCCATTTTGACCAAGCCGTAGCTGATAATCTTAAAAAATTCTATCCGGATGCATATACCGAACACATTGATATCAATGGGCCGCAACGTGAAGGAGGGGACTTTGATGCCATCATTCTTCCGGAAAGAAAATAGTCTTTCTTCCATCAAAAAATAATTTTTATCCGCGCGACAATCCTATGCACTTCATACAGCAGCACACCCGGTGGATACTGTTTGGGCTCCTCGCTTTTTATGGCATCCTTTCCGTTCTCGTGTCCGCTCAAGAATCGGCTACTTTTGATGAAAAGGCTCATATTCCTTCAGCCTATAGCTATGTCCGCTACGGCGACATGCGTCTCAACCCGGAACATCCGCCACTTCTCAAGGATCTCGCCGGCCTCCCGCTCCTCTTCCTAAACCTGAAGTTCCCCCTGGAAACACCTGAGTGGCAAACTGGCATCAACGAACAGTGGACTCTCGGCGATCTCTTCATGAATTGCACCCACCCTGATATCGCTTGCAATGACAGCGATGCGATTCTCTTCTGGTCCCGCTTACCGATTACCTTCATCGCCCTCCTTTTAGCTCTTTTCCTCTTCTTCTGGGGACGTGAACTTGGTGGCACCCTGGCTGGCCTCTTGGCTACCGCTCTCTTTGTCTTTGATCCGAACACGATTGCTCATGGGCACTATGTTACCACCGATATCGGTATCGCTGCCTTCCTGTTTTTCGCTTTCTACTTCTTCGTTCACTTTCTCAAGCGTCCGAGTTGGAAAAACGTCGTGCTCGCTGGCATTTTTCTCGGCCTTGCAGAACTTGCTAAATTTTCTGCCGTCCTCTTGTTCCCTATTTTTGGTCTTTTTACCTTCACCTACGCCATAACGAAGCGATTTTCTCCTACACCAGAAACACAACATCCACGCTTCAAGCTAGTTGCAGAATACCTTGGAAAATACACGCTTGTCGTCATTCTCTGTTTCCTGCTGATCGGCCTGGTCTATACCCTCAACACTTGGAACATGCCCGCTGAGAAAACTATCGCTAATGCAAACCTCGTTTTCGCTGGTAACACTCCTGCAAAAATTTTTGCCCGTGACACCCTCGCCACCCTCACTACCGCCCCTGGCCTCGCTCCCCTCGCTCATTACCTCCTCGGAGTGTTTATGGTTTTCTCCCGAGTAGCGGGCGGAAACACCTTTTATTTTCTAGGCACCGTTTCGAATACCGCTTCGCCCTTTTATTTCCCCGTTATTTTTAGTCTCAAAGAAACCCTTCCTTTCCTCTTTGTTCTCTTGGCCACACTGAGCTACACTCTTTTCCGCATCTACAAAAGACTGACTGGAAAGCTTGCCTCGGATTTTTTCCGAGTCTTCGCGGATTCCTTTCAAGAACACATCGCTCAATACCTCGCTTTCTTTTTCGTCGTGTTCTACGCCTACGTCAGCATTACCGGTAACCTCAATATCGGATTCCGCCACCTCTTTCCAATTCTCCCGTTTCTCTACCTCCTCGTTGCTAAAACACTCGCGGATTTCTACCGACGGAACATGGGAACTTCCGGCATACTCCTTCGCCCTCTCATGGCTCTTTTCTTTGCCTTTCTCGTTTTTATCCCTCTCTCTGTCTATCCAAGCTATCTCTCGTACTACAATGCCCTGGCTGGCGGACACAAGAATGGCTACATGATCGCTACCGATTCGAATTACGATTGGGGACAAGATTTGAAACACCTCCGTGATTTTGTTCATGAGCATAACCGCTGTGTTGAAACCGGAGGACCTGATTGTTCCCAGGCTCTCATGCAGCTCCCGAGAATCGATACGCTACGCCTTGATTATTTTGGCGGATCTAACCCGGCGCTCTATCTTGGCAATCACTACACGGCTTGGCATTCCGATAACGCTCCGGAAACTGGCTGGTACGCCATTTCAGCCGTCTTTTTTCAAGAAAGCATCTACAAAAATACAGCACCCGGAAAACACGGGTATGCATGGCTCCGCGATCTCGGTGAAACCGCTCGGGCTGGAGATTCTATTTTCATCTTCTACGTCAGCCCAACTGATCTTCAATAAGACTCTTTCCTTAAGGTTTTCCTCATTGTTTCTCGGGTGAGACTCCTGCTTCTAAAGGCAGCGTGGTTTCCTGCGATTCTTCATTGCGTAATCGGTAGAAGGCCTTGCCGGCTACTCGTAAGTCCACCGACACTAAGTCTCCGACTTTATCACGAGGAACGGCTTTCTCTCGTACAATACGGAGTACATTCAGCGTTTTTTCTATCGGTATATCCGAACGGATCAAGAGCTCCAATCCACTTTCAGTCTCGACTCGCACTTCATCCGCATACTTTGAAGGAAGAAATACGGTGTTGCGCAAAGATATACCAGATTGTTCTGAAAATGCCTGCGGCAGACTTCTTATAAAACGTAGGAATCCTTCAGTAGCTACTTGGTCACCAGAAGCAACTTCTTTGCCTGATTCATCCACCAAAAAAAGCTGCATAACACGATGCTCTTCGAGTGCGGCTGGCTGATTCAGAACAAATCCATGTTCATCCAACAAAAAACACTGCTGTTCCCTGAAACACCAGAAAAGGAGGTCTCCCCGCTCCAGCAAAGACACCTCTAGTCTATTCGGAAAGACTTTTTTCACTTCTACTCGTCGAATCAAGGGAAAGGCCGCGACTAAGGATTGCTCCAGTTGAGTTGTCGAAAGTACTACCAGATTGTCACGATCTACGAGTTTCCCATACTTCCCGGCTACACTCGTCCGTACTACCTGCTCAATTTCCCCAGGCAAGAGAATTCCTGTTCCTGTTACTCTGATAGTCTGGAGAGACACCACCCCCGAAAAAAAATACTGGTACCCGGCCGCGCTCAGGAAGCATAACCAGAGCACAATCAGCACTCGTACCCATCGTACCCGCTCTCGATTTTGTATATCTTCCTCATTCTTTTTTTCCGACCGCTTACCTCGAACAAAGCGACGTTCTGCTTTTTTTTGAAAAAGAGAGGGGCGGTCTTTTGTTTTCGTATTGATACCCAATAGAGGACTCATAACTCAACTATCTGGACAAAAATAATTTTTCAAGCTGCAAACGCACATTCGCCTGAGTTTCATGCAGCACTCGAGCTGTGTTCAGCCATGCTTCAAGGAAACCGTAGATTCTACGAACTTCGTTTGGATCGACAGCTGTCAGTGCTTGCTGCCGTACGCTCGGCACCCACCACTGCAACAACCGTAATGCCCGAACACCTTCTTTAGACAAATCTTCCGCAAGTCTGAGTCGTTCCGTACAGGAGAGCTGCTCTAGCTGAAAAAAGCGACGTAAAAAATTGCTCGTCTCTGCAAACTCCTCAGGGTGTTCAAGAGCTGTTTTAAGGACACCCGGCCGGCCCAGCGAGTAAAGAAACCTGTCTACAAGCTCGGGCTCAGTGCATTCCATCTCAACTTCCGGAACAAGAGAGAACGCTACATGCTGCACACGAGAATGCACCGTATCCAGAAGCGCCGCCGGAACATGGGTCACTAAAATCAGTATCGATGTTGCGTTCGGCTCCTCAAGCGTTTTTAAGAGCGCGCTCTGAGCACCCCGAGAAAGCCGATGCGCATTATCGATAATGAGTACCCGTTTTTTCCCTGTTAGCGGATAGCGGGACAAAAAAGAGAGCTGCTCTCGAACCGCTTCCACGGAAATGTTTTTTTCTCGAGTCTTCCCTTTCTCTGTTACCTGCTCGGGCTCCAGAAGAGCAATATCCGGGTGAAGGCATTCTGCCTCTGATCGATGCATACATTGCTCTCCTTGACCGATCAGCTTCCAAGCCAATTCAAAAGCAACGGCTCGTTTTCCTACACTCTCTGGACCAACAAAGAGGAAAGACTGCGGGTGCTCCGAGAGCGCTACCAGCCTTCCGAGACGCTCTCTCACTGCCTGATGACCAATGATATGCATACTAGTGTTCTACCTTCTCCATTGCCTCATGTATGCCCGCTTGGAATGCGCTCTGTGAAAAACGCTCAACCGATGCTTTAAGGAGAGATTCCGGATATCCTGTTGTAGATTCTTTTTCAACGAACCGCTTCACGGCTTCAGCAATCACCTCTGGAGTCTGGGACTGAAATATTTCGCCCGTTTCTCCTACCCGGATAATCTCTCGGATTCCGCCAAAGTCATAGGCGATCACCGGTGTTCCACAGGAAAGCGCTTCCACGGCGACCATACCAAAGTCTTCTTCTGAAGGGAACAGCAGGGCTCGAGCTCCACGGTAGTACCGACAGAGTTCTGTGTCATCCACAGCACCAACAAAAACAATATTTTTTTCTGCTCTCCGCTCAAGCCATGCTGCTTCTCGACCTGTCCCCACGATCACTAACGGAAACCCCAGCTTATTAAACGCTTCAATCACTGGACGAATCTTTTTTGATCGTGTCAGTCGAGACACTACCAGAAAATGCTGGCGCTCTGGCGGCGAAACAATTTCTTGGTTTTCAAGTTGGCAGAGATCAAAAGCTGGTGGGTACACCACTGTTGCCTCTTTACGGTAGTATTTGGCAATCCGTGACTGAGTATAGTAAGAGTTCGCCAAGAGTATATCTGGGCGTTCCGCCGCCTGCCGATCCCAGAGACGCATATACGAGAGCCAGAGACGCGCGATGATACGCGGCACCCATCGGGGCAGGACTTCATCCAGATATGCTTCCGGCTGCTCCCAGGCATAGCGCATCGGCGAATGCAAGTACGCGATATGCTGAGTATGCAGACGCGTTATCACTCCTTTTGACCAAGCTCCCGAAGAAGAAAGAATTAGTTCAAAGTCCCGCAAATCCAATGTCTCAATTGCTACCGGATAGAACGGTAAAAGCCACGTATACCGGCGTCGTATCCACTGTGGCAGTCGCTGCAAAAAAGAAGTTCTCACCTCACGCCCTGGAAAATACCTCTCTACTAAAGCCTCATCCTTAAGCAGTGTGTAGATCGGCGCCTCAGGATACATTGTTACCAGCGCCTGGAGCACCCGCTCCGCCCCTCCGTAAGCAACCAAAAAATCATGCACAATAGCTATTTTCTTATGACTTAATGGTTGTATGGTTGTATGGTTGCGATTCTCGTTCATCTCCAATGTCTTATTTTTATGTAATGCAGCCATTTAGTCACGAAACAATGCAGCAATAACCTGAGCACATTTATCCCAACTAAAGCGGTTCACGTTGTGAGTCGCTTTTTCTATTATATCATCCCGAAAGGCCTCGTCCGAAAGCACTTTTTGAACCCCCTCTACGATACTCTCAGCGCTCAGGGGGTCGACGTAGACCGCCCCTTCACCGCCCACTTCCGGCAAAGAAGACGTATCTGACGTGATGACCGGTACGCCAACCGACTGCGCCTCGAGCACCGGGATACCGAAACCCTCGTAGAGCGTCGGGAAAAGGAAAATATCAGCCCCCCGAAGCAGCTCCCACTTCTCCTCTTCGCTCACGTACCCAAGCTCGATGATAGGGATTTTCGATTTTAGATTTTCGATTTTAGAACGAATGCGGCTATATCCATATCCCGGTTTTCCCACCAACACGAGCGTATGCGGGATATGATATCGTTCTTTCAATATCTCAAAAGCTTCCACGATGCTCTTTACGTTTTTTCGTTCTTCAATCCTCCCGATAAACAGCAGGTACGGCTTTTCATAATGCATCCTCGTGCTTGAATCCGATTCGATATTCGATATTCGATATTCGATATTCTGAGCGTATCCCTCATAGATGACCTGGATCTTCTCTTCAGGTACCGCATACATCCGTACCAGGTCTCGCTTCGTATTCTCCGAGACTGAGATGACCTTTTCAGCGACCCGACAAGAAAACCGGATTGAAAACCGCATATAGATTCGCTCCCAAAATGAATAGGCCTGGGGACAGAATTCATATTCCAAGCCATGTACCGTCACAATAGTTTTCTTCGGATGGATCACCGGCACCGTGTGCGCTGGTACAAATAAGACCTCTGGCGGACAGAAGAACATTTCCAAAGACAAGCGAATCTGGGTCCAAAACCGCGGCGCCCACAATTTTTTGATTTTCCAAGTAGCTGGTATATCTAAGTTTACGTCCTGATCCGATCGGATATACAAAATCACCTGCTCGGATTTTAGTTCCTCCCGCAGGTGCTTGATAACTTGATAACTATATTCTTCGATGCCTGTCCGCTTCTTAAGAAACGCTCGCGAGGCATCTATTCCAATAATCATAGAACAACGATCAAAGAACAATCAACAAAAACGCAAATAAATTCATATCTTTTTTTCTCTTGTTCATTGCTAATTGCTCGCTGTTCATTGATTACTTCGCCAGCATAATACTTCGCTTATACACATCGAGATTTTCGAGCACAATACCGGTACCTTTCGCCACACAGAAAGCCGGGTTATCCGCCACATAGCACGGCACCCCGATCGTCTTCGCAATGAGCTGATCGAGGTAGCGCAACTGCGCCGTCCCACCCGATAACACCATCCCCTTATCCATGATATCCGCCGCCAATTCTGGCGGTGTTTCCTGGAGTACCTGTTTGATCACATTGATAATTTCCCGCAACTCGTCCTGAATCGCTTCAGTCACTTCATTCGAAGAAACATTCACAGTCTTCGGCAACCCACCCATCAGATCCCGTCCGCGCACCTCCATGTAATCCTCTTTCACCTGTGCAATCGCTGCTCCGATTTTCATCTTCACTTCTTCCGCCGTCCGATCGCCGATCGCCAGTGAGTACTTCCGCTTGATATAGTCCGAAATCGCCTGATCGATGCGGTTGCCACCAACCCGCGCGCTGTGCGCCGCCACCACACCACCGAGCGAGATAATAGCGATTTCTGACGTCCCTCCACCAATATTAATAATCATGTTACCCTGCGCCGTATGGATAGGAATACCTGCACCAATCGCTGCCAGGATCGGCTCTTTCACGACATAGGCTGCCTTAGCCCCCGCCTTAAGCGCTGCATCAATGACTGCTCGCCGTTCCGTCGAAGTAATACCGGCTGGGATAGAGAGAACGATTTCTGGACGCAGAATTCGAAAGCGACCCGTTACCTTGCTGATAAAATAGCGTAGCATCGCTTCCGTCACTCGGTAGTCCGCAATAGCACCGTCACGCAAGGGTTGCGAAGCGACAATAGTGTCTGGCGTACGCCCGAGCATTTCCTTCGCTTCATTACCGACTGCCAATACTTTGTTTTCGATTAAAGATACCGCCACGACCGAGGGCTCATTGATGACAATGCCCTTGCCCGGCACAAACACGAGCGTATTCGCCGTCCCAAGATCAATGCCGATTTTCCGAATCAAAGACATAAGAGCGTAAAAAGATAGCTAATCTTTGTGAGAATTTCTGGATTCGGAAGAAGCTTTTCCGATGCCCTACGTTTCTGAACGTACAGTAAGGAAAGGCTGCTTGCGAATCCAGAAATTCTTTTTACAAAAAACAATATAAGTGTCCCTAGCTGTGAAAGATATTTTTCCTGAGAGAATTTCTAGGTTTGGGAGCAGCCTTTCCTCACTATCGCCTCGGAAGTCTCGGGCAGCGGAAAAACTGCTCCCAAACCTAGAAATTCTTGTTACAAACAGATTTTTTTATTTCTAACAGCGTTCCACTCTTCGGATATCCGCTCCGAGCTTCTGTAACCGCTCCTCGATCCGCTCGTACCCCCGATCCACCTGATAGATCTCTTCGATCGTCGTCTTCCCTTGTGCTGCCAAGGCCGCGATGATGAGTGCCGCACCAGCCCGCAAATCAAAGCTCTTGATCGTCGTACCACGCAGTTTCAAGCCCCCTTCGATTTCCGCCTGATGAGGATTCAATACACGTGTCTTCACGCCCATTTTTTCCAGTTCAGGAATATAGTTAAACCGACCCTCATAGAAATGATCATGAATCAAGGTCTCGCCCTGTGAAACCGCAGCCAGCACTCCGAAGAGCGACTGGGTATCGGTCGGGATACCTGGATAGAGTTCCGGCTTTACTTTTCCTGGTGTCACTAGCGTTTCTTTTGGGTATACCCGGATACGTTGTTCGTCAAGCACTTCGATACCGACGCCAAATTCCAGGAGTTTTTCAATCACCGCTTCCAGATGTTCAATACGCGCGTTGACCACCACGATATCCGAAAGCGTCGCAGCACCCAGTACCAGAAAGGTCGCTGCCTCATTCGCATCAGGAATAATCGAGTGCTCAGCGCCGCCAAGCACACTCCCTTCAATCTCGATCGTATGTGTCCCAAGCCCCGAGACTTTAGCGCCCATCTTCGAGAGGAACATACCAAGATCCTGCACGTGCGGTTCCGCCGCCGCCATCTTGATTGTCGTCTTGCCTGGCAGTGCTGCCGCAAGCATCATCGCATTCTCGGTCGCCGTCACAGAGAATTCCTTGAGCACCACCGAGCGAGCCGTACGCTTGGTCGCATCGATCCGATACTGCTTTTCCCCATCAGCAACAATATTCACCCCCATCTTCGCGAAGGCATCGAAATGCGTATCAATCGGCCGCGCTCCGATAGAACACCCGCCTGGATAGTAGAATTCAAACTGATCAAAACGGGCTGAAAGGGAGCCGAGACAAAGAATCGACGACCGGAGGCGCTTCACGAGGTGCGCATCAAGCCGCGCTGGATCAATATCCTTGGCAGTGATTGCCACTGTCCGCTCATCTCGCCATTCGACGTGTGTCCCGAGACCTTCCAAAATTTCAAGCATGCGGAACACATCCTCGATACGAGGAATATTGCTAATTACGCAGGTTTCAGAGGTAAGAAGAGTAGCGGCCAGTATCGGCGTCGTCGCGTTTTTAGAACCAGAAACCGCGATTTCACCGGACAAAACCTTTCCCCCCTCGATTTCAAAGACTTCCATACCCACCGAGTATAGCTCAAAACCATCCTTTATTCAAGGCAATATATTTCCAACCTCCCGTATACTTTTTTATAACTCAAAATAGATACATTTACTCACGATCGACGCTAAATGTACATACAAGAAAAAAGAAAAGACGGGTATCGTGTTAGCGACCCCGCCTGGTTGTGTGAGACACATTCGAGTTCGTCATATCGACACCGATTGCATCATCTCACAAAAAGGGTGCGGCACGAACATCTCCAACCTCGTCAGGGGATACAATAACAGGTAAGTATGTGTTCGTGCCGCGAAACTAAGAAAGAACAAGGGGAAAACAAAAAAATACTCGTCCAAAAATTCTGGACATCCCAATCATGGTTTCCCCCAAGAAGGCGGGATGACATGGCCGTAAACGCTCATACACAATAGCATGAACACAATCCTAGTCGTCATCCCTTTTGCGGCCAACGATATTCACCATCATTTGCCCTAAAAGGGAGGCGAGACACGGTTGATGTCGTTTCAACGAAGAAACAGCCCACCATTCGTCTCGCCAAAAAACTCTTACGCCACTTTCTTCGCAGGCTCCGCTACCGAAGGAACACCCGGGAAAGAACGCCGCTCCAACCGGGTCCACTCCCGCCACAGCCATTCGGCGAACTTGGTAATCGTCCGCCAGGTAGCCATCTTGTGGATATGCCCATCGGTGTAGCGTTTCTTCCCGTTGTCACCCATGATCGGCTCCGGGTATTTCGCCCGGAACTTCGCCTTGTACTCGCGGAGCTTCTTGCCCCACACCGAGTCGGGCCGCCGGTTGAACTGATCTCCCAAGAGGTAGAAGGCCTGCCGCAAGGTCGGACTCCAGTTGGCGACCGTACCCGCGCGGCGCCGGACGAATTTCCCGTCCGCCACGTGCACCCCAGCAAAGGCTTTGAACTTCGGCGCGGTCTCAAACCGGCGGATATCCCCGACGGCCGAGATCAGACGCGCGGCGATCATCTCTCCCACACCCTCGATGGGTGCGAAGAGTTCCTGCCACACGTCGAGTGACTGCACGATTTTCTTGAGTTCCGCTTCACGCCGCTTTTCTTCAGCGACCAGCGCTGAGAGAATGACGTCGTTGGCGGCTACCTGGTCATACGCGTCCTCGATACGCCCTTCGGGGTACTTGCCGTCGGGCGACAGGAAAATACTCCCGATGAAGCGCTGCCGAAGACGGTGGGCACAGGCAATGCGCTCAAGCTGCGCCTCCATCCGATGACGAAAGGCCTCCGTCACCCGGATAAGGTCGCGATCCCGAGCACCGCAGCACCGAAAGCATTCCGGCCTCGCTCCGAAGAGCGTCACCAAAAGCTGGTGATCCCCCTCTTTATCGCCCGAGGCCGCATCACGCGCGTGCTTCACCGTAAACGGCGGGACCCGATAAACCGACGCGCCGATCTCATCCGCTCTCCGAGAGAGCGCATAGGCCAACCGATCACCGGAACCGCCGAGAATCATGGCCAGCACATCGCCTTCGCGGAAACCGTCATAGGCTGACGGCACCTTGGCAGCGACGTGCCACAGACCTTCAAAGAAGGCTTTGTGATCCTCTGCATATTCCTCAGGCTTCTCTTTTCCGTGCTTCTTCCACTTGACGTGGTGCGCGGGGATCAGACCGAGGTGTTCATCGGGAGTCACGTCCCGCCACGCGGACGGGAAACGCCCGAGCACGAAGTCGAGCTCATCAGTCTCCGTCGCGAGCGCGTACTCGACGATGCGGTGAGACTGCAAGACCGCGACCAGAGTCGGTCGCTCTTCCTGGACCACACCGTCACGCACTATTTGCTTGACGCGATGGGTGATACCGATCACACGGACTGCTGACATGTCGCTACTCCTTCCTCATGGAAAGTGACTGCATACATCTCTCCTCGCCTACGCGCGGAAAGACACTGAAAAAGGACTCAGGGAGACAACATTTGCTTCGTCCGAAAAATCCGGACACCTGCACATACATCTCCCCTTCTTGAAACTTCATACACAAAATCTCAAGAAGGGGCCGGATGGAAATGCGATTGCAAATCCATCCGGTTGTGTAGGACACTCGTTCTATCGTTGGAAACAGGTATACGATCGTCCTACAAAAAATGGGTGCGGCACGGACACGAAGACTATCGTTCAAAAAAACATCCTGTAGTTCGTCCGGGCCGCGAAACCTGAAAGGAACAAAAGGATGGGGAAACACCCCTACACTCGTCCAAAACTACAAACACCAGGACTGTCGTTTCCCCAAAGAGGCGGGATGACAACCTATCGACCGTCGATATCCTAAAATACCAACAGTACTACTTTCGTCATCCCTTCCCCAGACCTTATAGCTATCAGGCAAAAGGAAGAAATACCGAAAAAACGCCTTAGAAAGAACCTTTATTCATAGCACAGTTCTTCTTTCCTGTCAATACAAAAATCGGCTTTCTATAGCCTCTTTTTTGTCATATTTTTCTCATTCTCTCCCTACCGTCCCTTGCGAAGAGAGTCGTAGGCAGAAAGAGCAGCCACGACGCCGTCGCCGGCGGAGATATTGTTCTGCTTATACGGGGCATCGGTCACATCGCCCGTCGCGAAGATTCCCGGACGAGACGTCGCTTTCGTCCGATGATCGATCTTCACTTCGCCGCGCTCATTCAGATCGACGATCCCCCTCAGGAAATCCGAGTTCGGTACCATGCCAATTTCCACGAACACACCATCTGTCTCCAGTGTTCTTTCCTCACCGGTATTGGCATCCTTATATCGCAAACCAGCTACTTTTTCTTCCCCAAGAATTTCCTGAGTAAGGCCAAAATACACCACTCTTACCCGGCTATCCGCCAGAATCTTCTCTTTAGTAACAGCATCACCTTTAAGTTCTCCCCCGCGCACCATAAGCATGATCTCGCTCGCGTATGGCAAAAGATCTTCAACCGCTTCGAGACCAGAATTCCCTCCACCCACCACAACAACCTTTTTCCCTCGGAAAAACGGCGCATCACAGGTCGAACAATACACCACACCCTTGCCTTTAAATTTCTCTTCTCCCGGGACATTAAGGTGTCGGTGCCGACCGCCAGACGCGATGATAATCGTCTTCGTTGTGTACATCTGCCCTAGCGAACTCTCGATTTGATACCCGCCTGGGACTTCCGTCACACATTTGGCGAGTTCCCCGGTCTTGATTTCGATCCCCTCCTGAGCGCGCACATGCTTCTCAAGCGACTGGGCAAGTTCCCAACCCGGAATCGTCACCGTCCCGATCCAATTCTCAACGGATGCAGAGACCGCTGATTGGCCACCAAAACTTTCTGTCATAATGAGCGTCTTCAGTTGCTTGCGAGCAGTATAGATAGCCGCCGCAATCCCACCTGGCCCACCTCCAATAATCACTACGTCGTACATACGCCTAAGTAGATACTTACATCTTAATATCCGTTTAATTTCGTCCTCTCGCCGCCATCGCTGCCGCCACCCGCTGGAGCGCCAACACATATGCTGCTTTACGCACCGTCGTATTGTATTTCTCTTTGGCTCGCCACACTGCTTCGAAAGCCTCCTGCATGTGTGCTTCTAGCTTCTCATTCACTACAGCTTCTGTCCAGAAGTCATTCATAGCATCCTGTACCTGCTCAAAATAGGAGACGGTTACGCCACCAGCGTTCGCCAAAATATCCGGGATCACCAACACTCCACGATCAAAGAGAATTTTTTCAGCTTCTGGTGTCACTGGTCCATTCGCCACTTCCACAATGAGCTTGGCTTGAATATCTTTCGCATTCTTTTCATGAATGGCATTCTCTAAGGCCGCTGGCACCAGAATATCGCACGGCACCGCAAGCACCGCTTCACTCGAAAGCGTCTCGCAACCAGTACACTTCAGTAACGATCCCGTTGTCCGCTTATGCGCTTCGATAGCCTCCACATCTAAGCCTTCACTCCGATAGACTGTTGACTTTGAATCAGCAATAGCTACCACTCGATACCCCGACTGATGAAGAAGACGTGCCAGGTGCCCACCACCATTCCCAAACCCCTGAATAGCTACACAAGCATTTTTTGAGAGACGCAGCTGAGCAGCCGCTTGTTGCAGGACAAAGAAAGCTCCCTGAGCCGTTGCATAATCTCGAGCGAGCGACCCCCCGATCACTACTGGCTTTCCTGTGATCACTCCTGGCGCCTTCTCACCAAGCAGCATTTCGTACTCATCAAGCATCCACCCCATAATCCGCGGATCTGTCGCCACGTCTGGCGCCGGCACATCTTTATTTTTCCCAATAAACGGGGCAATGGCACGTATGTACCCACGCGAAAGCGCTTCGAGCTCACGATCGGAGAGTGTCTTCGGATCAACGATCACTCCGCCCTTGCCACCCCCGAGTGGGAGCCCAAGCACAGCTGTTTTCCAGGTCATCCAAGCGGAAAGCGCCATCACTTCCTCGCGCGTCACGCCCAGATGAAACCGAATCCCTCCCTTATACGGACCAGCCGCATCATTCCATTGCGAGCGGAATCCCTGGAACACTTGTGTTGTCCCATTATCCATCTTCACCGGAACTGATACTTCAACCATCCGATCCGGGACCAGAAGTCGTTCAAAAATATTTGCATCGATCTTGGCGATTTTCTGTGCCGACCGCAATTGCTCGCGTGCATTTTCTAAGACATTCATAGTAAAAAATAAAAATGTATGTGCTCTTGAGTTACAAAAGAATTTTTTTCTGATGCCTATGTTTCCGAACATATAGCAAGGAAAAAAGTTACTTTTGTAGCTCAAGAGGTACTCTTTCTTGAAAAAAATACTTCGGACTACGAAAACAGATTTTTTTACTATCGCCTCAGAAGCCTCTGGTATCAGAAAAAATCTCTTTCGCATCCCGAGAGATACTGATCCTACTGCAATTTGAAGAGCGTCTTGAGATACGCTTCATCAATCTTTTTCTTGCCGTCCCACTTGCACGCAAAATCGTCCTTGAGCAACTCTACCCCGAGCATAGCTACCGCTTCCCGTACCGCACTCACCTGGGTAATAATATCCAGACATTCAACATCCCCCTCCATCATTCTACGAATCCCTCGCAACTGCCCCTCGATACGGGAAATCCGCGCTGCTATCTTTTCTCGTGCCGATTTCTCTTGTTTCAACATAGATATTCTTACTCTGGTTTATGAGCTTGGGAGGCAAAAAGGAAATTTTTCTGATGCCGTGTTCCGACACCAAGCAAGGAAAAAACTTCTCTTTGCCTCCTAGAAAATTCCTAAAAAAATATACCCTCTGGGGGTATAGTAGACTCCTCTCCTGGTACTGTCAAGCTAGGGACTAGGCTTCCGGCAATTCATTCACGTACTGCCGGAACTGATCTCCACGATCAAATTCATTTTTAAAAAGACCAAAACTAGCGGTGCCTGGTGAAAGGAGTACGATATCTCCCTCTTCAGCACTCCTCGTAGCCAACTCAACAGCCTTCCCCATCGATTCTACTACCTCGAATCTCCACACACCCAAACCGTTTTCCATAAGTCGAGCCCGCAGCTCGGCAAGCAATTTATCGGTACCAGCACCCTTCAAAAAAATGACTCCCTTCGCTCGTTCCAGAATCACACATGCCAGGCGTCCAAAATCAAGATTCTTATCGCTTCCTCCTACAATGAGGTACACCGGCTTGGTAAAACTCTCAAGAGCTGCCATAGCAGCTTCCGGAATCGTCGCTGCCGAATCATTATAAAAACGAATACCCCGCTTTTCTCCCACCAGTTCAAGCCGATGAGGGACACCTTCAAAAGACAGTAGTCCTGCCTGGATCACTGCTGGATCAATGCCCCAGATCCGCACGGCAGCCACAGCAGCCACCGCATTCTCCCGGTTATGCGCCCCCACAAAACGCGTTCCGGCTAACGTTGCTATTTCTTCTTGCTGGCCACCAGAGGTCAACACCAGACGATCCCCTCGCAAAGAAAAACCATCTGAGGTAACCTGCCCAGTTCCAGAAAACCATACTACATTTCCTCGAGCTTCACCCGCCATCGACTGCGTCCAGGTATTATCCCCATTCAATACAACGCTATCCGCTCCTGACTGAAAACGAAAGATATTTTTCTTATCCTCAACGTATTCCTCCATGTTTGCATAGTAGTTCTGGTGGTCCGGATAAATATTCGTAATCACAGCGACGGTTGGGCTTTTATGAAGCTGAGACAACACGGACAGTCGCCATGAGGACAGTTCAAAAACCACCACGCTCTCTTTATCCACCTTTTCCAATTCACCTAAAACAGAAACCTGACTAATACCCACTCTCACTACTTTTTTTCCCGCCTTTTCTAAAAGATGAGCAATGAGTGATGCGGTTGTCGTCTTTCCTTTTGTCCCAGTCACTCCGATGATGGGAGCTTCACAGAGATCAAAAAAGAGACCAGAATCCATCGTGACAGGTACGCCGTGAGCCAGAGCTGTCTTGATAAAAGGATTGGTCCATGGGAGACCCGGGGTTTTGATAACGAGATCGGTCTCGATAAAATCCTTCTCCTGGTGTTCTCCTAACACATAGCGTACCCCTTTCACCAGTTTGAGCACACGCAAAGACGGAGCGAGTTCGCTCTCAGTTTTCAGATCGGTCACAATGATTTCTCGTACCCCGAGAGTGGCGAGAAAACGAACGGTTCCCACTCCCCCTTCATTCAGTCCGAGCCCCATCACCGTCACACGCTTGCCGGCAAAAAAATCCCGGGTAAACATAGAAAAAAGATAATGTTTCGACACCTCATCCTACAACACAAACCTACCTCCCTCAAAATGTCGACTAGAAAGTATTCAAAAAAAATCAAATAAAAAGCTTAAAAAAAGCATTTTTTTAGATTTCCCTACCAACGAAACCACGAACGCGAACGGTGTCGGATAATACTACCAGACCGCTTCTCTGTCATATTCCCTCGCTCAATCGCCGGCAAACCATTCACCAATACCCAGTCAATGCCCACTGGGTATTGATACGGGTCTTCCATGGTCGCACGTGGAGCGATGACCTCTGGTCGAAACACCACTACATCCGCATAGTTCCCCTTCCGGAGCACACCTCTCCCGGTAAGCAAAAACTGGGCCGCCGGTTTTCCGGTCATTTTATACACAGCCTCTTCCCACGATAAGAGTTTTTTTCTGCGTACATACTCCGCAAACACCTTCGGAAAGGTACCAAAATTTCTCGGGTGTACCAGATCTCCTGTTGTTTTGTGTCCAATCGGATACCCGACACCATTACTCGAAATAATGGAAAATGGGTGCGTGACCGCTTTATCCACATTTTTTTCTGACAAAACCTCAAGCGAAACAATGGCACGACCATCGCTTGCGAGCAAAACATCAATCACTACTTCTTCCGGCTGTTTCCCTTGAGCGATGGCGATTTCAGAAATGCGCCGTTTCGTCAGCATACGATTAATTTGCGAAACGGAAATGAGAACCCGCGAATAATCACGCCCTTCCTTTTTCATATCCCGTATCACCGCTTGCCGTACCTGGCTATCTCGTAACCGGTACATCATCATCTTGCGACCGCCTTCTGTAATCCACGTCGGTAACAGCGTATACATAACGGATCCCGTCGTAATGTAAGGATACACATCAAAGGAAATATCCATACCATTCATGGAAGCGGTTTCGATAAGGTGCAACGCCTCATCCATCAATGGCCAGTGCTTTTCTCCTACCGCCTTGAGATGTGAAATATGTAGGGGTAGGCCTGCTTCACGAGCCATACCGATAGCTTCCTCAACCGCTTTCACTAAGCCCGCTTCTTCATCCCGGACATAGGTAGCATATACCCCTTTTTCTGCCTTCGCTACGGAAATCAATTGCGAAAGCTCCCGTGCGCCAGCGCCCCGGGCGTGTGTATAGACCAACCCTGTGGAAAACCCCAGCGCTCCCTCCCGAAGAGCGGTGTGCAAAAGCTTGGCCATAAGATCGATTTCATCTGGTGCAATGGGCCGCGTTTCATCACGCATGGCCCCGCGCCGCAACGTACCATGCCCAACCAACGTACCAAAATTCACTCCCGGACGTCGGCGTTCTATTTCCATCAAAAAATCCTTCATGGATAGCCAATTGAAATTGACTTTCCCAACATCAGTCCACTTCTGAATCGATCGGATAACGGAAGGGTTCGTCAGCGGAGCCAAAGATGATCCGGAGTTCCCCCCAATGATCGTGGTCACCCCCTGGCAGAGCATACCCGCTAGATTGGGCTGAGACAGAAGCTCCCAATAGGTATCCGAGTGGTTGTTGACATCGATAAATCCTGGTGTCACATAGCACCCCTCTGCCTCGATAACTTGTTCCGCTTCTTCTTTGGAAAATTCACCTATACCCACGATCATCCCTTCCTTGATCGCAACATCTGCTCGTACCATGGGTGCGCCGGTTCCATCGATAACGGTCCCATTTTTGATCACTGTATCGTACACATGCTTATTGCTATTGATTTTTGTATCTTATCCAAAACACTACTCTGTTTTCTGTTGCTTTTCTTTCAAAGCCTTCACAATAGTTTCCGCTTCCTCAAGAAAGGCCGCGTCCTCTCGCAACACCTTAGGCAAGAACATGCGCAAGTCTACTGCTTGCCCCAATGCCTTCACTTTCTCCCGAGCCTCGTTCTTTCCGACTTCCAATATCTCGGCATACCCTTCCATATCCGGCGTCGCATAACGAAGGTTTCTAAAATCATTCTTAACTGCTGCCATCACCACTTTGCCTGTCCGCGCTTCTGAAAGCATTTCTGCTAAAGGATTTCCTGAATTTCTCGGATTCTTAAGGGCTGCGATTTTAATATTGAAATCCTCATCCTTTTTGAGCGTTTTCGGATCCGCATAGTGCATCGCATATGCCGGATCGACCGCCGCCACCTTGAGCATAAAGCTTTTATCTTTTTTGAGCTCACCAGAAAGACCCTCCAAGTGCGTCAGAGCTTCGTCTGGGTTGGTCTCAAGTGACTGTAAAAAATCTTTCGCTTCGGTGCTCGTAAGATTCATGTTGATCTTTTCCTCACCAATACGCTCATCCAAGACTTTTTTTACCGTCGTCTTCTTTGTCTCACGAGGTTCTAAAGATTCCTCAGTAGCTGCCACAACAGCCTTTTCTTCTTTTACAGACACCTCAACAACTTCAGGAGTCAGCAACACTGGTTCCGCCGAAACCACCTCTTGTTTCTCTAATTTTATTGCGCTCTCCTCTTGCGTTGTCTCTATAACCAGTTCCTCGACTGGCAATGCTATTTTTCTTGGTTTACCCAAAGCTACCAACTTGGCCTCGATATCTTTACGCTGGGCTACCAGAGAAAGCAACGTTTCATCGTCCTTGTCCGGAGTAATCGCCGTATTCAGCTCTTCAAGCGCTTGTTCCAAAGCAGTACGTTCAGCTGCTTGAGCAGCTGCTGCTTGTTGCTCTTCTTCGCGCTCTTTTTCATAGGCAGCATTCTCTTTTTCAAGCGTGCGGCGCTCTGCCAGAATCTCCAAAATCGCCTCATCAGACAAGGTTCCGAACGAAGTTTCAGCAATAACTCGAAGACGCTGACTATGTGATTGATACTCTGTTTCATCCAGAGAAGTTGTCTGTTTTTTCATACCTTCTTCACAATGTTATACACGTTCACTCACCTGAGGCTTCCATAATAAACCACCAGCATCTATTTTTCTTTACCTACCAAAACAGCCATCTCCACCAGGCGCTGAGAGTAGCCCCATTCATTATCATACCACGCTACCACCTTCACAAAATCACCGTCCACCACTTTCGTCAATGACAAATCAACAATACTGGAAAAGGGATTCCCTATAAAATCTGATGATACCAACGGCTCATCCGTGACAGCGAGCACGCCGCGCATACGTTGGCTTTCGGCCGCCTGCTGCAAAGCTGCGTTCACCTCTTCAGCCGTTGTTTTTTTCTTGAGCAAAAACGTGAAATCCGTAATCGACACAACGATGGTGGGCACCCGTAACGCCAAACCATCAAAACGATCTTTAAGTGTTGGCATGACTTCGGTCACTGCAATCGCCGCACCGGTCGTCGTAGGGACAATATTCTGTCCAGCCGCCCGCGCTCGACGCAAATCCTTATGTGGCGCATCCTGGAGATTCTGGTCCGCTGTATACGAATGAATAGTGGTCATGAGCGCCTTCTCGATACCAAAAGTTTCTTCGAGTACCTTGGCGACTGGAGCCAGACAATTCGTGGTACACGAAGCATTCGATACCACCGTTTCGCCCGCATAGGCATCTTCATTCACCCCCATAAGAAACGTCTTCACATCGGCTGCTCCTCCTTTCGCCGGAGCCGAAAGCACCACTCTGCGCGCACCGGCCGCTACGTGCTGCGCCGAGCTATCCTTGTCCACAAAACGACCCGTACATTCCAGAACCACATCCACGGAAAGATCCTTCCAGGGCAGCTTGAGCGGGTCTTTTTCACACAGTACCGGATAGAGTACGTTATTCACCCGGATACCACCTTCTTCTGCTACAACTCGGTTCCGATAATGACCGTACGCCGTATCGTGTTCCAAAAGATGCGCCAATGTTTTTGCATCCGTTAAATCGTTAATCGCGACAACCTCCAGCTCTGGTTTCTCTACGGCAATTTTAAAGGCTGCTCGACCAATCCTCCCAAACCCATTAATAGCGACGCGTATTGTTTTCATATTTTTTGATTTCTTTTTTTTCTTTTTTTATTTATGCCTTTCCAGAACTCCCGAACATTTTCATCTTCTGCCGCACCGTATCCTTTGTCTCTTCTTTCGCCGCCCCCAGAATCTTCCGCAAGTCCGTTTCATCTCCTGAATCGAGCATTTTCCGAAGCTCCCCAAGGAATGCCAGTCTGATGGCTGTATCGACATTGAAGCAAGAAATCCCCCGCTTAATCACCTCAACCACCCGGCCATTGTGCCAATCAGACGCCCCATGCAACACCAGTGGTACCGTCACGCGCGCTGCTATCGCCGAGAGACGTTCATAGTCCGGTTCGCTCCGTTCGCGAAAAAATCCATGGGCATTCCCGATAGCCACGGCCAGCGTATCAATACCAGTTGTACGCACAAATTCTTCCGCCTGCTCCGGATCAGTCATATAGTCGTCCCACGCCACATCTTCCATCGAAACTTCACCCAGATACGGCACGCTCCCAAGCTCTCCCTGCACCGAAACCCCTCGCTCATGCGCGTGCGCGACAATTTTTTGGGTCATAGACAGATTGTCTGGGTATTCTTTGCGTGATCCATCATACATCACCGAAGGAAAGCCGATCTCAATAGCGCGCTCCACCACTTCAAAACTCTTCCCGTGATCCAGATGAATGGCTATGGGAATATCAGCGGCATAAAATTCAGCCGTATTCTTCACGAAGTTAAAAATGGCGCGACCTCCAGCATAATCCAGTGTCTTTTCCGTAACCTGCACAATCACAGGTGACTGTTCTTCAAGCGCTGCTTCGATAATAGCCCGAGTGGTTTCGACATTGACGGTGTTAAAGGCGCCAACAGCATACCCTCCCGACTTAGCCCGCTCCAACAATTCTTTCGTTCCGTAAATCATAGTGTTGTCTCTGTGTCTATCAAATTATCCTTTTCAGCTCCTTCGAGCAACAGCATCATTTTTACCACTTCAAAAGGAAAGAGACTTTCTCGTCCAACGAGTACGCCATCCATTTCTGCTTCCCAAGAGACTGCCCCAAGAAAACTTGCTTTTACCGATCCTCCATAGAGTACAGCGATACGCTCCTCGGTAGCGCTCCCGAGTCGCTCCAAGAGCCATTTCCGAAGCATCACCCGTACCTGATAAATTTCTTGTGTCGAAGGTAAGCGGTCACTCCCAATCGCCCAACGAGGCTCGTACGCCAGTATGATTTTTTCCGCCTGCATTTTTGAAAGATCTCCAAAAATCGCCTCTAGCTGCCGATCTAATACCTGATCTACCCTGCCTGCCTGACGTTCCTCGAGTGTTTCTCCAATACACACGATCGGAATCAAGTGATGTTTTAAAGCCGCACGTACTTTTTCACGGATAACCTCGTCCGTTTCGCCTCCATAAAAACGTCGTTCACTATGTCCCACCAACGTGTATTCAAAACCATCATTCTTAAGCATAACTGGAGAAATTTCCCCCGTGTAAGCCCCTTCTTTTTCCCAAAAAACATTTTGTGCGCCCTTAGAAAAAGACTCAGGCAAATGATCAAAATCACGCGAATAAAGAACTGGTGGACAGAGAATACCTCGGGTTTCACCAAAATGTTTTCCCATCGCCTCACGACGGAGCACCGAAAGATACTGTTCCGCTTCTTCGCGAGACAGAAAATTCATTTTCAGATTCCCCACAAAATATCTTTTCCGCATATGTCTCTATTCTAAAACAAAAACACGCACGGAGCCAGAGTAGAAGATAATTCAAAAAAAGACAGGGTCCGCCCTTGAGACGGAATACAGTATACAAAAAGACTTGATACTGTCTTTACAGTTGCTCCCGTAAATACTTTGCCGCTTCCTCCGGCTGTATCGTTGAAACTTCGATGCCTGTTGAAAGCTCGAAACCAGCCCATGTACTGGTATGAGGGAGAATTTCTATGTGCCATTGGTAGTGCTCATAGTCACGCCCATCACACGGAGCCGTATGGATATAAAAATTGTACGCCGGATCCTTGAGGCCGGTATAAATTGAAGCAAGCGCCTGCTTCAACACCTGAGCAAGGGCAAATTTTTCTTCATCAGTAATATGCTCAAAATAAGGCGACGGTCGCTTCCCTACGATCCACACCTCAAAAGCTGCACGTGAAGCAAAGGGGCAAAAAGCAATAAAATACTCATTCTCGCATACCACTCGTTTTCTTTCTGCCTGTTCATACTCCACTATCGTTGAGTACACTCTCGTTCGCGTACTCCGAAAATACCGTTCCGAACCATCCAATTCTAGTTGAAGGTACGGTGAAACTACCGGTATAGCCATGAGCTGTGAGTGGGGGTGGGCAATACTTGCCCCAGCCTCCTTGCCATGGTTATGAAATATCTGAATATAATGAACATTCTTCTTATTCATGAGCGCTAGATAACGCTCTTGATACGCATCGATGAGTTCAGCGACTTGCCACTCTTCAAGAAGCGCAATATGTTTTTCTCCATCGCGCGTAACAAAAAGCTCATGGTAGCCAACCCCGCTCATGGCAAAATACGGACCTTCTCCAAGTTGCCGAAGGGTTTTTCTGCTCGAAAAAGCCGGGTATTTGTTCGGGAACACCCGCAAGCTCCACTCGCCATCCGGCTGACGATAAATGAGCAGGTCTTTTTCTTGACCACTCTCTTCTGGATGAGCAAAGGGATCATGCGGATTCATATCCCTGGCTCGTTCTTTGGTGGCAAACTCATCGGGCCGCCGTGCGCGACCGGTAGCAATCACTACCCAGTCTCCAGTGACAATATCCTGCCGGAGTTCTGATTCGTAGGATACACCCTTCTTCTTTTCAATTTGCACCTCCATGGTATTTGTTTTAAACTCCTTGATTCTCTCTTGTCTACACGGTAGCCAGCTTCTCTTTCATATGTTCTTTAGTTCGATAGGCTCCCGTCATGAGTCGCCACTTGGTCTTAAAGAGGTCTACGAACACCTGTATATAGCCATTCGGCCCAAACAGTTTCACGGTCGACCCTTCTTCATTCATCCAGCGTACCGGCATCTGCTTGACCGTATACCCTAATTTCAGGGCTAGAATAATAAATTCATAATCAAAACCGAAGCGATCCACTACCATCCGCTTCGCTACCACATCCGCGGCTTCACCAGTAATCATCTTGAACCCGCACTGCGTATCTGGATAACTCCACAGTCCAAGCACTATCCGGATCGCCCAGTTCCCCATATCACCGAAAACTTCCCGCCACTTTTGCTGATGTACTTGGATAAAAGAGCCCTCAATATCCCGCGAACCCATGACAACATCATACCCCTGCTCAAACTGCGGGAGAAACGTATCCAAATGCGTGATAGATGTCGAACCATCAGCATCTAAGAAAAGGCGATATTTTCCTTTGGCTTCGAGGAGCCCCTGGCGCACCACATACCCCTTCCCGTGATTCTCCGCATTATCAATCACTCGAAGATGCGCTACTTGGAGACTATAATTCCGAGCCACTTCTGCGGTATTATCTGGTGATCCATCCACCACTACCAGAATTTCGTAGGTAAAAGATTTTCCTTTCAAGAACTTATCAATTTCCAAAAGATTTCTTCCAATCCGCTCTCCTTCTTTATAGGATGGAATAATCACACTCAAGTACGGCTGCTCCATAAAACTTTTCTCTCCAATTTAAGACCGTTTAATCCCTCTTGCATCCCAGTATAACACATTTTGTCAAATCTCTGGAGCAGCCGCCAAAGAAAACAGGATTTGAAAAGCACGTCTGTTTTATCGTGTTCCCCGACGTTTCTTGATACCCACCAGAAGCAAACCTATCATCGTAAGACCCACAATGATAGCAATTCCGACTCTCTTTGCTATATCTTTCTTGCTTTCTGCTATTGAACTGACTTTGCTCTTTGAGCAGAGACTCGCATCAATCTTTTCGCAATCATATTTCTGCACTACCTCTTCCATTAATTGTCCTCCCCGCTCCAGGGTCGCTGTGAGCGTAAAGTTAGCATACGTCTTGTCCGGAGTGAAGGTATCTGCCAAACCCATCATTTCCCCTGTAACATCTCCTTGGTACTGGTAATGATGGATCACCTTCCCTGATTCATCACGCAGGATCAATGAAAGCGTATTCTCCTTCACTACCGGCTGATTGGTGCTATGGACACAAGAGAAAAGTTTCGCAACTTCTCCGGCTTTCAACGGATAAGTCTCGATACTCGGAAAGTTAATGCGTGTTTCTTCAATACCATCCCGTACAAAACGGATATCCAAGAGGGATTTCGTATCCCGGTCCTTCACTTCAGCTACCAAGTATGATACCGAAGCATTGATCGGCTTCGCTACATAGGCAAGCGTCTTTACCTCTTTTGCCTTCAATAAAATTACCTCTTGTTTTATGTCTTGCCGCGCCTCTTCACGTAAACCATCCCACGCATAGAGCTTCCAGGTGACTGCTACCGCCACATCTTTGTCTTTTGGATTCACGAGCTTCACTTCCGCTGTCACTGGCTCATCCTTGGTAAAATGTGGTGGGAAAGCCGCAAAACGATAGATATTTTTATTGAGGGTCACTACATTTTTATCAAACGCTACCGCTGTCCCTATATTCCCCTTTACGCTAAAGTCTGCCGTATTCCCGGTCACATCATCCGTAAATGAAAGCCCGAGCAAATTGTACCGTTTGGCGGAATTGTAGTAGAAAGCGATTTGATAGTCACCCGCTTCGGCAGCATTGGGCACTTTCCATGTAAACGAAAGCTCTTGTTCTCCTTTTGCTTTGAGAGAAAGATCATCCTTCACGACAAACTGATCGACGAGCGCGTACCCGTTCTGGTGCGTCAGCGCATCATCCTGATTCTTTTTGAGAAAAATCTTAGCATAGACTTCACCGGCGACAATCGGGTAGTCGTTGTCATTTTTTACCGTTCCAGTAAATCCCAAGGTTGCTCCCGAGACCGTTGAACTCAGAGTTGGACTGACATCCACCTGCACCGATCCAAACTTGTAATGATCGAAACAATTGATCGCTCCTGGGGTATCTGCATCCGCCGGCGGTTGCCCGAGCGATGGATGAAGAAGCGGAGCTATTTTTGCTTTTTCTTCTTCTGTCAAAGATTCCGGATTTTTCTCAATAAGCGCTTGGATATCCGCCGGGATACTTTCGATAGACTGAGCCAGCGCTCCACCTGCCGAGCACAGGAAGATTACCCCGAATACTCCAGCCACAAAACGATCAAATGATTTATGCATATTTTTTTCTTGATCTTTATTAACCCTTATTACTTTCTATTCCCTGACAGCTAGGGCCTATCGCTGCTCCTACGGCGCCACTTCTCGATAGTTCGTATCACAGAAACGTGTCCCGGGACAGACGAGGGTGCTGCCACACCCATTAGAGACTCCCGTATCTTGAATGGTATCGCTACAGTAGGCATCGGTTTGTGCTTTGGCAGCAAGACAGGTGAGCGGGACACAGGCCACTTGGATAGTAGCGGTTTTGGTGCTGCCTCCATAACTCACTTGGAAGTTTTCTTGTCCGGTAGCAAGAGCCGAGGTTAAGGTGCCATTACTGAGGGTGATGACATTTTGAGGGATATTAGCTTCGGTCCAGGTAGCGGTGGCAGTGACATCTCCGGTCAGATTAGCACAGGAAACCGCTGCATTGAAGCAGGCTTTGAGGGTTTTGGTGGAACTCTGATTCATGGCAAAGGTTTGCCCGGTACGATCGAGAGTGCTGTCACAAGCATTCTCACAGATCTTGAGGGTCGGAGGGGCGACATACGGTGCACTACAAGAGAGATCATCCGTGCCTCCTTGAGAGCCGAGGCAGCCCCAAGTAAAAGGTCCTGATCCTGAGACAGCAGTAGCTGTACCGCTCGTACAGAGGCCGATCGTTGGAGAGGTAGAGGTAGCGATGCCGCTCGCTGGGCCGCAAAGGCCGTTCACGACAGGAAAAAGAGTAGCCGTTGCTCCGGTCCAGGGTGAGATACCTCCCTGATTATCTTCGGTACGCACTTTGAAAGAAGCGGTTCCTGGAAGAGTCCACTGTCCGGAGATGGGATTCTGAGTGGATTGCAGTGTATTGGAAGCGACGTAGCCGATCGGAGGGATATACGCATCGACGGAACCGTTGTTGTCCCAGTCAAAGGCGTATCTGATCTGATCTCCTTCTGGATCAGAGGCTTGGGCAGAGAAAGTATGGGCGATACTGGTCGGACCGGTGAAGGGCTGAGGGGTGATGACGGGAGCAGCTGGAGCAGCGTTGCCACCTACAGCGGTCAAGTTGAAGGTGATGGTTTGGGAGGGGATAGGAAGAATGTAATCAGGACCAGAAACACAATTAAATCCTTCGCAAACTCGGTATTCGTCCCATGATCCAGGAGCTACCCTCAGAGGAACATTATTACCGGTACATCCAGTAATATCTACGCCATCTTCATACCATCTGTATCTATGATAAAATTTACCGTAAGTACTTTCTATATTCACCTGCGCCATAATGGGTCCTGAACTCATGACTGTACAGTTTTGTCCACTTGCATCACACGACAGAGTTGTTCCTATATGAGAATAAGTCACTACCGGAGGATTTATATTTAAAAGATGAAAAGCATAAGCATAACTACTATATCCTTCTGCAGAAGTATCAAAAAACGAGCTTTCTTCCCAGGAACAACCAATATCTCTTCTTGGACCAGCGTTATTTACCCAATGTCCATACGGAGAATCAGAAGTAAATCCAGTTCCAAACCAAGAAATATCTTCATCTTGAGGAACAATTTGTTCAAAACGTATTTGAGTCCCAACTGGAATAACTGATCCTTCAAAAATTTCAGTACTAGTTGCAACATCTATAATACGAGCCTTGTAAATAATAGCCGCGGAAGCGCCTTGTAACGCTGTTGCCCAGCCACAACTCAAAGTTCCACCAGCACATCCAGCAGTCTCAGGCGTCACTCCTTCTCCAGACCACGATCCCCCAGTACCATGATTCCAATAATACGCTAAATTAGGCATAATGCTACTAGTCCAGCTCACACTCTTCGCCTCTGCCCCCCGTGCGCCTGTCAAAAGAAAAAAGCACACGAAGAGAAATGTTATCGGCGCTGGAAATCGTTTGTGCATAAAGTAGGTATTTATATTACTCCTAGTGTACCCCCCCCCGATGCTTTTGTGCAAGAGCGAAAATAGAAGGTTGGATGTCAGATCTAAAACTCTGCACAATGCACTATGACCGTTTACAAGAAAACGACTCGCTATTCAAGAGTCATTTTCGCAGTTTCTGTATTCCATATATTACCTATCGCACTATCCTCTCTATCGCCTATCCCCTACCTGCCTATCCAGCCATTCCTGGAGAATAATCCGCGCTGCTTCCTCGTCATCGTGCTTCGAGACGTTCTTCATGCCGCGCTCGATGAGATTGTGCTGGGCCATCTTGGTCGTAAACATCTCATCCTGATAGGCGATGCGCAGCTCGGGCAGGAATGCAGTGAGCAGCTTCCCGAGCTTCTCCCCCTCGTATTCCACCATCACCCGGTTCACATGCGATGGAATGCCGATAACGACGGTCCCGACATCCTCCCGCTCGATGATTTCCGCGATCCGCTGCAGGAGCTGCTCGTCATTTCTGAGCGTCGTGCACGTCAAAGCGATCCGTGTCTCCGGATCGGCGACCGCAATGCCGACGTCGACCGAACCCCAATCGATACCGAGAAAACCTTTTTCAGCCATACTCTCATTAAAAACACAGGTTCCGAAGCACACAAACTCGCTGCTTGGTAGTTTTCCCTTCCGGTCGTTTCGTTGTTGACCATTGGATGCTTTAGCACCACAGGGAGACAATGGAATGCCGGAGGAAAACTCTACGAATATAAAGTCTGAGACTTGGTGCTTTTTTAGTTAGATACTCCCTCGGGTCAGGATATCCGCCCCGCTCTTCGTCACGACGATAGTATCCTCGAAATGCGCTGAGAGACTCTTGTCCTTGGTCACGAAGGTCCAGCCATCATCCGCCACCCTTACCTGAAAAGCTCCAGCATTAATCATCGGCTCGAGCGCAAATGTCATTCCTTCAACGAAGGCGAAATCCCGGATACCGGCATGGAAATAGTTCGGCACTTGCGGGTCCTCATGCAGGTCATGGCCGACGCCATGGCCGACGAGATCGCGCACGACAGAATAACCATTACTTTCAGCATACGACTGCACTGCCAACGCATAATCCGACATATGCCCTCCAGCCCTGATAGCAGCGATGCCTCGACTGAGACTCTCTCGGGTCACATCGAGAAGATGCTGTGCCTCCGGGGTCACCGCTCCTACTACGATGGTCCGGGCCATATCGCTCACCATTCCCTCGAAACGCAATCCGATATCGAGCTTCACGAGATCGCCATCGTGGAGGATGCGCTGCGGATTCGGGATACCATGGACGACTTCCTCATTGATCGAGGTGCAGAGCGCGGCCGGGAACGGTTTGCCCCATTCGGCGCCATAGCCCTTGAAGATCGGGATGCCTCCGCAAGCACGGATTTCCCGCTCCGCAATACGATCGAGATCTTCGGTCGACACACCCGGCGCTACCGCAGCCGCCACAGTGGCGAGCACGGCAGACAAACGCTTCCC